>JANMXG010000197.1:0-7406 GCA_031394235.1 Betaproteobacteria bacterium
ACAGGATCTGCGGCGCCAGCTTGTGCTTTTCCAGCAAGTGGCGAAACCGCAGGATGGTCGTCTCGTCGGGCAGGCGCGAGGTCCAGTTGTCCAGTCCTGCAAATTCACGCAGCAGCGGCGTGTCGTGCAACGCCTCTTCCACTGCGGGGTCACTCAGCGTGAACCCCTGCAGTATGAAGTGGACCCGCAGCATCGTCTCGACCGAAAACGGCGGACGACCGCGCCGTCCCTCGGGTGCGAATGGCGCCACCCACTCCACCAGCGCCGCCCAGGGCACCACGCGATTCATCTCGTCGAGAAACTCACGCTTGCACGTGCGCTTGGTCGTCAGGTTCAGGCCCAGAGTCGCTTGCTTCATGGGTTATATTTTCGCAGGTACTTCTACCCCAGCCAAGCACATTTGGACTGGCTTTGTGCAGACCGTCCTTAGGGGGTTAGCGTCCCAAGCGGATGACAAACGCAGCCTGATCGCTTGACTTCTTGACCAGCGATAAGAAGTTCGCGCGCCGTCATGCTGTGCATCACGCCACAGACAAGCCAAACCCCAAGGGAACCCATGCGCAAGTCCACTTTCATCCCCACGGCGCTGGCCGCCGCCGGCCTGTTGGCCTGAGTCGGCAGCGCCCACGCGCTGGCCACCGCCGCCGCCCGCCTGAGCGACTTCCAGGTACAGGTGTTCGACCTGAACCCGCTCGATGGCATCGCGGCCCATTCGGCCGGGCCGATGTGCGCGGGGCGAGGCTAGGCCCTGTCGCTTGACCGCACACTGTCAGCGGGTCGCACCGCGAGTGGGCTTGACCCGGTCAGCGGCGCAGGGCGCAGGGCGCAAGGCGGGCTCCCATCACTGTCAAGTGAGTGATTCTGCCGTGGGTTTCTGGCGCTGTGCTGCGCCGGGACGGACCACCGGCGGCGGTGCCCGCTCAGCCGACCTTGACTTCGCTGATCTGGATCACCGGTTGGGCGTCGGTGTAATTGGGGATATCGCCCATGATCTCCGCGCCATGCTCACCCATCGCCGCGCCGAAGGCCTCGACCGACGTGACCAGCAGCGCACCAACCGCCACATAGGGTGCGGCCTGGCCCGGTGCGCCACCGGCCATACCGGCGTCCACCGTAAAACCGGTACAGGCGGCGCCAATCCTGGCTTGCACCATCGGCATGTGGCGGTCGGCGTAATACGCCATGTCGAATCGAATGCCGGGGCTGTTCGGGTACAGGATGTGGACTTTGATCATGGGCGCTCCTGGTGGGGACGGGCAAACCACCGCGGCGCGGTGCAAAAGTGATTACCGCACTTCCGCCCGTCGCTGGCGACCCGGGGTTAGCCCGGGGCAGTGTCCCAATGGGCCCGGTCAGGGCCCGGTCAGGCCCTGGTCAGGCCCCGGTCGGGCCTCGATCAGGCCTTCTTGACCCAGGCGGTGCACCAACCGTTGGCGTTGACCAGTTTGCCCCCGACGATCGGGCACGCTGCCCAGGGCTCGCCGGACTTGCCGGCGTACAGCGCGCAGCCGGCGCAAACCTTGCCCTTGGCGTAAGTGGGGTACTTGGCCGCATCGACCTTGCTGGCGTCGTGCTTGTAGCCGATGGCCTTGGCGGCGGCGTCGTTTTCGTCGACTTTGGCCGGCTGGGCCAGGGCCTGCGTGGCGGCACCGATTGCCAACGTGGCGGGAACCAGGGTGATGATGAAGTGGCGGCGGCTGTTCATGGTGGGAATGTCCTTGTCCGGATCAAGAGGTACCCCGAGCCGACTCCGGTAACGGCAAGGAGAGGAAAGCGAAGCCCGCCAGCGTAACGCTTGCAACAAAACACGACACAAACGCGCCGGCAGGGCGATTGAGGGGCAGCACGATGGTCCGTAACAAAAGCTGAACAACAAAGCAGAGCTGCTCATCTGACGCTGTTTTGCCTTCAATGAAGAAGATTGTCGCACTTACGAATCATTTTTGCATTGGATTTGCGCATTTCAAACCAAATATCCTTAGACTATTGTGATGCAAAACATGTTCACCTCAGTGTCCAGCGAGCAGCCGCGTTACCGCAGCGGCGCAGTGGCTCGCATGGCCCAAATCCCCGTGTCCACGCTGCGCATCTGGGAGCGTCGCTACCAGGTCATTGCCCCGGCGGTGACCGACAGTGGCCACCGGCTCTACTCCGGCGCTGACGTTGAGCGTCTGCTGCTGATCACGCAGCTGATCGAGCTGGGCCATGCCATCGGCACGGTGGCCCGGCTGACCACGCCCGAGCTGCAGGAGATCACCGATGCGCGCGCCGCGCTGGGCGCCCCGCCGGCAGTCGCCGCCGCTCGGCCGCGCGCCTGCATGCTGGGCCTGGGCCTGCCGCGCCGGCTGGGCGCCTGCGCACTGCAGCGTGTGGGCACGTGGGCCGACCTGGCCGCCGCCGAGGCGGCCCAGGCCGACCGCGCCACCGAGCCGGGCAACCCGACGGCCGCCGGTGCACAGGCCGACCTGCTGATCGCCGAAATGCCAACGCTGCAGCCCGAGACGGTCAATCGCCTGCTGGCGCTGAAACAGCGCCTGGGCGTGCGGCGTTGCATCGTGGTCTACGGCTTTGGTGCCGATCTGGCCGCAAAGCGCCTGCGCGATGCCGGTTGCCACCTGCACCGCGCGCCACTGGACGACGCCGATCTGCGGGTGCAGGTCGATGCCGCTCTGGCGGCGCTGACGCTGGACGCCACCACAGCCCCGGCGGCCAGTGCCCCGCTGCCCGCTCCCGGTCAGGGTGACGCGCCACCGCGCCGGTTCGACCCCGCCCAGCTCGACCGGCTGAGCGCCATGGCCAATCCCGTGGCCTGTGAATGCCCGCGCCACCTGGCCGGGCTGGTGCTGCAACTGGGCCTGTTCGAAACCTACAGCGCCGAGTGCCTGAGCGCCGGCCCGGCCGACGCTGCGCTGCATGCCGACCTGTTGCGGGCGGCCGGCCACGCCCGGGCCTTGCTGGAGACGGCCCTGCTGCGGGTGGTCGAAGCCGAGGCCCTCGAGCTGAGCCCAGCGTCCGCCGACGCCCCACACTGACCCAAGCCAGCCCACGCCGCGCCCCGCCGGCGTGGGGACGCGGGGCTGAAGCAGCGCAACGGTGCAGGCCGGGCGCCCCCCAAGCGCCGCGCTACAGTGGGCCACACCATGCTGCAAACACCCGCACTGCACCCGGCCAGCCCGCTGGAAACCCCCGCCCTGCTGCTGTCGCAGCCGCGCATGGTTGCCAACATCGCCCGCATGCAACAGCGGGTCGAGGCGCTGGGGGTGGTGTTCCGGCCGCATGTCAAGACCGCCAAGTGCCTGCCGGTGGCCCGTGCGATGCTGGGTGCGGCGGCCGGGCCGATCACGGTGTCCACGCTGCGCGAGGCCGACCAGTTCGCCGCCGAAGGCTTTGACGACATCACCTACGCAGTCGGCATCACGCCGAACAAGCTTCAACACGTGGCGCGGCTGCTGGCTGGCGGCGTGCGGCTGCGGGTGATCCTGGACAGCGTTGGCGCCGCACAAGCGCTGCGCGCTGCTGCCGACCGCTTTGCCGCGCCCTTGGGCGTGCTGATCGAGATCGACACCGACGGCCACCGCGCCGGCATCGCACCCGACGATGCGGCAGCGCTGCGGGCCGTGGCCGCCGCGCTGGGGCCGCCAGCGACAACGCCGAATCTGCAGCTGCTGGGGGTGCTGACCCACCTGGGTGCCAGCTACGACTGCCGCAGCCCAGCCGCCCTGCAAGCCGCCGCCGAGCAAGAGCGGGCTGGCGCCGTGCGCGCCGCCCACAACCTGCGCGCCGCCGGCCATTCGGCGCCGGTGGTCAGTGTGGGTTCTACCCCGACCGCGCTGTTTGCCCAAGGTCTGGCCGGCGTGACCGAGCTGCGTGCCGGCGTCTACGTCTTTCAGGACCTGGTGATGGCCGGGCTGGGGGTGTGCACAACCGATGACATCGCCGTGTCGGTACTGACCAGCGTGGTGGGCCACCAGCGCACCAAGGGCTGGACGCTGGTGGACGCCGGCTGGATGGCCATGTCGCGCGACCGCGGCACCGCCGGCCAGGCCATCGACCAGGGCTATGGCCTGGTCTGCGACGCCGAGGGTCGGGTGCTGCCCGACTACACCGTGATCGCCGCCAACCAGGAGCACGGCACCATTGCCCACCGCAGTGGCGACCCGGCCCGGTTGCTGGACCTGCCGGTGGGCGCACTGCTGCGCATCCTGCCCAACCATGCCTGCGCCACCTGCGCCCAGTTTGCGCACTACCAGCTGCTGGACGAAGCCCAGCAGTTGCTGGCCGTCTGGCCGCGTTTTGGTGGCTGGTGACGACCCTTCTGAACCGCATCCGCCACTGCCACCCCGAGGAGACCCGATGAACGCCCGTGCCGACCTGCCCGCCCTGGACGCGATCCGTGCGCTGGAGCCCGAGATGCTGGCCACACGGCACCAGATCCACGCCAACCCTGAATTGGGCTTCGAGGAGTTCAAAACCAGCGACCTGGTGGCTGAGCGCCTGGCGCGCTGGGGCTATGCGGTGCACCGCGGCCTGGGCGGCACCGGCGTGGTGGGCACGCTGGTGGTGGGCGATGGCACCAAGCGCCTGGGCATCCGGGCCGACATGGACGCGCTGCCGATCCAGGAGACCGCTCAACACGCCTGGGCCAGCCAGGTGCTGGGCAAGATGCACGCCTGCGGCCACGACGGCCACACCACCATGCTGTTGGCAGCAGCCCGGCACCTGGCCGCCAGCCGCAGTTTCAACGGCACGCTGCATGTCGTGTTCCAGCCCGCCGAGGAGGGTTTTGGCGGCGCGCGCCACATGATCGAGCAGGGCTTTTTCGAGAAATTCCCCTGCGATGCGATGTTTGCGCTGCACAACATGCCCGGCCACCCCGAGGGCACGCTGGGCTTTCTGGCCGGGCCGGCGATGGCCAGCAGCGACACCGTGGTCCTGACAGTGCACGGCAAGGGCGGCCACGGTGCGATGCCGCAGCTGGCGGTGGACCCGGTGGTGGCCGCGTCGGCCATCGTGATGGCGCTGCAGAGCATCGTCTCGCGCAACGTGCCGCCACTGGACATGGCGATCATCACGGTGGGCGCGTTCCATGCCGGCTCGGCCGCCAACGTGATCCCGCAGCAGGCCGAGCTGAAGCTGACGGTACGCGCCTTGCGGCCGGCCGTGCGCGAGCAGCTCAAGCAGCGCATCACCGAGGTTGCGCGGGCGCAAGCCGCGGTGTTTGGCGCCACCGTGGACATCGACTACCAGTGGCGCTACCCGGTGCTGATCAACGATGCCGAGTCCACCGCCTTTGCCCGCCAGGTGGCGCTGGACTGGGTCGGCGAGGCCGGCATCATGCCGCCGCTGCAACCACTGACCGGCAGCGAGGACTTCTCGTTTTTTCTCGAAAAATGCAAGGGCAGCTACCTGCTGCTGGGCAACGGCGTGGGCCAGGGCGTCGGTGAGGGCGGCTGCATGGTGCACAACCCGGCCTACGACTTCAACGACCGCTGCCTGGGCACCGGCGCCAGCTACTGGGTGCGGCTGGCCGAGGCCTTCCTGGTCTGAACCCGGCCCATCAACCCCGCTGTCCCCCGCCGCCCACCCTGCCTGCGCTGCCTGCGGGCGGCCTGCATTTGTGCCGTGCTGGCGCGGCCCGGCGTGCCGGTGGCCACCGCCGTGGCGCTGCTGATCCTGCAGCACCGCCGCGAGCAGCGTGAGCCCAAGGGCACGGCCCGGCTGCTGCACCTGGCGCTGACGGACAGCCGGCTGTTGGTGGGCGATGCCTGGCCCACGCCGCCGGACGCCGACGACGCTGTGCAACCGCCCGGCCTGGCCGCGGCGCCCGGCCCGCCCCGGCGCGATCTTCTGCTTTACCCCGCAACCCCCCTTGATGCCGCTTTGCCCGCGCCACCGCCGCTGGACAGCGCCTGGCTGGCGCAGCCCACGCAGCTGCGGTTGGTGGTGATCGACGGCACCTGGCGCAAGAGCCTGCGCATGCTCTACGACAGCCCTTGGCTGCAAGGCCTGCCCCGACTGACGCTGGCCGACCCGCCGCCCTCGCGCTACCGCGTTCGGCGCGCCCGCGGCGCCCAACAGCGCTCGACCTTCGAGGCGGTGCTGCTGGCGCTGGCGGCATTGGCACCGACCGACGCCGCATCACTGGCCCCGCTGTGGCAGGTGTTCGACGCGTTTGTCGACACGCTGGACCGGCACGCCACCGGCGCCAACGCAGCGCCTGATTGACCTCGGCGCCCACCCCCACCTTGCAAGCCGGACCGCCATCACCATCTGGAGTGCATCGGACCCGCCTGTTGCGGGTCCCAGGAGCCCCGACATGCACACCGCCCGCCCCGCATCCAACCCCGCCGCCCAGCCCCCGGGCGGGCAGCCGATCACCGGCGCGCTCAAGACCGCCATCACCCTGGCTGAACTGCTGCAACGGGTGGAAAACAGCGGCCAGCGCATCGGCGCGGCGCAGTACCGCCGGCTGGTGCGCCACCTGGCGCACTTGCTCGACGGCCTGACGCTGGACGGCGGGCTGGACGCGCTGCTCAGCACCTTTCCGGCCGCTGCAGCGCTGTACGAAAACGCCCGCTACGACCACGCCGGCCTGTGCCGGTCGCCACTGGATGCCTCGCTGGACAGCGAGTTGCAGGCCCGCGCGGTGATCGTCAAGGCCCGCGCGGATCTGCCGGCCAGCTGAGCCGCGGGCCTCGTTCAGCCGGCGTGATGGCGGCGGCGCCACAGCGGCAGGGCCATCGCACATGGGGCACCCGGCCAAAGATTGACAAGCCCGCCGTCAGCCGCAAGCATGCGCCATCCCGCGCCATCCCGGTGCGGCAAAGCAAGGAGCGCCGCCATGGCCAAGTCCCAGCAACGCAGCAGCAAAGAAACCAAAAAACCCAAGAAAGACGACAGCACCGCCAAGCCGCTGTCGCCCGGCGCGGTCACCGCCACCATCACGACCGTGGTGCCGGAGCGCAGCAAGAAGAAGAAGTGATCCCACTGGCCGCAGCGTGCGCCGCTTCGTGCCGGCCGGCCTTCAATCAGCTGCCGCGCTGGCGCCTACTCGGCCGGCCGCAGCGCCGGGTCCACGTCCACCATGTGCCACCAGCGGTTCCAGAACAGGCCGCGCCGGTAACCCACAAACCAGGGCTGGACCATGTCGGTGTAGACCCGGTGCACATGCTGCTTGTAGGGTGCATACGCGGTGGACAAGCGCTTGGCTTGCAGGAACAAGGCATCCCGCTCCGGCCCGTTGGGCAGCGACGACATCTGGGTGTAGAGCGCATCGAACTCGGGCAACTTGAAGCGCGCCAGGTTGCCACCGCCCGACGACGGACCGTACAGCCGCTGCAACGCGTTTTGCCCGTCCAGTTGCGTGGCCGACGAGCCCACGCCCCAGATCATCAGCTTGCCGGCCT
>JANMXG010000198.1:0-18169 GCA_031394235.1 Betaproteobacteria bacterium
GGGCTGGCCTGCCAGCGCATGCATCAGCCCGTAAAACACCTGGTTGCAGACAAAACTGCCCGCCGAATGCGACAACTCGGCCGGCCAGCCGGCCTGCCGCAGCGCAGCCACGATCGCCTTGGCCGGCAAGCCGGTGAAAAACGCCGCGGGCCCGCCCGCCACCACCGGCTCGTCGACCGGCTGGGCTCCCGCGTTGTCCGGGATGCGTGCGTCGACCAGGTTCACCGCCACCCGCTCCACGCTGACGGCCGACCGACTGCCGGCCAGTCCCAGCGCCAGCACCCAGGCGGGGCGCTGCCGGTCCAGCGCTGCCTGCAGCGACGGCAGCGCCTGGGCAAACACGCAGGGCAGTTGCACAGCGGCGACGCGGGCGCCGGCAATCACCTGGCCGTGCAGCGCCTGTGCCACCGCCCAGGAGGGGTTGACGGCCTCGCCGTCAAACGGCTCGAAACCGGTGATCAGCAGCGTTTTGATGCCCTCGGTGCGCATGACCTCGGTGTTCATGCCGGCTCGCCCCAACCGCCACCGCCGGGTGTCTCGATCACAAACACATCGTCCGGCTGCATCGCCACCTCGCCGATGTAGGCCAGGGGCTCGGTGCGGCCGTCGGCCCGCTCGACCCGGTTGATGCCGGGCGCACCGGCCTGGCCACCGGCGGCACCAAACGAACCGTGCAGCCGGCCGTTGCTCAGGATCGCGGCCGTCATCGGCTGCAGGAAGCGCACCCGCCGCACGCCGCCATCGCCACCGTGCCAGCGACCGGCGCCGCCCGAGCCGGTGCGGATCGCGTAACTGTCGAGCCGCACCGGAAAGCGGAACTCCAGCACCTCGGGGTCGGTCATGCGTGAGTTGGTCATGTGGGTCTGCACGACAGGCGTGCCGTCAAAGCCCGGTCCCGCGCCGGAGCCGCCCGAAATCGTCTCGTAGTACTGGTAGGTCTCGTTGCCGAAGGTGAAGTTGTTCATCGTGCACTGGCTGGCTGCCATGACGCCCAGCGCGCCGTACAGCGCGTTGGTGACGCAGGACGAGGTCTCGACGTTGCCCGCCACCACCGCTGCCGGCGGGTTCGGGTTGAGCATGCAGCCCGGCGGCACGATGACCTGCAACGGCTTGAGACAACCGGCGTTGAGCGGGATGTCGTCGTCCACCAGCGTGCGGAAGACATACAGCACCGCGGCCATGGTCACCGCTTTGGGCGCGTTGAAGTTGTCGGGCAACTGCGCGCTGGTGCCGGTGAAGTCGATGGTGGCCTCGCGGCGGCCGGTATCGACCGTCAGGTTGACGACGATCTGCGCGCCGTTGTCCATGGGCAGCGTGAAGTGGCCGTCCTTGAGCGCCGTGATGACACGCCGCACCGACTCTTCGGCGTTGTCCTGCACATGGCGCATGTAGCCCACCACCGTGGCCAGGCCCCACTGCGCCACCATCGCATGCAACTCCTGCACGCCTTTCTCGTTGGCCGCGATCTGGGCGCGCAGGTCGGCCATGGTCTGGTCGGGGTTGCGCGCCGGCCAGCGGCCCGCGCCCAGCCGGGCACGCAGGTCGGCCTTGCGCAACTGGCCGTCGCGCACCAGCAGCAGGTTGTCCAGCAGCACGCCTTCTTCGTCGATGCTGCGGGAAAACGGCGGCACCGACCCCGGCGTGATGCCGCCGATGTCGGCATGGTGGCCGCGGCTGGCGACATAAAACCCCGGCTGCGCGCTGCCGGCCAGGTAGACGGGCGTGACCACCGTCACGTCAGGCAGGTGGGTGCCGCCGTGGTAGGGGTCGTTGAGCACATAGACATCGCCCGCCTGCATGGCCGGGTTGCGTGCGATAACGGTCTTGATGGACTCGCTCATCGAGCCCAGGTGCACCGGCATGTGCGGCGCGTTGGCGATCAGCGCGCCCTGGGCGTCGAACAGTGCGCATGAAAAATCCAGCCGCTCCTTGATGTTGACCGAGTGCGCGGTGTTCTGCAGCCGCAGCCCCATCTGCTCGGCGATGTTCATGAACAGGTTGTTGAACACCTCCAGCATCACCGGGTCGGCCGCCGTGCCGATGGCCTGCGCCGCAGCGCGGGGCCGCACCCGGCGCAGCGTGAGCGACCGGTCATCGCCCACGCGGGCCAACCAGCCGGGCTCGATCACCGTGGTGGCGTTGTGCTCGGCGATCACCGCCGGGCCGTGCACCGCGGCACCGGCGGGCAGCTGATCGCGCTGGTGCAGCGCCGCATCGCGCCAGACATCAGCGCTGCCGTCGTCCGGCGCGCAGTGCATCTGCACCTGAAGTGGCACCTGCAATGGCACCGGCACCGGCAACTTCACCGACACATCCACCGGCATCTCGGCCGGCGGCGAAGGCCGCCCGTTGCCCACCCCGGGCTGCGGCGTGCCAGCGCTGCCCGGCCCCACCCCCTGCGACACCCCGATCGCCTCCACCGACGCGGCCTCGATCACCAGCCCCCGGTCCGGCAGGCCAAAGGCAAAGCGCTGGCGGTAGGCGGCCTCAAAGGCCTCGCGCATTGCTGCGGGGCTGGCCGGCGCTACCGGCAACGCGGTGTCGGTGCCCTGGTAGCGCAGCAGCAGACGCTCGACCCGCTCGATGTTGTCTGCGGGCACACCTTGCGCAGCCACCTCGGCTTGCGCCGCATCACCCAACGTGGCCAGGCGCTGGTGTGCAGCGGCCAGACCGGCAGCGTCCAGGGCCAGCTCGATCGAGGCCTCGCGCATCGCCGTCTGGTCGGCCAGACCCATGCCGTAGGCCGACAACACACCCGCCAGCGGGTGGATCAGCACGGTGGTCATGCCCAGTGCGTCGGCCACGGCGCAGGCATGCTGGCCACCGGCACCGCCAAAACACTGCAGCGTGTAAGCGGTGACGTCATAGCCCCGCGCCACCGAGATGCGCTTGATCGCATTGGCCATGCTGGCCACCGCTATCTGCAGCGCACCGGCGGCCACGGCCTCGGGCGTGGTGGGCCGGCCGGTGGCCTGGCTGATGCGCCAGGCCAACTCGGCAAACCGCTGCTGCACCACCTCGCCGTCCAGCCGCTGGTCGGCCGCAGGGCCGAACACCGCCGGAAAGTGCGCCGGCTGGACGCGGCCCAGCATCACATTGGCATCGGTCACGGTCAGCGGGCCGCCGCGCCGGTAGGCCGCCGGGCCCGGATTGGCGCCGGCCGACTCGGGCCCGACCCGCAGCCGGGCACCATCGAAGCTGATGACCGACCCGCCGCCCGCGGCCACGGTGTGGATGCTCATCATCGGCGCACGCATGCGCACCCCCGCCACCTGGGTGTCGAAGGCGCGCTCAAATTCACCTGCCGAACCATCGGCGGCCACGGTGTAGTGCGACACATCGGTGGACGTGCCGCCCATGTCGAAGCCGATCAGCTTGCCGTGGCCTGCCGCAAGTGCGGTGCGCACCATGCCGACGATGCCGCCGGCCGGGCCGGACAGGATCGCGTCCTTGCCCTGGAAGCGCAGCGCCGACGTCAGCCCGCCCGAGCTTTGCATGAAGTACAGCGGCACCCCCGGCATCTGCGCCGCCACCTGGGCCACGTAGCGCGCCAGGATGGGCGAGAGGTAGGCGTCGACCACGGTGGTGTCGCCGCGCGGCACCAGCTTGATCAGGGGGCTGACCTGGTGCGACACGCTGACCTGGGTAAAGCCGATCCCGCGGGCGATGGCCGCGGCAGCCAGCTCGTGCGCGGGCGAGCGCCAGCCGTGCATGAACACCACCGCACAGGCCCGGATGCCGGCATCAAAGGCCGGCTGCAGGTCACGCCGCAAGGCCGCCGCGTCCAGCGGCAGCAGTACGCTGCCATGGGCGTCGCAGCGCTCAGAGGCCTCGACCACCTGCTCGTACAGCAGCTCGGGCAGCACGATGCGGCGGTCAAACAGCCGGGGCCGGGCCTGGGTGGCGATGCGCAGCGCGTCGCCAAAGCCGCGGGTGATCACCAGCACGGTGCGGTCGCCCTTGCGCTCCAGCAGCGCATTGGTGGCCACGGTGGTGCCCATCTTCACGCACTCGACCCGGTCGGGCGTGATCGGTGCACCTGCGACCAGGCCCAGCAGGCGGCGCATGCCCTCGACCGCCGCGTCACCGTAGTGCTCGGGGTCTTCGCTGAGCAGCTTGGCGGTGACCAGCACACCATCGGGACGGCGGGCGACGATGTCGGTGAAGGTGCCGCCGCGGTCGATCCAGAACTGCCAGCGTGGGGTGTCGTGATGGTTCACAGTGAACTGGCCGCGCGGGCCGCCTGGTCGTATAGCCCCGACATCGTGCGCATCAGCCGCGCCATCTCGCCGATGTCGGCATTGCGTTCCACGTCCAAATTGGCCACCAGGCAGTCCTCGCGCAGCGCGCGGTAGCGCTGCACCACCTGTTCACCCTCGGTCGTGGGGCTGTAATACACCTCCTTGCCCTGCTTCTCGGCCACCACCAACCCGGCCGCCACCAGTTTCTTGAGCGAGTACGCCACCACATGCGTGTCCTCGTAGTTCAGCACAAAGCAGATGTCGGCGAGCTTCTTGTTGCGGGCCCGGTGGTTGACATGGTGCAGCAGCAGCACGTCGGTGATGGTCATGTCGCCGCAGCCGGCCGCCGCCATGCAGCGCACGGCCCAGCGTGAGAAGGCGTTCCAGGCAACGATCAGACCGAACTCGAACTCCGACAACTCGGTGCTGCGGGGCGACACCAGGTGCGATGACGACACGATGCCGGCACGCGCGGGCGCGCCAGCGCCGGCGGTGGGCGCCGGGCTGGCGGACGCAGGTTCGGGTTGCCGTTCAGCGGGGTTTGCAGGTGAGGTGGGCATCGGGGTTTTCACCAGAACGTCTAAGAATTATTGACAATTTATCTCAAAAATATCTAGACTTCAATGCACTTGAGGCAAACCCCGATAGCCCGGCGCCTCGCACCCTTCATGCTTGCCAGCTTTTGTCCACCCCACTGACCGGAGCGCTCATGCCCGTACTTCGCCGCCACCTCCCGCTGGCCCTCACCGCCGCCGCCCTGTTGGTTTTTGTCGGCGCCAGCGTTGCCCAGACGAAATGGGACCTGCCCGCCGGCTACGCTGCCAGCAACTTCCACACCGAAAACCTGGTGCAGTTTGCGGCCGACGTCGACAAGGCCACGGCCGGCAAGCTCAAGATCACGGTGCATGCCAATGCGTCGCTGTTCAAGGCTACTGAGATCAAGCGCGCGGTGCAAGGCGGCCAGGCCCAGATCGGCGAGATCCTGCTGGCCAACTTCAGCAACGAGTGGCCGATCTACGCCGCCGACGGCCTGCCGTTCCTGGCCGACAGCTACGACGAGGCGGCCAAACTCTACAAGGTGCAAAAGCCGCTGCTCGACAAGAAGCTGGCCGAGCAGGGCATGCTGTTGCTGTACTCGGTGGCCTGGCCGCCGCAAGGCATCTACGCCAAGAAGCCGATCAACTCAGGCGCCGACCTGAAGGGCGTCAAGTGGCGTGCCTACAGCCCGTCCACCGCGCGCATCGCCGAGCTGGTCGGCGCCCAGCCGGTCACCGTGCAGGCAGCCGAGTTGTCGCAGGCGATGGCCACCGGCGTGGTCGAGAGCTACATGTCGTCGGGCTCGACCGGCTACGACACCAAGACCTTCGAGCACCTGAAATACTGGATGGACACCCAGGCCTGGTTGCCCAAAAACGCAGTGCTGATCAACAAGGCGGCGTTTGATGCCCTTGACAAGCCGACCCAGGCGGCCTTGCTCAAGGCCGGCGCCGAGGCCGAGACCCGGGGTTGGGCCACGTCAAGGACCAAGAACACCGAGTACATCGACCTGCTGAAGAAAAACGGCATGACCATCCTGCCGCCATCGCCCCAGCTCAAAGCCGACATGAAGAAGGTCGGTGACACCATGCTGAAAGAATGGCTTGAAAAAGCCGGCCCTGAAGGCAAGGGTCTGGTTGACGCGTTCACCAAGTAATCCGCAGAGGCGTGCACGATGAGGCGCTTGTTGGATGGCCTGTTTGATGGTGCCGCCGCACTGGCCGCACTGTGCATGGTGGCGCTGCTGGTGATGGTGATGTTGTCAGTCACCGGCCGGCTGCTGCACTTTCATCTGCCAGGCACCGATGCCTACGCCGGCTACCTGATGGCCGGCGCCGGGTTTCTGGCGCTGGCCCACACCTTGAAGCGCGGTGAGCATATCCGGGTCACGCTGCTGGTCAGTGCCTTGTCGGGTCGCGCCAAGCGTCTGCTGGAGCTGTGGGCGCTGGGCGCATCGGCTGCGCTGGCTGGGCTGCTGGCGGCCTACAGCGCCCGGTTGGCCTGGCAGTCGCACACGTTCAACGACATCTCCACCAGCAACGACGCCACGCCGCTCTGGCTGCCGCAACTGGTCATGGCCGCCGGCACGCTGATCCTGCTGATTGCGTTGCTGGACGAGTGGGTGCTGGAGTGGCGCGGCCTGCGGGTTGCCACCGCCAGCGACGAGATGCTGCACAACGAATGACGCACCCCAAACAGCATCCCCATGAATGACCTGCTCATCACCGTGCTGCTGATCGGCGCGCTGTTTGCCATCCTGGCCAGCGGCGTGTGGATCGGCCTGGCGCTCTCAGGCGTGGCCTGGATCGGCATGCAGATGTTTGCCAGCCGGCCCGCCGGCGACGCGATGGCGGTCACGATCTGGGGCTCGTCGTCGAGTTGGACGTTGACCGCGCTGCCGCTGTTTATCTGGATGGGCGAGATCCTGTTCCGCACCCGGCTGTCCAACGATATGTTCCGCGGCCTGGCACCGTGGGTACAGGCCCTGCCCGGCCGGCTGCTGCACACCAACGTGATCGGCTGCACCATCTTTGCCGCGGTCTCCGGCAGCAGCGCGGCCACCTGCGCCACGATCGGCAAGATGACCCTGCCTGAGCTCAAGCGCCGCGGCTACCCGGACGACATCAGCATCGGCTCGCTGGCCGGCGCCGGCACGCTGGGGCTGTTGATCCCGCCGTCGATCATCATGATCGTCTACGGCGTTTCGGCCGATGTCTCGATCGCCAAGCTGTTCATGGCCGGGGTGCTGCCGGGGGTGATGCTGGCCTCATTGTTTTCGGGCTACCTGGTGGTTTGGGCGCTGCTCAACCCGGGTCGGGTGCCGCCAGCCGACGTGCCGATGACGTTCCGGCAAAAACTGTTCGAGTCACGCCATCTGATCCCGGTGGTGCTGCTGATCGGCGCGGTGCTGGGCTCGATCTACTCCGGCGTGGCCACCGCCACCGAAGCGGCTGCGGTGGGTGTGGTCGGCTCGCTGGTGCTCTCAGCCTTGCAGGGCTCGCTGAACTGGGCCACCTTCAAAGAGGCGCTGATGGGCGGCACCCGGCTGTACTGCATGATCGCGCTGATCCTGGCCGGTGCGTCGTTTTTGACGCTGGCAATGGGCTACATCGGCCTGCCGCGCCATTTGGCCGAGTGGATCGGCGGCCTGAACCTGCAGCCGGTGGCGCTGCTGACCGCGCTGATGTTGTTCTACATCGTGCTGGGCTGTTTCCTGGATGGCATCTCGATGGTGGTGCTGACGATGGGCGTGATCCTGCCCACGGTGCAAAAAGCCGGCATCGACCTGCTGTGGTTCGGCATCTTCATCGTGCTGGTGGTTGAGATGGCGCAGATCACACCGCCGGTGGGGTTCAATTTGTTTGTGCTGCAGGGCATGACCAAGCGCGAGATTGGCTGGATCGCCCGGGTCACACTGCCGTTTTACTTATTTATCGTGGCGCCGGTGGCGCTGAAATGGATCTTCACCGGTAACGTCACGCCTCTGCCGGCCAAGATGGGCTGAGGCAGTAGTCCGGCGTCTGCCGGAGCCAAGGCCCGAGCAAACGGGCAAAGACGCGGTTGATCGGGCCTTGCCTGGCGGCGGCTGCGACCTAGCATCAGAGCGCTGGCCCGCAGCCCCTTTGGCGGCTGTGCGGGCAGCGCATTTGCCAGGAAACCGCCATGTCCGACATGTCTCTGCCCTTGTCTCTGGTACCGCAGGCGCCGGATGACAGCGCGCCATCCACGCCTGCCGCCCCGCGTTCACCGGCCACCGCAGCAGCGTTGGCACAAACGCGCCCGGCTGTCGAGCCGTTTGCCTGGCCCACCCCGCCCACCCCAGGCTACCCGGCGCCCACCTGTCAGACCGGGCCCGAACCCTGTGAAATCGAAGGCATCAACGGCAAGATCAGCATCGGCCGGCTGAGCTTTTTCGACGCCGACGCCGGTCTGGTGCATTTGCTGATGGCGTCCTCGCGGGGCACGCTCACCCTCAAGCTGACACAGTTTCGCCGCCTCACACTGACCCGCCCGTTGCCGCCGCTAGCGCCGCCTGCCGGTGCCGCGTTTGACGCCACCACTCCGCTGCTGCCGCACCGCACGCTGGTCAGCGTCAACCTGCAATTCAAGGACGGCCAAACCATCGCGCACGACAGCGTCGGCCAGGTCGAGTCGCCGCTGGGCCTGTTCACCTTTGCCCCGATGGACCGGACCGGCCATGTGCTGCGCAGCTTCTACCCGCGGGCAATGCTGGCGCCCGAGGCGTTCAGCCCGCGCATTGGTGAGGTGCTGCTGGCCCAGCAGGCCACCACGCCGACGCAACTCGACGAAGCCGCGACTGAGCAGGCGCAGCTGCGCGCGCGCAAGTTGGGTGACATCCTGCTGACCCAGCAAATCGTCACACCGGCGCAACTGCTGCTGGCCATCGACCAGCAGGCAAAAATGCCAATGGTGCGCATCGGCGAAGCCTTGCTGGCGCTCGGCTACCTGACCGAGGCCAAGCTGGCCGAAGTGCTGAGCCTGCAGTCCCGCGATCGCAGCCTGCCATTGGGCGAGTTGCTGGTGCGGCGCGGCGACGTCACCCGGGCCGACCTGCAGACCGCGCTGGCACGCAAGATGGGTTACCCGATCGTCGATGTCAACGCCTTCCCGGTCGAGGCTGAGGGCGCGCTGCGCCTGCCGATCTCGGCCGCCCGTCGCCTGCTGGCGTTGCCGCTGATGATGCGTGGCGGTCGGCTGGTGGTCGCGCTGGAAGACCCGTCGGCGCGCAAAGCCATCGACGAGATCGAGTTCTCAGCGCAATGCAAGGTGCTGCCGGTGCTGGCACGCGCTGGCTCGCTGTCCGCGGCCATCGACCGCATCTACCTGCGCCTGGGCAAGGACAGCATCGACCCGGGCCAGGACCTGACTGCCCTGGTCAAGCTGAGTGACCCCGACGGCAATGACAGTGCCGACAAATTGCTGGCCAACCTGGAGCAGCAGCACGGCCCCGTCAACCGTGACGACGACACGCCAATTGAGCAGAGCGACAACTCGCTGGTGCGGCTGATCAACACCACCATCCTGGAGGCGCGCCAGCAAGGCGTGTCCGACATCCACATCGAGTGCCAGCCCGGCAACGAGAAAGTGCGCATCCGGTTCCGGCGCGACGGTGTGCTGCGGCCCTACATCGAGCTGCCGGCCAGCTACCGCCAGGCGATGGTGGCGCGCATCAAGATCATGTGCGACCTCGACATCTCCGAGCGCCGCAAGCCGCAGGACGGCAAGATCAGCTTCGGCCGCTGGGTGCAGGGCCAGCGGCTGGAACTGCGGGTGGCCACCATCCCCACCGCCAACGGGCTGGAGGACGTGGTGATGCGGTTGCTGACATCGGCCCGCACCCTGCCGCTGGAGGCCATGGGCCTGGATCCCGCAACGCTGACCAAGTTGAAACTGGTCATCGAGCGGCCTTACGGCATGGTGCTGTGTGTCGGCCCCACCGGCAGTGGCAAGACGACCACGCTGCATGCTGCTCTCGGCCACATCAACACGCCCGAGCGCAAGATCTGGACCGCCGAAGATCCGGTCGAGATCACCCAGACCGGCCTGCGCCAGGTCCAGATCAATCCCAAGATCGACTGGACCTTTGCCAAGGCGTTGCGGGCTTTCTTGCGCGCCGATCCGGACGTGGTGATGGTGGGCGAGATCCGCGACAGCGAAACCGCGCAGATGGCGATCGAAGCCTCACTCACCGGTCACCTGGTGATGAGCACGCTGCACACCAACAACGCCCCCGAAACCGTGACCCGGCTGCTCGACATGGGCATGGACCCGTTCAGCTTTGCCGACAGTCTGCTGGCGGTGCTGGCCCAGCGCCTGGTGCGGCGCTGGTGCAAGCACTGCGTCACCAGCAACCCGGCCAGCCTGGAGGAAACCCAGACGCTGTTGGACGAGTACCTGCTGTCCTACCCCGACCCCACGCAGTGCCCCGACCGTGAAACGCTGCTGAGCGAATGGACCGGCCGCTACGGCCAGGACGGTGTGCTGCACAAACACCACGCGCCAGGCTGCACGCAATGTGGCCAGAGCGGGTTTTCCAGCCGCATCGGCCTGCATGAGTTGTTGGTGGTCAGCCGCGAGTTGCGCCACCTGATCCAGACCAGCGCCCGCGCCGAAGAGTTGCAACGCGCCGCGATGAACGAAGGCATGCGCACGCTCCGCCAGGACGGCATCCACAAGGTGCTGGCCGGCCTGACGGCGATTGAGGAAGTGCGGGCGATCAGCAACGTCTGACCGCAGGAAATTGCCGGCAAGGCGGCGACAAAAGCCCGCCGTCGCGCCGGAACAGGCGGCTAACGCCGAATGGCCAGCACTTCAAGGTATTCAGCCTCGTAGCGGGTGCTGCCGTCGCTGGCCTGATTTTGCTGCGTCCACAGCTGCTCAAGATCGTTGTGCAAAGCGGCCTGCCCGGCGCTGTCGAGTGCGGCGAAAGCACGGTTGGTGGGGCCGTAGTAGGTCCGGTAGAACGCCACCACTGCCGGTGGCGCAAAGGGATAGTGAAACGGGTACATGCGCCGGGTCAGTGTCAGTTCTGCAATGCCCTCGTTCAGTCGGTCCCGGATCACCGATTCGTTGCCCCAAAGCAGAGGCGACGGCATCAGGGCCGGTGGCGGAACATGTTTGCCGATGGTCTTGAACATCTGGCCCACAAAACCCTCCGCTGTCCAGTTCGCCATGACGATTCGGCCTCCCGATCGGCATACCCGAATCAGTTCAGCCGCGACCCGGTCAGGCTGGGGTGCAAACATCGCCCCGATGAGGCTCACCACCCAGTCAAACGAGTGGTCGTCAAAAGCCAGCATTTCGGCGTCACCCTCGTCAAATTGAACAGCCAAGGCCTCGCCCTGGGCACGCGCACGCGCCTGCTCGATCGAATTCGCGGCAATGTCAACACCGGTGACTTGAACGCCTGCCCGAGCGGCAGGAATGGCGATCTGGCCCGCGCCACAGCCCACGTCGAGCATTTGCGTGCCGGGCGCAATGGCAAGGCGGTCTAAAAATGCCAGCGCGCCCGGCTCAAGGTACTTGGCAAAGTGGCCATAGTCGCCGGCCATCCAGGTGGATTTGAGGCGGGCTTTGAGAGATGCCATCTCGGGGGTCAAGGTGCTCACGGTTTTCTCCAACAACAACGTGTGCGCAAACAGTTGAGCGGCTGACGCACATCAAGCCCAGGCACGCCCGCGGACAGGCGTCCCTGAGGTCAGCAGTGATGCATCACCACTGGCCCCCTCGCGACCAAATCCGGCCTCGCCTGTGCAAACGCATGCGGGGCTCAAGACCGTCAAGCCCGCGGTCAAGCGGGCGTGGTGTGGTGTCAGTGTTCCAACAGCAACACAGCGGCACCACAGCGTGACGGACCAGCGTGCCAGCCGACGGCGCGCTTTGCAATGACTTTCGGCGTCACCGGTGGCATACCCGATGGCAAGGTGTGGCCCCAGCGCTTAGGCTTGGCAGGACCGCCCGGCGTGAGGTGCTGCGGCCTGTGCAATCGCGCGGTGTTGCCGCAGGAGCCTGAGCATGCCACTGACGTTGTCCCACACCACCGGCCCGAGTGCGCCGCCGTTGCGCGACATCACGCTCGGCGGGTTGCTGGCCTGGGCGGCCGAAACCACGCCCGAGCGCATCGCGCTGATCGCTGGCGTGCCCGATCCGGCCGCCCGCCGCCAGTGGACCTACGCCCAGCTGTATGCCGAATCGCAGCGCACGGCCAGGGCGCTGCGGGCGCGCTTCGAGCCCGGCGAGCGCGTCGCGGTGTGGGCGCCAAACCTGCCGGAGTGGGTGATGATGGAGTTTGGCTGCGCGTTGGCCGGCGTGGTGCTGGTGACGGTGAACCCCGCTTTCAAGTCGCACGAGGTCGAGTACGTGCTGAAGCAATCGCGCAGTGCTGGCGTGTTTGTCGTCGACGCCTTCCGCGGCAATCCGATACACAGCACTGTCCAGGCATTGGCCCGCCAGCTGCCGGCGCTGCGCCACATCGTGCGTTTTGAGCAGTGGGCGCAATTTCTTGCAGAAGGAGAAGCGGCCGGAGCGGCCCAGGACATTCCGCTGCCCGCCGTGCGCAGCACCGACCCGGTGATGATCCAGTACACCTCGGGCACCACCGGCTTCCCCAAGGGCGCGCTGCTGCACCACCGCGGCCTGGCCAACAACGGCGCGCACACGGCCGACCGCATGGGTGTGTCAGACGGCGCGGTATGGATCACGACGATGCCGCTGTTCCACACCGGCGGCTGCGTGTGCTGCATGCTCGGCGCGGTGTCCAAGCGCTGCACCCAGGTGCTGGTCGAGGCCTTTGAGCCCGGCCTGGTGCTCGAACTATTCGGCACCTACCGCGGCAACGCGATGCTCGGCGTGCCAACCATGCTTGTCGCGCTGACGGAACACCCCAGCTTCGCCGCCACCGACCTGTCCGCCACGCAGGCGATCTGCTCGGGCGGCTCGACGGTGCCGGCGGCGCTGGTGCGGCGTTTTGAGCAGCAGCTGGGTGCGCCCTTCACCATCGTCTTTGGCCAGACCGAATGTTCACCGGTGGCCTCGATGACGCACCCCGACGACCGCATCGACGACAAGGCCGGCACCATCGGCACACCGATGCCGCATGTGGAAGTGAAGATCATCGACCCGGTCAATGGCCAGACATTGCCGGTGGGTCAGGTGGGCGAATACTGCACCCGCGGTTACCACGTGATGCACGGCTACTTCGAGAACCCCGACGCAACAGCCGCCGCGATCGACGCCGACGGCTGGCTGCACACCGGCGACCTGTGCGCGATGGATGCGCGCGGCTACTGCACCGTAGCCGGCCGACTGAAGGACATGATCATCCGCGGCGGCGAAAACATCTACCCGCGTGAGCTCGAAGAGCTGCTGTTCCGCCAACCCGGCGTGGGCGAGGTGGCGGTGCTGGGCCTGCCCGACCCGAAGTGGGGCGAACAGGTGGCGGCCTTCTTGCGGCCCAAGCCGGGCCAGCCGATCGACAAAGACCTGCTGATCGCCTGCATGCGCGAGCACCTGGCCGCGCACAAGATGCCGCGCCACTGGTTTGTGGTGGATGCGTTTCCATTGACCGGCTCGGGAAAAATCCAGAAGTTCAAGCTGCTCGAGCGCTGGGCCCGCGGCGAACTGACCGAGCTCTGAGCGGCCGGCGACGTGCATCCCCGCAAGGAGGCAACGCCAGCCCAGGCGCGGCCTTTCAACTTCGTGACCGCCAGTACAAACCCCCGGTGTTGCGCCGCAACGGCACACCACACCGCCGTGTCAGGCTGTCACGGCCGGCGCCAGGTCACCCGGCCCGCGGCGAAAAGTCGGCCGATCTCGCCGCTGCTGCCCGGCGTGGCCATCGCCTGCTGCACCGCCTCGGCCAGGTCGCCAGACGACTTCTTGACCGCACAGCCCACCGCCCAACCGTCGCGCTTGCGCGGCAGCGGCAGCGGCTCGATGGCGTCGTTGCCGCGATACGGGTTGTCGGGCCGCCAGGCTTCACCCAGCGACGGCAGTTCATGTGTGTCCACGGCCTGCGGCGTGACGTCGCCGTGGGCAAAAGCCGCAGAGGTCGCCAGGCTTGCCGCCAGGGCCACGGCGGCGGTCAGGCTGACCGCTAAGCCGCTGCGGCACACGGGGCCAGGCCGAAACGGCCAGCGGGTGGAAAGCTTGGGGTTGCGCAACATGGGGTGTCTCCAGTCAGGGAGGAATCGGGTTTTGCAGCATTCGTTGCAAACGCCGTGCCACCCCTCCGACGGGGCTGCCCTGCCACCCTGACTGCGGGCCAGGCAGTAGCAGGCTGCTGTTAATTAGAGCGATCGACGCCCCCAGACCCACCACACGCGCTGGCAACACGTCACAGTGTGCCGGCTTGTAGCAACCGGTGCGGCCCAGCGCTTGCAATGCGTCACACTGCGGCGCAGACGGCCCGGACCGACCTGCAGCATCGCTGCCGCGGACAGCCCGTTCGGCAACCCCGGACAGCGACACGCCAACAAGCCGCCCGACGCGGCAGCAGGAGACAACAGCATGCGACGTCCATTCCATTCGACTTTTGGTCAGATTGGCGCTACCGAGCTTGAGTGGATGCAAGGCGCGGACTGTCGTCTGCTCGACCCGATGACGGCCCCGGACGAACCCGGTCACAGCGACAGCAGCACAGCCTGACTGGCGCTGCTGCGCGACCTACCGGCACGCCGCGAAGTGCTGTTTGGTGACGCACCTGATGATGCCGGCCAGGCCGCCTGGGCCGCGTTGGGCATCGCCACGGCCCGTGACGGCATGGAGATCAAAGTTTGACCGCCCGCCGCGCACCACGGCCAGCTAGCACACCGAAGCGGTCAAATCGCCGTTGCCGTCCCCGGGCATTCCGCGGCTTGGCGCGGCGGGCCGCAGCAGCTACAACCCTTGTTCAATGACCGACATCCCCACACCTGCTCCGCCGCGGCTGCACATCGACGCCCTGGCCAAGTGCTACGGCGAACGCCGGGCGATCGACGGCCTGAGCCTGACCCTTCAACCCGGCTGCTTTGCCGCGCTGCTCGGCCCCAACGGCGCCGGCAAGTCCACCTTGTTCCAGGTGCTGACCGGTCTGTTTGCCGCGGACGCCGGCGACTTGCGGGTGGATGGGCACTCGCTGCGCAACAACGCAGTGGAGGCGCTGGCGCGCATCGGGGTGGTGTTCCAGCAGATGTCGCTGGACCTGGAAATGAGCGTGCTGCGCAATCTGCGCTTCCATGCCGACCTGCACGGCCTGCCGCGCGCGCTTGCCGCCGAGCGCATTGCCGCCGGCTGCGAGGCCGCCGGCCTGACGCCCGACCTGGACCGCCCGGTGCGTGAGCTGTCCGGCGGCAACCGGCGCAAGGTCGAGCTGGTGCGGGCGCTGTTGCACCGGCCCGGCCTGCTGCTGATGGACGAACCCACGGTCGGGCTGGACCCCAAATCGCGCCGCGATCTGCGCCAGGGTGTGCTGGCCGATGTGCGGTCCCGCGCCAGCAGCGTGCTGTGGGCGACGCACCTGGTTGAAGAGGCCGAGGCGGCCGACCGGGTGCTGGTGTTGCACAAGGGCAAACTGCTGGCCGACGGCACACCGGCTGGCGTCGCCGCGGCGCTGGGCGGCGGCACACTGGAAGAAGCCTTTATCCGCGCCACCGCCTGACCGTTGAATGCCAGGGCGCGTGCAACGCCCACGGCACAGGGCTGCGCCCCGCAAGCCCCGCAGCGCACCTTCCCAAGATCCCCGGAGACACCCGATGCAGCGACACCCCCCGCACACCCCCACCACCCCCACCACCCCCGCCACCCGTACCGTCTGGACTTTGCTGTGCTGTGCCCTGCTGGGCGTCGCCGCGCCGGCCCAGGCCCAGGGCGTGGCCTGGGTATCGAGCGAAAAAGACAACGCGCTGACCTTGGTCGACCTGAAATCCGGCACGGTGACCGGCACCGTGCCCACCTGCAAACGGCCGCGCCACCTGCAGCGCACGCCCGACGGCAAACAGCTGCTGGTGGCTTGCGGCGACTCGCACCAGGCCGACATCATCGATCTGGCCACCCGCAAATCTGTCGGCAAGCTGGCCCTGGGCGACGACCCGGAGGCGTTCGACATCTCGCCCGACGGCAAGACGCTGTACGCGTCCAACGAGGACGAAGGCGCGCTCAGCATCATCGACATCGCCAGCGGCAAGCTCAGCATGACCGTGCCGGTGGGCAAGGAGCCCGAGGGCGTCAAGGTCTCGCACGATGGCAAGACGGTCTGGGTCACGTCCGAGGCCGCCAGCCTGGTGCATGTGATCGATACGGCCAGCGGCAAAGTGCGCAACAACGTCAAGGTGGGCAAGCGGCCGCGCCGCTTTGCACTCACACCCGACGGCAAACAGCTCTGGGTCACCAACGAGCTGGGCGCCAGTGTCACCGTGCTGTCCACCACTGACTACAGCACGCTGGCCACACTCAACTTCGAGATCAAGGGCGTGCGCTCAGCCGACATCACCCCCGTCGGCATCACGATGACGCAGGACGGCAAGCGCGCCTTTGTTGCGCTGGGCCGGGCCAACCAGGTCGCCTTCATCGACGTGGCCAGCCGCAAGGTGACCGACCTGGTGCTGGTGGGCAAACGCGCCTGGAACGTGGCGCTGGACAAGGCCGAGGGCCGGCTGGTCGTCGTCAACGGCCTGAGCGACGACATCACGCTGGTGGACGTGGCCAGCGCCAAGGCCACCAAGAGCATCCCCGTTGGGCGTGTGCCCTACGCAGCGCTGGTGGTGGAATGAGCGCCTCCAAGTTCAGGTGCGCCGGCCGCTGGCGATGCGTCGGGTTGGCGCTGGGGTTGGTCCTGGTGCTGGCGCCGGTCGCGGCGCTGGCCGCACCCGTCAAAGCCACGCTGATCGTGCGCGACGACGACCCGCGCTTCGAGCGCAACCGCACCGAGCGCCCGGCGCTGGGCCATGCCGGTGGACCGGTCAACTCGGCGTTGGAGTTGGCGATCAGGGACAGCCAGCTGGAGCTGGACGTCGCCGGCACCAAGCTCGTGCTCGACACGGTGCGGGTGGCCTCCGTTGCCGATGCCCGAGCCGCTGCCACCAAGGCCGAGCAAGCGGGCGCGGCAGCCCTGCTGGCCGACCTGCCCGCCGACTGGCTGCTGGCCGCCACCGATGCCAGCAAACTGCCGGTGCTCAACCTGGCGGACACCGCCGACCGGCTGCGCGAACGCGACTGCCGGCCGCGCCTGTGGCACCTGGTGCCCAGCGAACGCATGCGCGCCGACGCACTGGCCCAGACCCTGGCGGCCCGGCGCTGGCAGCAGGTGCTGCTGCTGACCGGACCGACTGCCGAAGATTTGGACCGCAGCGCCACCGCCCAGGCAGCGATCAAGCGTTACGGCCTCAAGCTGGTAGCCAACAAGCCCTTCAAGCTCTCAGCCGACCCGCGGGAGCGGGATCTGGCCAACCCGCTGCTGCTGACCGGCACAGCCGGCGGTGCCGCCTACGACGCGGTCTGGGTCGTGGACAGTGACGGCGAATTTGCACGCACCTTGCCCTACCGTACCGCGCTGCCGCGACCGGTGGTGGGCGACGCCGGCCTGGTGGCGCTGGCCTGGCATGCCAGTTTTGAGCGCTACGGCGCACCCCAGATCTCACGCCGCTTCGCCAAGGCCAGCGGTCGGCCCATGACCGGGCAAGACTGGTCGGCCTGGCTGGCCGGCAAGGCGCTGGTGGCGGCCGTGGTGGCCGCACCCAAGGGCGGCGCAGCCGCGTTCCAGAAAGCCCTGGCCGAGGTTGAGCTGGACGGCTCCAAAGGCGTGGCGATGGGGTTCCGGCCCTGGGACGGCCAGCTGCGCCAGCCGGTATTGCTGGGCGACGGCCAAAGCGTGGTCGCTACCGCACCGGTGGACGGCATCCTGCACCCGAAAAACGCCCTTGACACCCTGGGCGCCGACGCGCCTGAAAAACTTTGCAAAGCCCGATGAAGCTGCCTCATGCGTTCCAGGCGATGCGCGCCATCGTGATGCGCGAGCTGATGAAGTTCGCACGCCAGTACGGCCGGCTGGTCTCGGCGCTGGTGCGACCGCTGCTGTGGCTGGCGGTGTTTGCGGCGGGATTTCGCAACGTCTTCGGCGTGGCCATCGCCCCGCCCTACGACACCTACATCCCCTACGACACCTACATCGTGCCTGGCCTGGTCGGCATGGTGCTGCTGTTCAACGGCATGCAGTCCAGCCTGGCGATGGTCTATGACCGTGAGATGGGCCTGATGCGGCTGCTGCTGACCGCGCCCCTGCCGCGCTGGTGGATCTTGTTCTCCAAGCTCACCGCCACTGCCGTGCTGTCGCTGGCGCAGGCCATCGCCTTCGTCGCGGTGGCCGTGCTGCTGGGCACCGATTTGCCGCTGTGGGG
>JANMXG010000199.1:0-4709 GCA_031394235.1 Betaproteobacteria bacterium
GGTGCCACGCTGGGCGCCAACTGCACCATCGTCTGCGGCTGCACCGTGGGCGAATTTGCGTTTGTCGGCGCCGGCGCTGTCGTCAGCCGCGATGTGCCGGCCTTTGCGTTGGTGGCCGGTGTGCCGGCCCGCCGCATCGGCTGGATGAGCCGCCACGGCGAGCGCCTGGACCTGCCGTTGCAGGGCGATGCCGACGCCACCTGCCCCGCCACCGGCGAGCGCTACCAGCTGGCCGGCGATGTGCTGAGCTTGCTGGCCTGAGCCTGCCGAACTGCGCCAACACTTCAAAACTGCCCCATGCAATTCACCGACCTCAAGACCCAGTACGCGGCGCTCAAGACCGAGATCGACGCCGGGATCCAGCGGGTGCTGGTCCACGGGCAGTACATCTTGGGGCCCGCGGTCTAGGAACTTGTATCCGCCCTGCAGGCCTATACCGGCGCGCCGCATTGCGTGGCCGTGGCCAGCGGCACCGAGGCGCTGCTGATCGCGCTGATGGCGATCGGCCTGCAAGCTGGCGACGAGGTCATCACCACGCCGTTTACCTTTGCTGCAACCGCCGAGACGATCGTGCTGTTGGGTGGCGTGCCGGTGTATGTCGATATCGAGCCCGACACCTGCAACATCGACGCCAGCCTGATCGAGGCCCGGATCACGCCGCGCACCCGCGCCATCATGCCGGTCAGCCTGTATGGCCAGGTGGCGGACATGGATGCGATCAACGCCATCGCCGAACGCCACGGTCTGGTGGTGATCGAGGACGCGGCGCAGAGCTTTGGCGCCAGTTATCGTGGCCGGCAGGGCCAAAGCGGTGCAGCACGCAAGAGCTGCAACGTCAGCAGCATCGCCTGCTCCAGCTTTTTCCCCAGCAAGCCGCTGGGCTGTTACGGCGACGGCGGCGCGCTGTTCACCAGCGACCCGGTGATCGCCCAGGCGGCGCGCGAGATCCGGGTGCACGGCCAGAGCGGGCGCTACCACCACACCCGCGTTGGCGTGGGTGGCCGCATGGACACACTGCAGTGCGCCGTGCTGCTGGCCAAGCTGCCGCGCTTTGATTGGGAGATTGCGCGCCGGCTGGCGCTGGGTGAGCGCTACGGTCGGCTGATCCAGGCCAGTGGCGCGCCGGTGCAGCTGCTGGTGGTGCGGCCCGACCGCGACTGCGTCTGGGCCCAGTACACCGTGATGGTGGACAACCGCCCGGTGGTGCAGGCCGCGCTGCAGGCCGCCGGCATCCCCACCGCCGTGCACTATCCCAAGCCGCTGCACCACCAGCCGGCCTATGCTGCCGGCTGCTGCCCGGACTGCAATCCGCACAGCATCACTGCCGGGCAGCGGGTGCTGAGCCTGCCGATGAGCGCCGACCTGACCGAGGCCGACCAGGACCGGGTGGTGGCGGCGCTGGTGCAGGCTTGCAAGGTGGCGGCGGGCGCAGGTGCTGAGGTCCCTGCGGTGGCGCCGGTCGCTGCGGCGCCGCGGGCGTTTGGCGCCACCGCCTGAGTCGGGGCGTCACGCGCTTGCCGCAGCCACAGCCGCAATTGCAGTCGCAGTCGCAGTCGCAGTCGCCCTCGCAGTCGCCTTCGCAATCCCAGCCCACACCGCCATGCTGCGCGCCATCCTGACCCTGCTGGCCGGTGGTTTGCTTGCGCAGGCGCTGCCCCTGCTGCTGGGCCCCTGGCTGACGCGCCTGTACCGGCCTGAGGACTTTGGCCATTACCACCTGTTTGCTGCGGTGGCGGCCAATGTCGCGGTGGTGGCCTGCGCCCGCTATGAATTTGCGCTGCCGCTGGCGGCCGATGAGGCCGAGGCCCGCGCGCTGCGCACGCTGTGCCTGCGTCTGCTGGCCGGCGTCGTGGGCCTGAGCGCGTTGGCCGGGCTGGCCTGGGCGCTGCACTCGGGCCAGGCTTGGTGGCTGTGGCTGCCGGCGGCCGTGGGTGCACTGGGCCTGGTGTCGCTGGCCACCTTGAACGCCACCCGTGCACAGCGTTTCCACCGCCTCGCCGCGGCCCGGGTGCTGCAGCACGGTGGCGCTGCACTGGCCCAGGCAGCGGCCGGGCTGTGGCAGGCCGGCGTGATGGGCTTGATCGTTGCACCCATCGCTGCCGCGCTGGCCGCCGTCGTCGCGCTGGGCTGGCCGGGTCCGGCCCGGGCGACCCGGGCGCAGTGGCGGGCCGCCTCCCGGGCCCACCGCAGTTTTCCGTTGCTCAACACGCCGCACGCTTTTCTCGGCGCGTTGCAAGACACGTTGGCCATCGCACTGATCGCCGCCAGCCTGGGGCCGGCTGCGGCGGGCGCCTGGGGCCTGGCGCAGCGGTATTTGAAGGCACCCGCCACGCTGGTGGGCGGCGCGGTGTCGCAGGTGTTGTACCCCCGCCTGGCGGCGGCCGGCGCCGGTTGCAATGCCACAAGCCGCCGCCTGGTGCTGCGCACGATGCTGCTGCTGGCGCTGCTGGCTGCACCGCTGGTGGCGGCGTTGTGGTGGCTGGCACCGGCGCTGTTCACCTGGGCCTTCGGCGCCGATTGGGCCGCCGCGGGTGAGCTGGCGCGTGCGCTGGCGCTCTACATCGGGCTGCACTTTGTGGCGTCGCCGCTGGGCGTGGTGACGATGGCCTGGCAGGCCCAGGCCTGGGCGCTCAGGCTGGCGCTGGTGGGCCAAGGCGTGTTTGTGGCGGCACTGGCGGCCGGCCTGGCCTGGGGCGGGCTGGTGGCGGCAGGCTGGGCAGTGTCGGGCGCGATGGCGCTGTACTTTGGCTGGTACTTTGCCCGGCTCGCGACCTGGCCGCTGGCCAACTTGAATGCGGGTCCGGCGCCGGCAGGGGCTGCGCTGGCAGGGGCCGCGCTGGTGTCCGGCGGTGCAGCGGGTGGGTCGGCCCTGGGAGCACCCAGGTGACTGGCGCCTGGCGCGGCGTGTTCAACCGCCTGCGGCGCCGGCTGGTGCACCTGCTGCTGCACCGCACGGTGTTCGGCGAGACCTCGGCCGGCCGCTTTTTGCCCAACACCCGCATCGCACCCGGCACCTGCATCGAGTTCGAGCACCGGCTGCTGCTGTCCGACCATGTCTACATCGGCCCGTTCAACTTCATCGAGGCCAGCGGCGGCGTCAGCGTGGGCGAGGGTGTGCAGATCACCCACCACGTCAGCATCGTCACGCACAGCTCGCACCGGGCGCAGCGCCTGCTGGGCCGGGCTTTTGTGGCCTGGCCGGGTGACAAGCCGGGCTGGGTGGCCGGCCGGGTGGACATCGGCCCCTATTGCTTCATCGGACCGCACAGCCTGATCGAGGCCGGCAGCCGGCTGGGCCGCGGCTGCATCGTGCGGGCCGGCAGTGTGCTGCGCGGTGACTACCCCGCGTTTGCGGTGATCGCCGGCAACCCGGCGGTGGTGGTGGGCGACTCGCGCGACGGTGATGCCCGCTGGCTGGCCGGCCGGCCCGAGGTGCGCCAGCACCATGCCGGCTGGGCCGGGTCCGGCGTTGACGACAACGCCGCCCCAGGCGGCGGCGTCGGCGTCCAAGCCAGCGATCAAGCCGCCGGGTCCGGGTCCGGGCCCGGCGCCGGGCGCGCCGGCAGCCTGCCGCCATGAGGCTGGTGCTGTTGGGCGACGCCGAAAGCCCGCACCTGCTGAAATGGGCGCGCGCGCTGGCGCCGCGGGTGGAGTTGTGGGCGGCTTCGTCGCGCGGGTTTTCAGCCGGCTGGGACGGCCTGGTGCCGCCCGAGCGCCGCCTGGCATTGGCCACCCGGCCCAACTTTGAAGGCGGCAACGCGGCCCTGCTGCGCCAACTGCCGCGCCTGGCGCGCTGGCTGCGCAGGGTGCGGGCCGATTGGATCCATGCCCACTACCTGAGCTCCCACGGCACCCTGGCCTGGCTGGCGACCCGCTGGCTGGGCGCGCCGGGCCGGCTGGTGGGCTCGGCCTGGGGCTCGGACATCCTGGTCACGCCGCTGCGCAGCCGGCTGATGCGCTGGGTCACCGGCCGGGTGCTGCGGGCTTGCGCGCTGAGCACCAGCGACTCCCAGGTGATGGCGCAGCAGATGCACGCGCTGGGCGCGCTTGAGGTGATGGTGTTTCCGTTTGGCCTGGAGACGCTGCCACCACTGCCCGCAGCAGGCAGCAAGCAGCCGCACAGCTTTTTTGCCAACCGCGGGCTGGAGCCGATCTACGCGCCGCAGCGTGTGCTGCAGGCCTTTGCCGCGGTCGCGCGGGTCTGGCCCGACGCTGACCTGGTGCTGGCCAACGGGGGCTCGCTGCAGCCGCAATTGCAGCAGCTGGCCGCCGAGCTGGGCATAGTCCAACAGGTTCAATTTGTCGGCCGGCTGGACGCAGTGTCGCAAGCGCGCTGTTACGCCCAGGCACGCTGGTACCTGAGCCTGCCCGAGAGCGATTCGGTGTCGGTGTCCGTGTTGGAGGCGATGGCGCACGGCTGCATCCCGGTCCTGTCGGACCTGCCGGCCAACCATGAGCTGGTGCGCAACGGCAACAACGGCCTGGTGCTGGCAGCCGCCCAAAAACTCCAGGCCGCCGACTTGACCGCGCTGCTGCCGCACGCCGAAGCCATCGCCCAGGCCAACCACGATTGGGTGGCGCGGCATGCCATGTTTGCGCCGGCGGTGAGCCGGTTCCTGGCCCGGCTGCGGGCGCTTGACGATGCCGCAGCGGCCAGCCGATCCGGACCGGTCGCCCAGCCGCCAGACCGCCCGGCCCAGCCATGAACA
>JANMXG010000200.1:0-2216 GCA_031394235.1 Betaproteobacteria bacterium
CGGGCCTGGATGTTGGCCAGTGCACCCGACACGGTCAGCCCGGCCATCGGTCGGGCGACAAAATCGATCTCGACCCCCTTGGTGGACACGTCACCGGCGTTGATCAGCCGGGTGACCACCGCGCCCGAGACCAGGTCGAAGTAGTTGGCCTGGTAGTTCTGGTACTTGGTCGAGAACACGGCCACGTTCAAGCGCAGCTTGTTGTCCATCAGCGTGGACTTCAGGCCCAGCTCGTAGGAGTCTGAGGTTTCAGGTGCAATCGCCAGCGTGTCGCGGTTGAGCATGTTGAAGAACACGTTGAAAGCCGGCCCCTTGTAGCCCTTGGAGTAGGTGGCATAGCCGCTGACATTGGGCGCAAAGTCGTACTGCGGCCCGATGCGCACCGTGCTGCCGTTGGCGCTGGTGCTGCCCGTGTTGGCCACCGCCGGCTGCACACCCGGGAAGGCCGCCGGCTGGCTGGACACGCGCGCATGCCGAAACTCCAGATCGTCCTTGGTGTAGCGCAGGCCCAGCACGCCGCGCAGCGCCGGCGAGAAGCGCATCGTGCCCTCGCCGAACACCGCAACGCTCTTGGTCTCGGTGCCGTAGTTGGCCACGCCGTTGTCGTCCTGGTTGGCGCCGGCGATGATGCGGCGCACATCGCGGCGGTAGACCTCGTCGTTTTTGCTGTTGAGCAAGAACAGGCCGGCCACATAGTCGAGGGTTTCGCCGCCTCGGGAGGCGATACGCAACTCCTGGGTGGCTTGCTTGAAGCTCAGGGTTCCGGTGTCGTGCGACTGCGGATAGGTGGCCGTGACTGCCGACAGCCGGTCGCCGTCCTGGAACTGGTTGTTGTCCCAGGTGCGGTAGGCGGTGATCGAGCTCAGCGTGTGGCCGGTGCCCAGCTTCCAGTCCAGCGTCAGCGAGGCACCGGCATTGGTGTCGTTGACCCGGGTCTTGAAGTTGCTGTTGATCTGCCGGTTTTCCAGGCTGGCCACCACCGGCGACAGGGCCGCGGCAAAGGCCGGGTTGCTAGTCACCGCGCCGCTGGGGTAGGCCACCGTGCTGGTGGCGATCACCACGCCGGTGGGCACGGTGTCGGACGACCTGAGGTAGTCGGCACCCAGCGAGACCTTGAGGCTGCTGCTGGCATCAAACTCCAGCCGGCCACGCAGGCCCTTTTTGTCGTAGCCGTTGACGTTTTCACCGTTGAACACGTTTTTGACATTGCCGTCGAACTTGCCGACCAGCGCGGTGAGCGAGCCCCGGGCGCCACCCGGCGACAGTTCGCCCGAGATGCCACCGCGCAGCCGCATCTCGTTGCCGCTGAAATACGACACATCGACATAGCGCTCCAGCGCCTTGCTCGGCGCCTTGGTGATGATGCTGACCACGCCGGCTGAGGCATTGCGGCCGAACAGCGTGCCCTGCGGGCCGCGCAGCACCTCGATGCGGTCAACGTCGAGCAGGTCGATGGTGGCCTGGCCCGGCCGTGCCAGCACCACACCGTCGACCACCGTCGATACCGTGGGCTCGACACCCGGCGAGGTGGAGATCGTGCCGACGCCGCGGATGAACAGCGTGGTGTCCTTGTTCGACGCGTTGGTGCGGAAGTTGACGCTGGGCACTTGGCTGGCCACCGCGCCCAGGGTGTTGCGGTTGGCGCGCTCCAGGTCTTCACCACCGATCACCGAGACGGCCACCGGCACCTTTTGCAGCGGCTCGGCGCGGCGGGTGGCGGTGACCGTCACCTCCTGCACCGTGCCGTCATCGGGCTTGGCCGGCGCGTTGGTTTGCTGGGCCTGGGCCAGGCTGGCCACCGACGCCAGCATGGCGAGCGTCAGGGCATGGAGTCGAAAGGGTGTGTGATTCATGGCGGTCTCCTGAGGTTTGGGCAAACTGGCCGGTCTCGGTGGACCGGTCGCTGGGGTTCAATCAACATTCAAGCAAGGTCATGCGCCGCGCAGCCAGGGCCTCGCGCAGCCGTCGGTTCAGAAAATCACGGGCTCGGGCGATGTCGCCGGGCCCTGCAAGAAATCAAAATCACAGCCCTCGTGGGCCTGGGTCACGTGCTCCTGGTAGAGCCGGGTGTAGCCCCGGGTGACCGGGCGCGACGGCGGCTGCCAGGCTGCGCGGCGGCGGGCCAGTTCGACCTCGTCGACACACAGCGTCAGCGTGCGGGCCTCTAAATCCAACGCGATCTGATCGCCGTTGTGCACCAGCGCCAGCGGGCCGCC
>JANMXG010000201.1:0-3645 GCA_031394235.1 Betaproteobacteria bacterium
GCGGCGGATTGATGATCGGCGTCGACAGCATCGAGCCGAAAGTGCCGCCGTTGGAAATCGAGAAAGTGCCGCCGGTCAGCTCTTCGATGCCCAGCTTGCCGTCCTTGGCCTTCTGGCCGTATTCAGCGATCTTCTTCTCGATGTCGGCAAAGCTCATCTGATCGACATTGCGCAGCACCGGCACCACCAGGCCACGCGGCGAGCCGACCGCGATGCCGATGTCGAAATAGCCGTGGTAGACGATGTCGTTGTTGTCGACGCTGGCATTGATGATCGGGTACTTCTTGAGAGCGGCGACCGCCGCCTTGACAAAGAAGCTCATGAAGCCGAGCTTGACGCCGTGCTCTTTTTCGAACTTGTCCTGGAATCGCTTGCGCATCTCCATCACCGGGGCCATGTTGACCTCGTTGAAGGTGGTGAGGATGGCGTTGGTCGATTGCGACTGCACCAGGCGCTCGGCGATGCGGGCGCGCAGGCGCGACATCGGCACCCGCTGCTCAGGGCGCTCGCCCAGGTTGGGGCCGGCCGGTGCGGCGACGCTGGGCAGCAAGCGCGCTGGCGCCGGGGCGGCAACGGCGGCTTTTGGCGCCACAGCCAGCGCCGGTGCCGGCAGGGGTGCAGCAGCGGCGGCGGCTACAGCGCCCAGCACATCGCCTTTGGTGATGCGGCCGTCCTTGCCGGTGCCGGCCACCGAGCCACCAGCCAGCGCGTTGTCAGCCATCAGTTTGGCAGCGGCAGGCATGGCCACATCGCGCTTGCTGCCACCGGTGGCAGAAGCCGCGGTGGCCTTGGGGGCCACTGTGGCCGGCGCCGCGGCGACAGCCGGAGCAGCAGCCGCACCGGCTTTTCCTTCGGTGTCGATGCGGGCAATGACTTGCTCGCTGGCAACAGTGGCACCGTCAGCCTGCACCAACTCGGCCAGCACACCGGCGGCGGGCGCCGGCACTTCCAGCACCACCTTGTCGGTTTCAATCTCGATGATGATTTCGTCGATCTCGACATACTCGCCGGCTTTTTTCTTCCACTGCAGCAGGGTGGCTTCAGCCACCGATTCGGACAGCTGCGGGACTTTGACTTCTACGATTGCCATGATGTGAATTCTCGGAAGGGGGAGAGGACCACCCAACACACGCCGCGAAACCGGCGCTGCCGGACCGCTGGCCTGGCCCCTTGGGGGGCGGAGCGCCGAAGGCGCTTCAGGGGTGGGCCTTATTTCGTGAGGATGAAACCCTTGAGCTTGCCAAAGGCCTGGTCGAGCAACGCCTTTTGCTGCTCCTGGTGCAGGTGGGCGTAGCCCACTGCCGGCGAGGCCGAGGCCGGACGGCCGGCATAGCCGAGCTTCTGACCTTCCTGCATGTTCTCGTGGATGTAGTGCTGCACGAAGAACCAGGCACCCTGGTTTTGCGGCTCGTCCTGGCACCACACCAGATCGGTCGCGTTGGGGTACTTTTTGACCTCGGCGGCAAATGCCTTGTGCGGGAAGGGGTAGAGCTGCTCGACGCGCAGGATCGCCACGTCGAAGGCCTTTTTCTCCTCGCGCTTCTTGACCAGGTCGTAGTACACCTTGCCCGAGCAGGCAATGATGCGCTTGACCTTGTCGGCGGCGATGTCGGCGTTCTGCTCGGGGATGACCGTCTGAAAACCGCCCCTGGTGAAGTCCGACAGCGGCGAGGTGGCGTCCTTGTTCCGCAGCAGCGACTTGGGCGTCATGATGACGAGTGGCTTGCGGAACTGGCGCACCATCTGGCGGCGCAGCAGGTGGAAGATCTGGCTGGCCGAGGTCGGCTGCACGATCTGCATGTTGTTGTCCGCAGACAGCTGCATGAACCGCTCCAGCCGGGCCGAGCTGTGCTCCGGACCCTGGCCTTCATAGCCGTGCGGCAACATCAGCGTGATGCCGTTCGCCCGGCCCCACTTGACCTCGCCCGAAGCGATGAACTGGTCGATCACCACCTGCGCGCCGTTGACGAAGTCACCGAACTGGGCCTCCCAGATCACCAGCGCATTCGGCTCGGAGCCGGCATAGCCATACTCGAACGCCAGCACCGCCTCTTCGGACAAGATCGAGTCGATGACGACAAATGGTGCCTGGTTGTCGGCCACATGCTCAAGCGGCACGTAGGTGCCCTCGTCCCACTTCTCGCGCTTCTGGTCGTGGATCACAGCATGCCGGTGCGTGAACGTGCCCCGGCCGCAGTCCTCGCCCGACAGGCGCACCGGGTAGCCACTGGCCACCAGCGAGGCTAGCGCCATGTGCTCACCCATGCCCCAGTCGACGTTGATGTCGCCGCGGCCCATCGCGGCGCGGTCGTCGTAGACCTTCTTGACCAGCGGGTGCGGGCTGACGCTGGCGGGGATGGTGGTCAGCCGCTCGGACAGGCGCTTCCACTCGGTGAGCGGGATCGCGGTGTCGGACGCATCGGTCCACTTGCGGCCAATGAACGGCAGCCAATCGACCGCGTACTTGCTCTTGAAGTTGCTGAGCACCGGGTCGACGGTGTGGCGGCCTTCGTCCATCGCGGCCCGGTAGGCCTTGACCATGTCATCGCCCAGCGTGTCGCCCATGCCTTGGGCAGACAACTTGTCAGCGTAAAGCCTGCGGGTGCCGGGGTGCAAGGCGATCTTCTTGTACATCAGCGGCTGGGTCAGCGCCGGGGTGTCCTGCTCGTTGTGGCCCAGCTTGCGGAAGCAGATGATGTCGACGACCACATCCTTGCGGAAGGTCAGCCGATATTCCAGCGCCAGTTGGGTCGCCAGCACCACGGCTTCCGGATCGTCGGCGTTGACGTGCAGCACCGGCGCCTCAATCATCTTGACGATGTCGGTGCAGTACAGCGTAGAACGGAGGTCACGCGGGTCGGATGTGGTGAATCCGATCTGGTTGTTGATGATCAGGTGCACCGTGCCACCGGTGGTGTAGCCGCGCGTCTCGGAGAGCATCAGCGTCTCCTGGTTCACGCCCTGGCCGCCGAACGCCGAGTCGCCGTGCACCAGCACCGGCAGCACCTCGTCGCCAACCTTGTCACCGCGGCGGTCCATGCGGGCGCGCACCGAGCCTTCCTCAACCGGATTGACAATCTCCAGATGCGAGGGGTTGAAGGCCAGCGTCAGGTGCACCGGGCCGCCCGGGGTGGACACGTCAGAGCTGAAGCCCTGGTGGTATTTCACATCGCCACTGGGCAGGTCTTCCGGCGCAGTGTGGTCAAACTCGGCAAACAGGTTGGCGGGCACCTTGCCCAGTGAATTGACCAGCACATTGAGGCGGCCCCGGTGCGCCATGCCAATCACGATTTCCTGCAGGCCCACCGTGCCGCCGCGCTGGATCAACTCGTCCATGCTGGCAATGAAGCTCTCGCCGCCTTCCAGCGAAAAACGCTTCTGCCCCACGTATTTGGTGTGCAGAAACCGCTCCAGACCCTCGGCAGCGGTCAGGCGGTCCAGGATGTGCAGCTTTTTCTCAGCGGTGAACTGCGGCTTGCTGCGGATGCCCTCCAGCTTTTGCTGCCACCAGCGCTTCTGGCCCTGGTCGGTCATGTACATGTATTCGGCGCCGATGGTGCCGCAATAGGTTTCATGCAGCGCGTTCATCAGCTCGCGCAGGCTCATCGTCTCTTTGCCGAAGAAGGTGTTGCTGGTGTTGAACAC
>JANMXG010000202.1:0-7477 GCA_031394235.1 Betaproteobacteria bacterium
GTGATCTGCACCTGGCGGCTGCGGCCGTCGCTGCCGGACGCCAGCGTCACCCAGCCCGCCTTGACCAGCGGCTGCAGGTTGCGCGTCAGCGTCGACGGCTCCATCGTCATGGCCCGGGCCAGGTCGCCAGGACGGATCGGCGACAGCTTGAGCAGCATGCTCAGCAGCGAGTACTGGGTGGTCTTGAGCCCAACCGTCGCCAGGGCGTTGTCATAGTGCTGGCCGACCCGGCGGGTCAACTGGCGCAACTGGTGGTTGGTGCAGCCGCGCGGCAGGGCGGCTGCCGCATCGGCCGTCGGATGCGCGGCGATGGCGTGGAGGTCGTCGGAGTGCATGGTGAAATTGTAGCTGCAACTGTTGCAGTTGCAACCTATCAGGCCGTCTGGATGCGGGCCGGCTTGAAAAGCCCGGCCGCGTGCCCAGATTTGCAGCATGGACACCCACCACGTCGTTTGCGCCCACTGTGGCGCCGTCAATCGCTTGCCGGCCGCCCGTCTGGGCGACGACCCGGACTGCGGCCGCTGCCACCGTCCGGTGCTCGACGGTCAACCGATCGCGCTGGATGACCACAACTTCGACAGCTTTGTGCGCCAGAGCACGATGCCGGTGCTGGTGGACTTCTGGGCGCCCTGGTGCGGTCCATGCCGGCAGATGGCACCGGCGTTCGAGGCCGCGGCACGGCAGCTCAAGGGCCGTGCGCTGCTGGTCAAGGTCAACAGCGACGACAGCCCCGCCGCGTCGGCACGGTTTGCGATCCGCAGTATCCCGACGCTGGTGCGGCTGCAGGGCGGGCTGGAGCAGCGCCGGGTCTCGGGCGCGTTGCCGGTGGCGCAGATCGTTGCGCTGGCAACCTGAATGGTGGCCTGAATGTCGGGGTGAACGCCGGCCTGAATGTCGACCTGAAGGGCGTCAGGCGCGCCGCGTCAGCGGTGCGTGTCGAACCAGACCCGCAACTGGCGCAGCACAACCAGCGCCTGCGTCAAGCCAGCCGGCGGCACCGCAGCGGCGATCTCGGCCAGGCCGTCGCCGAGTCGGCCTACGGCGGCCCGGCGCGCCGCAAGGCCGGCGTCGGTCAGGCTGACCTGCTTGCCGCGCCCGTCCAGCGGGTCGGGCACAACAGACAGCAGCCCCTTGGCCTGCAAGCGCGCCACGGTGTTGCTCATCGCGCCTTTGGTGACCTGGATCGCGTTGGCGATCTGCACCAGCGAGCGGGCCTCGCCCAGCCGGGTCAGGTGGTTGAGCACGACAAACTGCGACAGGTTGAGCTCGGGCGCCAGCAGGCGCGCGGCGCGGTTCTGCGCCAGCTGGTCGATGATGCCGATCTCGTTGAGAACCTGGAACGCCAGCGGGTCCTCGGCGGTTGGGATCGGCGTGGGTGCAGGCATGTCAGGCCTTGCTGTCGGGTACCAGCTGGCGCGCCAGCCCGCGCCGCGGTGCCGGCCCCAGCGCCGCCGTGCCGGCTGGCAGGTAGCCCACACGCGCCAGCATTTGCACCGTGAATCGGGGCGCGGGCGCGTTCAGCAAGGTGTGCACGGTTTGGTACGGTACCGCCATTTGCGGGTACTCCTGCAGCGCCTGCTCGTTGGGATGCATCGCCAGCCCGGCGGCCGTGCCGGCCAGCGCGACCCGGGCATAGGCCCGGCCGGCGTCGACCTGCTGCGCACGCCGGTTGCCTTCGCTGACGATCCACAGGTAGGCCGGTGTGGAGGCGGTCACCTTGCCAAAGTCGCGGATCTGGCCGCTGGTGGCGGTGGAATCGGGCGCTGGAAACTGGCGGCGGTCGAACAAGCCGGTCTTGGCCAACAGCACCAGCCCGGGGCTGTCGATGGTGATGCCGTCGCGGTGCTGGTCGATCTCGGCCGTGCCCACGCGCAGCACGCGCATCGACTCCATCATCGGCGCTTCGGTGGTCAGCTCCAGCCGCCAGGCCTCGCGCACCAGCGTGCGGATCGCGTCCAGCCGGGGCACATCGGCCGCCGCGTTGCCGGCCACGCCGGCCAGGCCAAAACGCAGCGGCAGGGCGGCTGCGGCGGCGGCCAGCGCCTGGGCATCGGCAGCGCCGATGGGGCGCGCGGGGTCGTAGGCCCGGCGGTCGGTGCGGCGGCGCAACAGCTGGGCAAACAGCGGGTCGCGCGGCGTTGCGGCATCGGGCAGCAAGCGAATCCGCGCCACGGCGCGGCCGTCCAGCCGAACGGCGGGTTCGCCGTCCGGAAACAACTGCAACTCGGCGCGCTGGCCGCGCTCGGCGGCAGCCATCACCAACAGTTCGAGAAACGCGCCGGTGCCCATCAGGATTTGCCGGCCATACGGGTCGGTGGCCGGCAGAAGGCGCTGCGGGTCCAGCCGCAGCGTGATCTCGCCCGGCGTGCGCAGGTCGGCGAGCCAGGGCTGCATATTGTGTGGATTGGGCGCCAGCAGCGCGTACGACAGCAGCCAGCGCCGCAGCTCGGTGTCCGGCGCCGGGGCCTGCCAGGCAGCCACTGCGCTGTCCGGCACGCCAAACACGGTGCAGCCGCCCAGCGCGGCCACGCTGGCCGCCAGCACGGCGCCACCCCCGGCCAGGCGTATGAAATTGCGTCGTTCCATCATGGACTCCTTGATTGGGATCGGGATGAAAGTAGTTTAACGTTAAACCAAATAGATGGGCAAGTGGCCGCGGACGACGGGCGGTTGTCTCCCAGGCGCCGGGACTGACGGGAGGGACGGGACTGACGCGACGGACGGACCCGACGGACCCACGGGCCGCACTGGGCGCACTGGGCGCACGGGCCCGACAGGCCAAAAGTGCCGGAAGTGCCCGAAGGCGGCCGCGTGCCTCAGTAGCCCAGCGAGCGGTCCACCGGGTTGGGCAGTGCGACGCCCTGCTGCAGGCAGCGCAGGCCGGCCACGAACTGCGCCGCCACGGTGGCCGGCGACGACTGCGCGGCAATGTGCGGTGTGATGCTGACGCCGGGCACGGCCCACAGCGGATCGCTGTCGGTCATCGGCTCGGTGGCCTGCACATCCAGCGCTGCGCCGGCCAGTTGACCGGACAACACCGCGGCGATCAGATCGGCCTCGACCACATGACCGCCGCGGGCGATGTTGATCAGGTAGCCGCCGCGCGGCATGGCTGCAAAGGCGGCGGCGTCGAGCAGGCCCTCGGTCGTGCTGGTCAGCGGCAACGCGTTGACGACGATGTCGCTGGCCGCCAGCAAGGCCGCCAGCGGGCCGCTGTGGCGCTGCCACGGCGTGACAGCAAAACCCAGCGCGCCCAGCACCCGGCCGATCTCGCGGCCCACCTCGCCCCAGCCCAGCACGGCCACCCGTGAGCGCGCCGCGGCCATCGGCTGGCGCCGCCACTGCCGGCTGGCCTGCTGGGCCTCGTAGAGCGGCAACTCTCGGGCGTGGCGCAGCGCCATCACCGCCACGTACTGGGCGATGCCCAGCGCCTGGTCGGGGTCCACCACCCGCGACACGGCAACGCCCGGCGCCAGGTCGGGCACCAGCAGCTTTTCAACCCCCGCGGCCATCGAGCAGACCCAGCGCAGCGCCGGCAGCCGGCCAGCCAGCCCCGCCGGAAAGCGCCAGCCCAGCACCACCTCGGTGCGGGCCAGCGCGACATCGTCGAGCTGGCGGCTGAACGGCAGCAGTTGCAGTTCGGGCGCCTGGGCGGCGATGGCGGCCACCAGGGGGGCGGCCATGCTGGGGTCAGCCAGCAGCAGGATGGGCGGGGTGGAGGTCATGGGCCGGCAGTGTGGGGCCGTTGGCCGCGCTGGCCTATCGCCAGGGTGACGGCGGCCAGGGCCGTTGCTGCGCTGGCGCGGTGGCGGCCGATGTCCTGGCACAGGCCCGGCGCGCACCCCAAACGGGGCATCGCACACGGTCTGCCGGGGGGCGTGAAGACTGGCAGGCCGTTCGATGGCAAATCGTCACATTGCGGCGACGGGTGCCCGGATAAGCTTTCGGCGAGAAGGGGTGGCCGGTGGTGTCAGGGTCGGATGTGCGACCGTGACGCCGGCAAACAGGTGTTGCGCTGATGGATGGTATTTTGCTGTGGGCCGCGCCGGCGGCCCTGTTGGGGCTGCTGGCCGGGGTCTGGCTTTTGCTGCGACCGCGGCGTTCGCGGCAGCCCACGCGCGGGCTGCGCAGCCGATCCGGCGCCGCAGCGGACCAGGTGCAGGTGACCTTGCCAGATGCCCCGGTGATGCCAGCGGCTGCAGTGCCGGTGCCAATGCCCGCTGCGGCCGCGCACGCTGTCGGCAGCGTGGCCGCCCAGCGTGAGGCGGCCGTGGAAGCCCTGCGGCAGGCCCGGCGCCGCGCAGCGGCCGATGTGGCGCGCCTGGAGGCAGCGCGGCAGGCCCGGCCGCCGGTGCTGGCGCCGGTTCAAGCGCCGCTGGCCTTTCGCCCGCCGGTGCGGGTGCCGCCTGCAGTGACCGCGACCGCAGCGCAGCCTTACCCTCCCCTGCTGTCAAACCCGCCTGCGCCGCGTCAGGCGCCGGTGCCAGCGCCGCTGGCCGGCCGCGCCGAACAGCCGTTGCGCCCGCTGCTGGCGCCGACTGTGCCCTGGCCCGCGTCGGGCACGCCGGCAGGGCCGCTCACCGTGTTGGTGGTCGATGACTCCAAGGTGGTGCGCATCAAGACCAGCCGGCTGCTGGAGAAACACGGCTACCGGGTGCTGCTGGCCGACGACGGCCTGGTAGCACTGGCCTGCCTGGATGCCCAGCCCGTGGATCTGTTGATCACCGATGTCGAGATGCCCGGGCTGGACGGGTTCGGCCTGACCCAACGGCTGCGCAGCCAGCCGCGCTGGACCCGCCTGCCGGTGATCATGATCACTTCATCGGACGAAAAGCACCGCGTCGACGCCGCGGCCGTGGGCGTGGACGTGCTGCTGGGCAAGCCCTACGACGAGCCGGCACTGCTGGCTGAGGTGCAGCGTGCGCTGGGCCTGGCGGCGCGCCGGGCCGGGGCCGGGCTGGTCTTGCAGTAGCCGGCATGCCGCTGGCCCGCGTCGCAAAAAGTTGCCACGGCGGGCCGGGTACCCGCCAGCGCCGGTTATGCCGTCAGGCGATCCGGTAGAAGTCCAGCTTGACCAGCGCCGCCTCGCGCTGCCCCACCGCCAGCGCCAGCACCTTGTTCAAGTGCAACCAGGCCGGCGCACCGGTGGTGAAGCGCACGACCGTGCGGAAGTAGTAGGCGTCCCGCGCCACCGCCTCGCCGCGGGCCAGCCGCGCCATCACCGGCGCCGGACCGTGCCGTAGGCCGTCACTGCGCACCTCGATCAGACCGCCGTCGTCGGCCCGGATGACGTAATGCGCGGCGATGTCCAGCACACCGTCGGCCCGGTTGATTTGCCAGTCCACGCCGCCGTCGACGAGCGTGCCGTTGAGCTCGGGCCCGCACACCGTGCCGCCGCCCAGCGGCACGTAGCGGCGTTCACCGTACGGCCCCGGCCCCAGGCTGACCAGTGCACCGACCTGGCAGAACACCTGCGTCATCGGCACCAGGGCGGGTGGCGGCGGCAGCGCGCAGTGGGGCGTGGCAGCACCCGTCACGGCGCCGCGCAGCGGAAGCTGGCCGTGGCTTCGACATCGCCACCGGCGTAACGCGCCACCTGCGGCCAAGGGCACAGCGGCCGCGCACGCTGCGGCGCCCAAGCCGCCGGCAACTCCTTGTTGGCAGCGTTGGTGCGGGCATCCATCCGCTCGGGCGGCTTGCCGTCCTCGACCCAGCGCATCAGCGCAGCCAGCGCATCAAACTGGTCGGTGGCCGGCCCACCTTGGCAGTGGCCCATGGCAGGCACCACAAACACCCGTGCCACCGTCCCTGCCGCCTGCAGCCCCAGGTTGTGCTGCAGCCGCTCGACCCACTTCGTGGTGTCGTTGACCGAAAACACCGGGTCGCTGGCACCGTGGTAGATCAGCAGCTTGCCACCGCGTTTGGCAAACGCAGTCAGGCGCGGGTCGGCGGCATCAGGCGGGGTCATGACCGCCATGGCCGATTCGGTGAACACCGCATCGGTGGCATAAATTTTGGACGCATCTCGGTCAAAGTCGTAGCGCGCCAGGTAGTCCAGCAGCGCTGCAGGCGTGCCGGGTGCGCGCACTGGCGGCGTGCTGAAGACATAGGCCAGCGAGCCCGCGCCCATGGTGGCGATGATCGGGTTGCGGTCCCACGGTGGCACGCTGGATTCAAGCTTCCAGGTGCGCCAGCCGGCTGCGCCCATGCCCGCATCAAACGACCAGTCGGCGTACAGCGGCTCGCCCCGGCTGTTGCGCGGGCCGGCCAGGGACCTGTTCAGCGCCTGCACCTGCGCCGCAGTCAGGCAACTGGCGGTCTTGGCGCCGGTGCACTGCAGCTCGGCCAGGCGAAACACACTTTGGCAGCGCTTGATGTCGCCCACCATGCCGTCCACCAGCAGGTCCAGCCCGTCGCAGCGCGCCACCACCGAGTCGGCCACCAGCTTCATGTCGGCCGGGCTGAAGGCGCGGCGGATGTCGGCGTCTACCAACTTCCAGCTCTGGATGTCCCAGGCGTGTTGCAGCGCAGCCTTGGGCAGGTTGAAGCCCGGTGCACCGGCCAGGATGCCGTCGTAGCGCTCGGCATAGCGGTTGGCCGCCACCATGCCGTGGCGCCCGCCATTGCTGCAGCCAGCCATGTAGTTGCGTTGCGGCTTTTCACCGTAATGGCGTTCGATCAGGGCTTGCGCTACCGGCCAGACCGCGCCGTTGGCGCTGTAGCCGTAGTCGCGCCGGGCCTGAGGGTCCAGCCCGAACACGTTGCCGCGTGCCAGGCCGAACGGGTGGTTGAGCGCGTCCTCGCCGTTGTGGCCCGAATCGCTGCTGATCACCGCAAAACCGCGGCTCAGCGCGTCGGTGCTCAGCACGCCCAGGTCGCCCAGCGCGGGCTTGACGACACCGTCGTTGCCGCCGTTGACCTGGTGCAAAAAGCGCTTGTTCCAGCCTTGCGGCAGCCGCATCTCGAAGCCGATCGCGTACGTCCGGCCTTCGGTGCCGTTGCGCGGGTTGATCTGGCCGGTCACCAGGCAGTGGGCCGGGTGGCCCTTGGCATCGGCCGGCTGGTCGCTGGCTTGGCTGATCTGCAGGCCGGGTAGCGCGGCGAGCGCGCCGGGCAGGCTGCTACAGACCACGCCGCCGGGCACCGGGCGACCGGCACAACCCGCGATCAACGCGGCAGTGGCGCTGATCAGCAGCAAGGCAGGACGGACGTTGCGGCGGTGGACAAGGCTCATGGCGGGGTTCCAGGTCAGCGTGCCGGGCACGGCGGATCCGGAGCAGACCGGCCGCAACGGCGTGGCACATCATGCCGCAGCATCGGTGCGACAGGGAGCCCAACCGCGCAGGGCCTGGCCGTCAGTGTGCGATCTTGAAGACGCTGACCGTGTCGGCCAGGCGAGCGGCCTGCTGACGCAGGCTCTCGGCGGCGGCGGCACTCTGCTCCACCAGCGCCGAGTTCTGCTGGGTTGACTGGTCGA
>JANMXG010000203.1:0-8738 GCA_031394235.1 Betaproteobacteria bacterium
GAGCGGATGCCGCCGTCCATGTGCACCTCGATCTGGCTGCCCACGGCGTCCACGATCGCCGGCAGCGCCTGGATGCTGGACTGCGCGCCGTCCAGTTGCCGGCCGCCGTGGTTGCTGACGATCAGCGCGTCGGCGCCGGACTCGACCGCGATCCTCGCGTCCTCGACATCCTGGATGCCCTTCAAGATCAGCTTGCCGCCCCAGCGCTTCTTGATCCACTCGACATCGCCCCAGTTGAGCTGGGGGTCGAACTGCTTGGCCGTCCATTCGGACAGGCTGCCCATGTTCTCGACGCCCTTGACATGGCCGACGATGTTGCCGAATTGCCGGCGTTTTGTGCCGGCCATCCCCAGACACCAGCGCGGCTTGGTGGCCATGTTCAGGATGTTGGCGATGGTCAGCTTGGGCGGCGCGGACAGGCCGTTTTTCAAGTCCTTGTGGCGCTGGCCGAGGATCTGCAAATCCAGTGTCAGCACCAGCGCGCCACAGTGGGCGGCCTTGGCCCGATCGATCAGGCGCTCGATGTAGTCGCGGTCACGCATCACGTAGAGCTGAAACCAGAACGGCACCCGGGTGTGGGCGGCGATGTCCTCGATCGAGCAGATGCTCATGGTGGACAAGGTGAATGGCACGCCGAACTTCTCGGCCGCTTTGGCCGCCAGGATCTCGCCGTCGGCATGCTGCATACCGGTCAGCCCGGTGGGCGCTATCGCCACCGGCATGGCAGTAGGCACCCCGACCATGGTGGTGGCGGTGCTGCGGTCTTGCATGTTGACGGCCACCCGCTGGCGCAACTTGATGGTCTGGAAGTCACTCTCGTTCGCGCGGTAGGTGCTCTCGGTCCAGCTGCCGGAGTCGGCGTAGTCGTAGAACATGCGCGGTACGCGCTTTTGCGCCAGCTGGCGCAGGTCTTCGATGGTGGTAATGACGGTCATGGGCGGGTCTCGCTTTTGGTGAAGTCTCCGGGTGCGCAGATGCTAGCGGCGACACCGCCCGCCCGACCGGAAACTTGCTCAGGCCAGACCGGAAAGCCAGTCGTCGGACTGCCGCACCGCGTCAGCGCAGACAGTGCGCAGCCAGTGCGCAAAGTGGCCTGCAGCGTTGCGTTTGCCTGCCTGGTCCGCGCTGTCCGCGCTGTCGCCTTCAAACGGCATCAGCAAATAGGGATTGGCGGCGGGGGCGGTGATCGAAAACAGAGGCAGCAGTGTGCCGGTGGCCAGCCAGTGGCGGGCCAGGCTGGGCCGGGCCAGCGCCACGCCCTGGCCAGAGACGGCCGCCTCCAGCGTCAGGCCCAGGTCCACCAGCCGCGGGCCGCTGGACGGCTCGGGCCAGGCCAGGCCGGCGGCGCGCAGCCAGGGGGTCCAGGGCTCCAGCGGGGTGCGCAGCAGCGGGGCGTGGGCCAGGTCCGCGGGACGCCGCAGTGGCGGCAGCCGGGCGATCAGCGCGGGCGCGGCCACCGGCAGCACCCGGTCGGCCAGCAGCAGGCTGCCGGCAAGTGTGGCCGGGTCGCCGGCCCGCACCTCGATGTCGCTGTCCTGCGGCGCTGCACTGTGCAGGTAGGGGATGGACAGCAGCAGCTCCAGCTCGATCTCGGGGTGGGCGGCGGTGAAGCTGGCCAGCTGCGGCACCAGGATCTGGCGCGCAAAGGTGGGCGGGGTGGTGACCCGCAAACGCTGCAGCCGCTGGCTGGGCCGGCGGTGCAACGGCATCGCGGCCAACAGGCCCAGCGCGGCGCGCACCTGCGTCAGGTATTCCTTGCCGGCGGCGGTCAGTGCCAGGGACTTGCCGCTGCGCAGCAGCAGCGGCGTGGCCAGCAGGTCTTCCAACGTGGCCAGGCGCTTGCTGACGGCACTGGCCGAAATCGCCAGCTCGTCGCCCGCGCGCTCGAAGCTGCCCAGCCGCTCGGCCGCCTCGAATGCGCGCAGGCCGTCGATGGACGGGAATCGCAAGTCGTGGGCAACGGGCATCGCAGAAGGCTTGCAACCGGCGCCTGGGGTGGATCAGCCTGCGGGTCTGCCGGCGGGCCTGCGCGGCGGTTGCCGACGGCTCAGCCGCAGTGGCCGCTGCCGCAGCCGGTGAGGGCCGCGGTTGGCGCGTCGCCGTCGACCTGCAGGGCCAGCGCGCGGCACTGGCCGGTGGCCATATCAAAGCCCACGGCGTCCAGGTGCTGTGCCAGCGCGGCGTCCATCATTTGCGCATGCTGCGGAAACCACGCCGACAGCTCGCCCACGGCCATGCGCAGCGGTTCAAAATCAACCGGCTCGCCGTCACCGCCCTCAGACCCCGCGCGGCGGGCGCAGCCCACCATCACGCCCAGCACCGACTGGTGCTGCATCGCGTGGCAGTTTTCGGGTGCAAAGCCGCTGGCGGTCATCCAGCGCTCTTCTTGCGCAAAGTGCTCGACTGTGTGGTCCACCAGCGCCTCAAAGCGGGCCAGCAGCACGGGTTCCGGCCCGGCCAGTGCGGCGTCGGTGGCGGCCAGCAGGCTGACGAATTCTTCGTGCGTGGCGTCCATCTGCGGATGCTGCAGCGTGAGCGTGTCGGTCCAGGTCAGGGCGGTCATGGTCGTGTGGTGGGGCCGTGGTGGGGGGCCGGCCAATCCGGCAACAAACCGCAAGCGTAGCAGGGCGACGTGCCGGCACGCCCGGGGCAGCGTCAAGGCTTGGCCGGGCCGGCGCCGGGCGCCCGCTGCAGGCTGCCCACCCGCACGCCGAGCAGGCGGATGCGGCGCGCCAGGTCCACCCGCTTCAGGCACAGGCCGGCCGCCAGGCGGATGGTGGCGGCATCGGCGGTGGCGTCGGCCACGCTCATGTCGCGGGTGACGGTCTTGAAGTCCTCGAAGCGCAGCTTGATGCCAATGGTGCGGCCCACATAGCCTTTCTTCTGCAGGTCGGCCGCCACCTGGGTGGCCAGGTCAGTGAAGATGGCGGTGAGCGCGGGCTTGTCGCGCCGGGCATGCAGGTCGCGCTCGAAGGTGGTTTCGCGGCTCATCGACACCGGCTCGCTGAAGGTCACCACAGGCCGCTCGTCCACCCCGTGCGCCGCGTCAAACAGCCAGGTGCCATAGCTGCGGCCAAACTGCGCCACCAAGGTCTCGCGTGGCTGCTGCGCCAGCTGGGCGATGGACTCGATACCGAGCGCCGCCAGCCGGGCGCCGGCCTTGGGCCCGATGCCGTTGATGCGGCGCACCGGCAGTGGCCAGATGCGGTCGGGCAGGTCGTCCATCGTCAGAAGCGTCAGGCCGTCGGGCTTGTCCAAGTCGCTGGCAATCTTGGACAGCAGCTTGTTGGGCGTGATGCCGATCGAGCAGCTCAGGCCGGTGGCGCGGCGCACGTTGTTCTTGATGTCCAGCGCCAGTGCCCGCACCCCGCCAAAGGGGTCGTGCGCGACGCTGTCCTGGGCGCCGGGCAGGTCGGTCAGGTCGAGGTAGATCTCGTCGATGCCGCGGTCTTCGACCACGGGCGCCAGCTCGGCCACCGCAGCCTTGAAGCGGCGGGAGTAGAGCCGGTACTGCTCAAAGTCGACCGGCAGCAGCACGGCCTGTGGCGCCCGCAGCGCCGCTTTCATCAGGCCCATACCCGAGTGCACGCCCAGGTCGCGGGCCGCGTAGGTGGCCGTGGTGATGACGCCGCGGCCGGCATAGCCGTCCAGCGTGGCAAAGCGGTGGGTGCCGTCGCCCAGCGGCACAGGCTGGTGGCGCCGGCCGCCGCCGATCACCACCGGCTGGCCCAGCAGCTCGGGATAGCGCAGCAACTCGACCGACGCGTAAAACGCATCCATGTCGAGGTGGGCGATCCAGCGGCGTGGTGGCATGCGCGGATTGTGGCGGCGGCGGCAGCCCGGCGGACAGCGTGGCCACGGCCGCACCGGTCAGCGACGGCCCCGCGGGGCACGCTGCCCAACGTCGAATCCCTGACCCACCGCATCACCCGCGGTGTGCACCCGCCCAGCCGGCTGGCCGCGCTGTTGTTCGAGCAGGGCAACGCGGCCAAGCGGGTGGGCTGTGCCGGCACGTTCAAGGTCGAGGGCCGGTTGCCAGCCGATCGCACACCAGTCGACGCGCAACGCATCCGTTTCGACCACCGACGCCGCCAGCTTGGCGCAGAATGGATCATCGGCAGGCTGCGTCCGGCCAGGAGCTTCGTGATGACACACAAGTCTGCGCAACGCGCGTTGTTCGATTCAGCACTGGCCTTGCTGGCGGCGATTGCGGCGACCGCAATGTTCCTGCCGCCGATGGTGCATGCCACCACGGCGTCGGTGCCGCGCACGCTGGCCACCGGCCTGGCCATCGCGCTGGCGATGCTGCTGCATTGGGTGTTTCTGGGCATCGCGGCGCGGCGCCTAGGGCGGTCGGTCGCGGGCTGGGTGGGGCTGTCGGTGCTGCTGTTTCCGGTGGGCAGCGCCGCGGCGCTGATCCTGCTGGCCTGGGGCCTGACCGAACCCGGCCCTGATGGTCACGCAGCCGCGCGTTGAACGCCCGGCACCTGCGGGATCAGTTCATCGCCTGCACCTGGCGCCGGCGCTCGACATAGCCGGGTTGCACGGCGGCAGCGGCGTCCGGGCAGGGCGTGCTGGCGCTGCTGCTGCGGCAGGCCACCGCATCGATCGTGAAGGCCCGCACCGTGCGCGGCACGTCCGGGCTGCTTTCGCCCTCGTTGAAGCTGCGTGAATCACACACCACGGTCACGCGCAGGCCGCTGCCGGTGTCCAGTGTCGCGCTGGCATTGCTGCAGGTGGTCCAGTTGCCCTTGAACGCCTGGTAGAGGCCCCATTCGATGCCGGTGCGCGCGGCGGCCGTCGCTCGGGCGCCTTCGATGTCCTGTGCGGTCACGCTGGCGCCCACCTGCGCCAGCCGCAGCACCGCGGCGGCCATCGCCGCCAGCCCGACCAGCACCACGATCACCGTGATGGCACCCATGCCGCGCGTGCGGCCATGGCCAGACGGTGTGGCGCAGGCGCTGCGGCTCATGGTGTGTTGGCCACGTGCGCGCCGGCCACCATGCTGGCAGACTCGGCGTCGCGGGTGAACTCGAGCTGGATCGAGATGAAGCCGCTTTGCTGGGTTGCGCCCTGGTTGGCGGTGTACAAGAAGCGGCAGGACTTCAGGCCGGTGGCCATCAGATCGGCATTGGTGGTGGGCGGGCAGCTGCCGGGTGCGGCGGCATTGAAGCCATAGCCCTTGAGCCGGTACAGCTTGCCGGGGGCGTCGCCGTTGCTGTCCAGCGTGGCGCTGGCGCCGCTGCAGACATAAAAAACGGCCTGCTGCGCGGCAGGCACCACGGTGAACCGGCCGCCGTCGTAGCCCAGCGGAAACTGCAGTGCATTGATCGCCAACCGGTGCCGGCCCAGCGCTGCCGCCGGCGTGGACACCGCGGTGATCGCGCTGCGGTTGGCGCCGCTGTAGACATCGCCCGGGTTCTGGTTGTCCACCACCACCCAGTCGCCAGCGGCGGGCAGCGCGGCCAACGGTGTCAGCACGTCAAAGCTGGTGGTGGCGGTGGCCGGGTCTACCGCCGCCGCGCCCGCCGCCAAGATGTCGATGCCCGTGCGGTAGCGTCCACCGCCGCTGGTGGGCACCAGCTCGAAGCACGCGGTGTTGGGCGTGCGTATCGAGTTGGGCACCGCCACCCGCACGTCCTGCAGCATGCGGCGCAGCGCGTTGTCGGCGGTAGCTGCCAGCGCGCTGCGGTTGCGCACCGCCAGCCAGGTGTCGAGCGCCGGTTTGAAAAAGAGGGTCAGCGTGGCCGCCATGATGCCAAACAGCACCAGCGTGACGATCATCTCCACCAGCGTGAAACCGCGCCGGGCGCGTGGCTGGCAGGTGCCCAGTGTCCGGCTCATGGCGACGCGTAGTCCGTGCGCCAGCCCACCAGCGACAAACTCTCGCCGGCATTGCTGACCGTCACCGTGACCGACTTGGCGGCCGTCACGCCCTGCAGCGTGCCGGCGACCACGGCCACCTGCACGCTGTAGCCGGCCAGCGCGGCGATGGCCACACCGTCCACGGTGCAGATGCCGGTGGCGCTGTAGCCGTTGAAATCGCTGATGTCGTTGTAGGTGTCGCGGGCGCAGCCGGCTGGCGCGGCATTGCCCGCAACGGTGTACGGCTTGAGCAAGACCTCCTCCAGCATCTCTTGGCCGATCGCCAGCATCTGCTTGCGCAGCACCGGATCAGCGCTGTTGCGCGCCACCGTGCCAAATGCCAGCAGCAAGCCGGCCAGGCCAACGCCGATCACCACGATCGCCAGGATGGCCTCGGGCAAGGTAAATCCCCGAACGCGATGCCGGCCCCCGCGCCGGCCAGCGGCTTGCCGGGTAGTTTGCCGGGCGGTCTGCACGGCGCCGCGGGCCGTGCTACTGCACATGGCCGGTCTCGCCGATCAGTTGCAGCGTGGTTTCACCCGCCAGGGTGACTGTGACATTGACGCTGCTGCTGCCCGCACCGTCGCTGGTGATGCGGCCGTCGGGCTGGAAGTACAGCGTGCCGGCCGGTTGCTGCGTCAGGGCGATGGCGTTGCCGTCCACCGCCCAGCGGGCGTCGCCGTCGGCGCCCTTGACCGTGTTGTCGCAACTGCTGGTCGGATTGGTGCTGGCCTGGGCCATGCGCAGCTCACCGGTGGCCAGCGTCACGCAGACCAGGCGCCGGTTGCCGTGTGCCAGCGTGCGGGCCTGCAACAGGCCGGCCTGCACCTGGTCGCGCCAGCCAGCACCGCGCAATGCAAACGCGCCTTCCATCCGGGGCAGGGCGACGGTGGCCAGCACACCGACCAGCAGCATCACGGCGATCAGCTCGACCAGCGTGAAGCCGTGCCGGCGCAAGCCGGGCCGCCGCTGCGGCGTCGGCCGGTCAAAAGATGTCGCGCGCATGGATGGTCTTGCGGGATTCGGGGCTGTACAGCCCAAAGCTGGCGCGCGCCGACGGGTCGCGATCGGCGCTGGCCGCGCAGCTGCCGTTTTGCGCCCGCAGCCAGGGCTTGGTTGCACCCACGCTGGCCGGGTGGCTGGCCTGGCAGCTCAGGTCAGTGGTGCTGCTGCCCAGGTTGACGGCCAGGTCCAGGCTCAGGCTGCTGCCGCTGGGCGTGGGGGCGGTCAGGGTGATCAGGCCGCTGCCGTTGGCCAGCACGGTCGCGCCGGCGCCGCTGGTGGCGCTGCTGGTGCCGCCAGCGGCGTTGCGCGGGTTGGACAGCACCACGTTGCCGGCGGCCAGCGTGGTGCAGCTGTCGGCGCTGTTGAGCACCCAGCTGTTGCCGCTCCAGTACTCGGCCACCACCGGCACCTGCAGGGCGGCGTTGGCACTGCCAAAGGCATTGGACAAGCGCAGCCGGCCGCTGCGCAGTGACATGCTGCCCTCGGTGTAGCCAGCCGAGCTGATGCCGGCGGTGCCGCCCAGGCCGTTGCTGGCACGCAACACCAGGATCTGCGGCGCTGTGGTCTTGCTGGTGAAGCTGTAAATGGGACTGGCGCTGGCCACCCCGGCCGTGAAGCCGCTGGCGGCGATGCTGCCGCCGGTCAGGCTGCCCAGGGCCAATACGCTGGCCTCGCTCAGCGTCACCGCACTTGCCTGGTTGGGTGTGGTGGCGCTGCTGCCGTCGAAGTTGACGGTGGTGCCGGCCGGGCTCAGGCCATTGCGCGCGGTCACGGTGCTGACAAAAGGCTGGCCGGCATAGCTGAAGACCACATTGCAAGCCGGTGTGGCCGCCACGTCAAAGTGATGCGGGATGAAGGGCCCGACCGCACCGGCCGAGCCGGTGCTGCCGGCAGCGCTGAGGCCGCTGCCCAGGTAGCTGGCGCTGGTCAGCGTGGCGCTCAGGTCGCCGCTGCCCACCTCGCTCCAGACCAGGTTGGATGCGGTGGCGCTGCCGCTGGCAAATCCGCCCAGGCTGCCGGTGAACGCACCGTTGCTGGCACCGCTGCCGGTGGGGCTTCGTTTGAAAAAGCCCAGGGTTGCGCCCTCGGGTACTGCTTCGAGGCCGAAGTTGGGCGTGGTCGTACCGGCACTGTTGCGGGCGCTGACGGTGGCGGCAAAGGCGCTGCCGGCGCGTATTGGCGCAGCCGTGATGGAGGCAAAGCCGAATGACGCCGGTGCGATGGTGAAGCCGGCGCTGCTGCCGCTCAACACCAGGCCGGTGTCATGGGTGGAGGCGCTGCCGTTGTACCGGGCCGACACGCTCAGCTGCCCGACATCGGCGTATTGCAGCGTGGGGGTGGCCACGCCCGAGGCATTGAAGCTCAGGGACACCGCCCGGCCACCCGCGTCGCAGGCCGCCGCCGCGTTGCCCGCGGCATTGAGCGCGCTGCCGGCCACCCGCAGCGGCAAAGTGCCGGTGACCGGGTTGGTGTAGCCGCAGTTCAGCGTCACGGTCTTGCTGATGTTGGCAAAGGCCGGCACGCAGGCCAGGCTGTTGTCGGACTTGCGCACGGCCGACACCGTCAAGGCCGATACCGCCTCCGAGACATGGTTGGGCGCGCTGACGATGAAACCCGCATCCACCGCCGACAGCGTGCAACTCGGCGCACCAAAGTTGCAGCTGTGGCTGCCGTTGGCAGTGATCGACAAGCTGTTGACCCCCACCACCGTGCTGCCCACCGTGGTGACCTGCACCCCCTTGCTCACCGAGCTGCTGCCCGCCGGGATCACGAAAGCCGCACCCGCGCCGTTGCCCGAATTGCCATCAAACGCGCTGCTGGCGGCGCCCGTGGTCTTGAGCGTGCCGGCCACTCCGCCGGTGTAGAGG
>JANMXG010000204.1:0-4394 GCA_031394235.1 Betaproteobacteria bacterium
GCGCTGCTGGCCGCTGGTGGCACCCTGTCCGGCTGTGGGCGGAAGGATGCCCCCCCATCCGTTGCGCCCGCCGGGGTTGTGAGTGCCGCACCGTCAGCCTCGCGCGCCGTGTCCGGGCCGGTGACGGGCGGCGCGATGGACGGCTCGTTGCCCGACACCACTGCCGCGCTGGCCGTGCCTGGCGTTGCGCCGGTGGCAAAAGCCAGCCCGCCCAGCACCATGAGCCGAGACCAGGAGTCCAAGTCCATGCCCTTGCCCGGCCAGGCGAACGACCACTCAGTACTGGTGCCCCCAAAGGCCAAAGGCAACTGAAGCCGGCGGGGCTGGGCGGGCAGCCCGCCTCTGCCGCCATGCACAGGCGCTGCGCAGCCCCTGTGGCACACTGCTGCGCTTTCCCGAGAGGGCCCCTCGCGGGCCGGCTGATTTGGACAAGATCCTTCTGCAAATTGCGGCCGAGTTGAAGGTCGCCCCGCGCCAGATCCAGGCCGCGGTCGAGTTGCTCGATGGTGGCGCCACGGTGCCCTTCATCGCGCGCTACCGCAAAGAGGTCACCGACGGTCTCGACGACATCCAGTTGCGTGAGCTCGAAGCCCGTCTTGGCTACCTTCGTGAGCTGGAGGACCGGCGCGCCGCTGTCCTGAAGAGCATCGCCGAGCAGGGCAAGCTCAGCACCGAATTGCAGGCCGCCATCGACGCCGCTGCCACCAAGCAAGACCTGGAAGACCTTTACCTGCCCTACAAGATCAAGCGCCGCACCAAGGGCCTGATCGCCCGCGAGGCCGGGCTGGAACCGCTGGCCGACCGCCTGTTTGCCGACCCTGGGCTGGACCCGAACGCCGAGGCTGCGGCCCTGATCGCTGCCTACCCCGGCGGCGCGGCCGCGCTGGCCGAGGCCGGATTTGCCGACGCCTTTGCCGTGCTGGACGGTGTGCGCGACCTGCTCAGCGAGCGCTGGGCCGAGGACGCGCTGCTGGTGGGCAGGCTGCGCGAATGGCTGTGGTCAGAGGGCCTGCTGCACAGCGCGCTGGCCGATGGCAAAGACCCGAACCATGCGGACAACGCCAAATTTCGCGACTACTTCGACTACGACGAGCCGATCCGCAACGTGCCGTCGCACCGTGCGCTGGCAGTCTTTCGCGGTCGTACGCTGGAGATCCTGGACGCCAAGCTGGTACTTAACGAGCAGGCGGTGGCGGGTCAGCCAGGCCAGGCGGAAGGCCGCATCGCCATCCACCTGGGCTGGAGCCATGCCAGGCGGCCGGCCGACGAGCTGATCCGCAAGACTGTTGGCTGGACCTGGAAGGTCAAGCTCTCGCTCAGCCTGGAGCGTGACCTGTTCACCCGCCTGCGCGAGGCCGCCGAGACCACCGCGATCAAGGTGTTTGCCGAGAACCTGCGTGACCTGCTGCTGGCCGCGCCAGCCGGCAAGCGGGTGGTGATGGGGCTGGACCCCGGCATCCGCACCGGCGTGAAGGTGGCCGTGGTGTCGGAGACCGGCAAGGTGCTGGCCACCACGGCGGTGTTTCCTCACGAGCCGCGCTGCGACTGGGAGGGCTCGCTGCATGCGCTGGGCAAGCTCTGCGCCACGCACGGCGTCAACCTGATCGCGATCGGCAACGGCACTGCCAGCCGCGAGACCGACAAGCTCGCCGGTGACCTGATCAAACGGATTGCCGGTTTAGCGCCGGACTTGAAGCTCGAAAAAGCCGTCGTCAGCGAATCCGGCGCGTCGATTTATTCGGCCAGCGAATTTGCCAGCAAGGAGCTGCCCGACCTGGATGTGACGCTGCGCGGCGCGGTGTCGATCGCACGTCGGCTGCAAGACCCGCTGGCCGAACTGGTCAAGATCGACCCCAAAAGCATCGGCGTGGGCCAGTACCAGCACGATGTCAACCAGAGTGAGCTGGCGCGCATGCTGGGCACGGTGGTGGAGGATTGCGTGAACAAGGTGGGTGTGGACCTGAACACCGCGTCTGCGCCGCTGCTGTCTCGGGTGGCCGGGCTGTCGGCAGCGCAGGCGGCTTCGATCGTGCGCTGGCGTGATGCGCAGGGTGCTTTCCGCAACCGCCAGCAGTTGCTGGACGTCAGCGGGCTGGGGCCGAAGACTTATGAGCAGGCCGCAGGCTTTTTGCGCATCCGCGGCGGTGACAACCCGCTGGACCAGACCGGCGTGCACCCCGAGACTTATCCGGTGGTGCAGCGCCTGCTGGCCACGCTGCAACGCCCGGCTGCTGAGGTGATGGGCAAGTCCGATGTGATCCGCAGCTTGAAGCCCGAGGCCTTTGCCGACGACCGTTTTGGCGCCATCACCGTCAAGGACATCTTTGCCGAGCTGGAAAAGCCCGGCCGCGACCCGCGCCCCGACTTCAAGGTGGCGCGGTTGACGGATGGCGTCGAACACATCAAGGATCTGGCGGTGCACATGGTGCTGGAGGGCACGGTCAGCAACGTTGCGCAGTTCGGCGCATTTGTCGACCTGGGCGTGCACCAGGACGGCCTGATCCATGTCAGCCAACTGGCGCACAAGTTTGTCAGCGATGCGCGCGAGGTGGTCAAGACCGGTGACATCGTCCGGGTCAAGGTGCTTGAGGTGGATCTGGCGCGCGGCCGCATCTCGCTGACGATGAAGCTGGACGCCAAACCCGGGCAGGGTGGTGGGGCAGGGCGCAGCGACAACGGTTTCAAGCCGGCGGGCCGGCACGAGCGGGCCGGCGGCGGCGGGTCGGGTGGGCCGGCGCAGCGTGGCCAGCCCCAGCCTGCGGCCGGCGGTGCGATGGCGGCGGCATTTGCCAAGCTGCAGCCCAAACGCTGAGCCACAGCCGGTGTGTACCCGAGCGCTGGCATCAGCTTGCGCTGGCCCGCCGGCTGCGCGTCCTTTTCTTGATCCGGCGCCGGATCCAGAACTCGCAGCCCGACGATGGTCATGCACCGTGCCCTGCAGGTGTGTGCCGGCCCCCGCGCGCTGAAACACCTGCGCGAGCGTGGCCTGCAACCCGACGATGTGCGGGTGATCCCGGCCGCCGCCGGCGGCCCCAAGGGTTTGATCCTGAACCCGCTGGACCGCTACCTGTTTGGCCACTGGTTGCAGGGCAGCACACACACCGTGCACCTGCTGGGCGCATTGATCGGTGCCTGGCGCAAGGCCTGCGCCAGGCTGATGGACGCCGACGCGGCCCTGGCCGCCTTGGCCCAGGGCTACATCCACCAGCAGTTCAATGTGCCCACCGGCCAGTGGCCCGGCGCGACCGAAGTCAGCCGGGTGTTTGCGCAACTGCTGCAGGGCCAGTTTGGTGGCCAGGAGGCCACGCGGCTGGCGCATCCGCGCTTTCGCCTGCGTGTGTTCACCAGCCGGGGCCGCGTTCCACTGTTGCACCACGGCGCCCGCTGGGCCACGCCGCTGGGTCATGCCGCTGCATTTGCCAGCAACCTGGTGCGGCGGCGGGCGCTGGGGGCTGGCTGCAGCGGGTGGTGTTCTCCGACCCGCGGGACGCGCTGCCGTTTACGCTGGCCGACTTCGTCACCCGACGGGTGGCGCTGGCGGCGGACAACCTCGGCCCGGCGATCCTGCCCAGTGGCTCGATCCCGTTTGTGCTGCAACCGGTGCACCACATCGCCGGCGCGCCCCGCGGCGCCTACTGGGACGGCGGCATCACCGACTACCACCAGCACCTGCCCTATGCCGGCATGACTGACGGCCTGGTGCTGTACCCGCACTTCCAGCATGCGCTGGTGCCTGGCTCGCTGGACAAGGGCTTGAAGCATCGCCACGGCGCCACCCGCTTTCTCGACAACCTGGTGGTGATGGCGCCGCACCCGGACTGGGTGCGGCACCTGCCCGGCGTCAAGTTGCCCGACCGGCAGAGGACTTCAAAACTTGGCGGCATGACCCGACCGGGCGGATCGCCGCCTGGACCCAGGCCGTCGCTGCGACGGGCCAACCGGCCGACGAGGCCGCCAGCTGGTTCGCGCAACCCTCGGTCGACGCCTTGCCCTTGTAATTTACGTTGTAGGCGCCGTCCGACAACAAGCCGCTACATCGGCTTGCATCCGCTGCGAAGGGGCCTGCGTATTCATCAGCAGTACAGCAGGCGCTTTGCAAAGGCTTGGTGGCTACCCCAACCCTCAAGGAGATTCCGATGACCGTTCAACGCACTTGTGCCTCCCGACTCTTGCCCGTGGCTGCTGCAGTCCTGGCACTGGCCGCCGCACTGCCCGTCGCCCAAGCGTCCAGCCACCGCGAGGCGCCTTACATCACCACGCAACCCAAGGTCGACGGCGCCGACTTCTACATGTTTGCCAGCTACGAGCCTGGCCGCGCCGGTTATGTCACGTTGCTCGCCAACTACCTGCCGCTGCAAGATGGCTACGCCGGCCCGAACTACTTCTCGCTCGAC
>JANMXG010000205.1:0-12440 GCA_031394235.1 Betaproteobacteria bacterium
GAAGGCGCTCAGGCTGGTCAGTGTGCCGTTGGCAATCAGGCCTGCGGTCTGCCGCACACCGGCCACGCTGTCGCTGAACCCACCCAGATCGAACGTGCCACCGCCAACCACCAGCGTGCTGGTGTCGGCCAGCCGGTTCGAAGCCCCAAGCGCGAGTGTGCCCGCGCTGACCGTCGTCACGCCGGTGTAGGTGTTGGCACCCGCCAATGTCCAGGTGCCGATGCCCGCCTTGGTCAGCGCCGTCGGGGTGGGGCCGCCGCCATCGACCACCGATCCGCCCAGTTCAGCTGTGCCCGCGGTCGAACCTTGCAAGGTCAGCGTCTTGCTGCCCGCGCCCGTCGCCGTCAGTGCGCTGCTGAATTTCAGCAAACCGGTGCCCGATTGATCCAGCGTGCCACCTCCGGTCGTACCGGCCAGATTGATCACCCGGTCCGTCGTCTGACCGCTGCCGGTGTACAGCAGCGTGCCTGCCGTCGTGCCGCCGCCCAGGTCAATCGTGCCGTCGGCCACCGACGTCGGCGCACCCAGGTTGCTGCTTGGGGCACCGGCGTTGACGTTGTTGAGCGTTGCCACGCTCAACGCGCCATTCTGGATGCTGGTCTGGCCGGTGTAGGTGTTGGCGCCTGACAGCGTCAAGGTGCCCGTGCCGTTAGCCGTCAAGCCGCCCGCTCCGCTCAGCACAATGGCAACCGCGCTGTTGCCGCTCAAGGTCAACGTGGTGGTCGCCGTGAGTTGGGCATTTCCCGTCAGGGTCAGACTGCCACCGGTGATTTGCGCGCCCAACTGGTGGGTATCGGTTCCCGTGACGTTGTTGGTGATGACAACGTCTGCTGTCCCGGCGTTCAAGTCGGCATTGAGCACCACCTTGCCCGTGGTGCTGTTCCCCGACTTGATCGAATCATTGGCCGACAGCGTGATGGCACCATTGTTGGTGCCGATGGCCGCCGCGACCGTGATGTTTTGCCCTGCCTGGGCGGTGAAGCTTTTGCCCAAGGCCGTCAAGGTGACCGGATTGCTGATCGTGATGTCGTTTTTTGCTTGCAGCACGATGTCGGCATTTGCAGCCACCAGCGTCGCTGGGGCAATCGTCTGGGTCGTGTTCGGATTTGTGTTGACGGTGCTGACGTCGCCGATAGTCGCTAGGCCACCCGTGGCAACCGTGATGTTTTCAGGGTCCAGCAGCCACAGGCCGGCAGACGATCCAGCCGACGCTCCAGCGTCCACGCCGCCCCTACCCACCGTCAGGTTCGACTTGCCGGAGGTTTCGACCCGCCCGCCGTTGCCGCCCAGCAAGCCGCCACGCGCCGAGATGCTGCCATCGAACACCGTGACGCCATCGGCCCAGACCACCACCTTGCCGCCATCGCCCAGCCGCACCGCGCTGGCGTTCAGCGTCGCACCCGACGACACCCAGTTCACCAGCGCGTTGCGCTCCGGCCCCTGGCCTTGCCAGTTGCCGCCGACAAGCACGCTGCCGCCGCCCACATCACCGGACGCGTCAAGCCGCGCGCTGCTGTCGAGCCAGACCCGTGAGCCCAGCACCTTGATCTCGCCGCCGTGTTCACCGGTAGCGCCGCCACTGGCGTCGACGGTTCCGGCCACCCGGGTCACGCCATCGCTACCACCATCGATGACGATCCGCCCCTCGCGCCGCCCGATCGAGCGCGCCTGCACCACGCCTTCTAGGTTGAGCACGGTGTCGGCCACACCGGCACGCGCTGCAGCGCTCAATTCGATGCTGCCGCCGTTGGCTCGCAGGGTGCCGAGTTGGTTGAGCCGCGCTACCAGACTGCCGTCGTTGCGCGCATTGAAGAAGATCAGGCCATCGCCGTCCAGGTCCAGTTGAACCTCGGTTGCAGCGGCCAGGCCAATCCGGCGCGCAATGATGCGGCCGCTCTGCGACAGTTGCGGCGCCACCAGCGCAACCGTCCCACCTGGCGCGTTGATTTGACCCTCGCTGCGGATCTCGCCCTCAGTACCGCCAGCACTGCCACCCAGGCGGCTCAGCAGCAGACGACCCGAAACCAGATCCTCATTGCTGATGGACAACGTACTGGCCACCAGGCTGCCAACGTCCACCCTGGAATTGACGCCAAACACGATGCCGCGCGGATTGATCAGCCAGACCGTGCCGTTGGATTGCAGATTGCCCAGAATCTGCGACGGGTCGTTGCCCACCACCCGGTTGAGCAAAACAGAACTGCGGTTGGGTTGGCTGATCACCACCCGCTCATTGCTGCCGATCGAGAACGTTGTCCAGTCGATGCCTGCGCGCTGGCTGCCTTGCTGGATGCTCAACTGCAGCGGGTCGGTCTGCTTGACGGCGACCTGACCAAAGGTTGGCAGCGCGCCTTGCGGCAGACCAAAACTGGCGGGAGCAGCGCCCAACAGGCAGGCCGCTACGCTGACCGGATGCAGCAGGAAACGCCCTAACGGCAGACGCTTGACGGTTGGCCGCAAGGGCAACGATGTCGGCATGGAACTTCCCCCGTCTATACCCAAACGGTACAGAGCAATTTCAATTGAAAAACTTGGTCGCCAGCAAATACAGCCGAGGGCTGCGCACCAAGGGGTCGCTGCGCGGGACGCCCGAGATCGGCGACGCCAGGCTGGCCCGCAGCGCGTACTCGCCAGGACGAACCCAAGACACTGCGAGTCCGGCACCGCTGAACAACTCGGAATTTGCCAAGGCGCCCAAGGTTGCCGATGAGGCCTTGTGACGGTAACGCACGTAACCGGCATCAAAAAACACACTCATCACCAACTCGCTGGAGATGCGGCCAAACCACGACTCGGGTGGCAGCAGTCGGGCCTCCAGCGACAACACGATACCTTCGTCGCCGGTGCCTTCACCGGGCGCAAAGGCACGCACGCCCTCCGGACCGCCAATCCGGAATTGCTCCGTCGTGTCCAGGTTTGCAAAGGCGAACTGGCCCCGCATCGACGCGTAGGCCAGCACCTTGCCGGTGCGGGCGTCCTGCAAGTTCGGCAAGACAAACAAGAGATCCTGCAAGCGCGAGAAACCGAAGGTGAGCTTGGTGAAGCTCGGCGCGTCCTCAAGCCCACCGGGGCGGCCCGCGGGGTAGTTCACCCGTCCGCTGTTCAAGTTGGCATCGTAAGTACTTACACCACCCCCCAGGGCCGCATCGCGAAAGTCCCCGGTCGCACCCAGACCCACCGTGTCCACGTTTTTTCTGCTGCTGCTGTCAGCAGCGCCTTGTCGGTCTTCGTAGGTCTTGTGCTCGACCGACAACACCGAGAAAAGGTTCAAGTTGCGCGCCCTAATCACTGGGTAAAGTCCGTAGCCGGTGAAGGTCACCGCCGTGCCGTTCAGGTCCAGCGGAAACAGCGCTTTGTCGAGCTGGTACTTCACGGCCGACAACGATGTACCAACTTTGATGCCGTCGCTGCCGACCGGCGACGAATACCCCAGCAATCCAAAAGTCAGCCCTTGGGTGGCGGAGCTCAACAGGTTGGCCGTCAAGACGTCGCCGCCGCCTAGAGGACTGTTCATCTGAACCAGGCCGCCCAGCCGGAAAATGCCCATGTAGCGTGATCCATTCACGTCAGCCTCGGCCTTGCCCGACCAGATGCTCTCGGCCTCAGGCGTCACCACGATGTTGGCCGTGCCCGGCTTGCTGCCCGGCTGAATGTCGAACCGCGCCCTCATCCCGCTGAGGTCGTTGACCAGAAAAACCACCCGCTCGACATCCCGCACCAACAGGATGCTGCCTTCTTTCAAGTGGTCGAGAAAGCCCTGAACCACCTCTCGCCGAACCGGCATTTCCTTGCCAGTGGGCCACCGCAGAACAACCTTGTCGAGCCGGCCTTCGAGCACTGCGAGCTGTACTTCGCCATCCTTGAAAACTTGCTCCGGTACGTAGGCGTAGCCCAGGTAGTAGCCCAGCTCGCTTTGAATGAACCGGGTCACTTCGGCCTTGGCGTTGTTCAGGTCCTCGAAACTGCGGTCCTTGCCGACATAGTTTCGCGTCAGGTCATCCAATCTCGCCCGCAAGGCCTGTGGCGCACTGTCGTCCAGGACATACCGAACGATGTCGATACGCAAGTCATCGTCGGGCTTGCCCAACTCACGCGGCAGCTTCTTGGACACGGCCGGCAAGTCCACCGTGCTGGGCGGGATCACTTGCAGCGGCGCCAGGTCCGCACTTGACGGCACGACAGATGGCGTGCGTGGCGGCGCCGCAGCACCTGACGACTGCGCCATCGATGGCGTGCAACACGCCAAACACAGCATCAAACCGATGACCTGCGCTTTCGCGGTCCAATTCGCGTGCCCCATCCCGACCTCACTCCAATGTGATCTTTATACGATCATGTTATAGGACAGAGCCCGTGACTCACCGGGTGAATCCGAGCACTAAAGTGATCATCAGCAGGGGGGTTTTCAGATCAGTGCAAGCCTGAGACACTCAGCCCAGTTTTATCGGAATGTTCCGATCAATCAGTGTCACGGATGGCTTCGACGGTTCAAGCCAAAACCCAGCCAGTCCCTCATGATCGAACTTGATTCCGAAGAACGCAAAGTCGCCGAATGGCTGACGCCGCTTGGCGACGAATCAGCACCTTGCGGCCCTGATCTCGAATACGACAACGACTTTCTCGCCGTTTCGCAAGCCGCTTCGGGCAAACCCGAATCGCAGTTCGGCCCCGCTGAAGCGCCAGACTGGCGCGCCGTGGTCGATGGCGCCGAAGCCCTGCTCGATCGCTCACGGGATTTGCGCATTGCACTGCTGTGGACACGCGGCAAGCTGCATTTGGCGGGTTACGGCGCCCTGGTGGTTGGCCTGCGGCTTGTCACTGGCTTGGTGGACCAGTTGTGGGATCAGGTGCATCCGCTTCCCGATCCCGACGATGGCGACATGTACGCCCGGGCAAATGCGTTGGCGTCCATGCCGGAGACCGCTGGCCTGCTGGGCGACCTGCGTGAATCCCGGCTGATCCGTGACCGCGCCATCGGCGAACTGACCGCCCGACACGTATCGGTCGCGCTCGGTTTGACAAACGCTGCCGACGAAGAAGCTTCGCTCAGCAAAGAGCAGATCACCCGTATGTTGGGCGATGCGATTGCCAAGGCACCGGGCCTGCGCCCCCAATGCCAGGAGGCCGCCGCCCTGGTGCGGCAATTGATGACGCTCGCCAACGACAAGCTCGGCAGCGAGGCGCCCGATCTGCGTCCCCTTTTCGCGCTGGCCAACGGCGTCGTCGGCCTGCTGCCGGGCGAGCACGCAGATGCCGGCGTGTCGGCAGACAGTGCTGACAGTGATGCACAGGGCAGCGGCCCGCCTGGGGCTCGCAGCAATCTTTCGGGCGCTGTCAACTCCCGTGCGGAGGCGATTCGTGCGATTGACATGATTTGCGAGTATCTTGAACGGGCGGAGCCGACCAACCCCGCGCCGCTGTTTCTCAAGCGCGCAAGGCAGTTGATCGGCCAAAACTTCTTGCAATTGCTCAAGGCATTGGCACCCCAAGCGCTGTCCGATGTTGCGGGCATGGTGGGCGTCGATCCCGATGCCGTTGAAAGCCCAGGGCCCCCGTGATTGCAGGTCTTGACACCGATTGAACTCTCAGCAAAAACTTCACAGCTTTACCCGTCCTACCCTATTTCGTCGCCGACCAGGAGTCTTCAGCATGAGCAGCAGCCAAAAATTCATTGCCCGCAATCGCGCCCCGCGGGTTCAGATCGAATATGACGTCGAGCTGTACGGTGCCGAGAAGAAAGTCCAGCTGCCGTTCGTGATGGGCGTCTTGGCCGATCTGTCCGGCAAGCCGGCCGATCCATTGGCGCCGGTCGCCGACCGCAAGTTCCTGGAGGTCGATGTCGACAACTTCGACGCCCGCATGAAAGCCATGAAGCCGCGGGTGGCGTTTCAGGTGGCCAACTCGCTGACTGGCGAGGGCAACATGAGCGTGGACATCACTTTCGACAGCATGGACGATTTCTCACCCGATGCCGTCGCACGCAAGGTCGATTCGCTGAACAAACTGCTGGAGGCTCGCCAGCAGCTGCAGAATTTGGTGACCTACATGGACGGCAAGGGCGGCGCGGAAGAGCTGATCGGCAAGCTTATGGCCGACCCGGCACTGCTGGGTGCGCTGGCCAGTTCGGCCAAGCCAACTTCGGCCTGACAAGTCACCCACGCCAAAACACCCCAAAGAGGAAAAAACCATGGCAGAAGCCCAAGCCGCAAGCGCACTTGCCGCAGTGACGATGGAAGGTGGCGATCTTGCATCGCTGCTTCAAAAAGAATTTAAACCCAAGTCGGACGACGCCAAGTCCGCTGTCGAACAGGCGGTGCAAACCCTGGCTCAACAGGCCTTGGCGCAAACCCAGTTGATCGGCACAGACGTCGTCGCATCGATCGAGGCGATGATCGCGGCCATCGACAAGAAGCTCTCGGACCAGGTCAATCTGATCCTGCACCATGAAGACTTCCAAAAGCTCGAGGGCGCCTGGCGCGGTTTGAGCTACATGGTCAACAACACCGAGACCGACGAGTCCTTGAAGATCCGTGTGATGAACGTTTCCAAGGCTGAACTCGGCAAGACGCTCAAGCGCTACAAGGGCACCAACTGGGACCAGAGTCCGATCTTCAAGAAAATCTATGCCGAGGAGTTCAGCCAATTTGGCGGTGAGCCCTTTGGCGCCATCGTCGGGGATTTTCACTTCGACCAGAGCGCACCCGATGTCGAGTTGCTGGCAGAGATGGCCAAGATCGCTGCATCAGCGCACTGCCCGTTCATCACCGGCGCGTCTCCGTCGCTGATGCAAATGGAATCCTGGCAAGAACTCGCCAATCCCCGCGACCTGACCAAGATCTTCACCACGCCCGAGTACGCTGCTTGGCGCTCGCTGCGCGAGTCAGAGGACTCCAAGTACATCGGCCTGGCGATGCCGCGCTTCTTGTCGCGTCTGCCCTACGGCGCCAAGACCAACCCGGTCGAGGCCTTCAACTTCGAAGAAGAAACCGGCTCGGCAGACCACGGCAAGTACACCTGGGCGAATGCGGCCTACGCCATGGCCACCAACATCAACCGCTCGTTCAAGGAGTACGGTTGGTGCTCGCGCATTCGAGGCATTGAATCGGGTGGCGCCGTGGCCAACCTGCCGACCCATTCGTTCCCGACCGAAGACGGCGGCATCGACATGAAGTGTCCGACCGAAATCGCTATCGAAGACCGCCGCGAGGCAGAACTGGCGCAAAACGGGTTCATGCCGCTGGTGCACCGCAAGAACAGCGATTTCGCAGCCTTCATTGGCGCGCAGTCGCTGCACCAACCGGCCGAGTATGACGATCCGGACGCTTCGGCCAACGCCAAGTTGGCGGCCCGCCTGCCGTATTTGTTTGCCACCTGTCGCTTCGCGCACTACCTGAAATGCATCGTGCGCGACAAGATCGGCTCGTTCAAGGAGCGCGAAGAAGTCGAGCGCTGGCTGACCAAGTGGATCATGCAGTATGTGGATGGTGATCCCGCCAACTCGTCCGAGAACACCAAGGCGATGAAGCCGCTGGCGGCCGCCGAGGTGGTGGTGGCTGAGGACCCGGCCAACCCCGGTTTTTACCAGTCCAAGTTTTTCCTGCGCCCGCACTACCAACTTGAAGGTCTGACGGTTTCGCTACGGTTGGTGTCCAAACTGCCGTCAGCCAAAGGCGCCTGAGTCCGGCCCGAATCGTTCTCTCGCCGATCCCCAGCTGGCTGCACAGCTGGGGGCGCTCACCCAACAGGGCGCTGTTTGCAGTTTTCTCAAGGCTCGATCTGGGGCCACTCTAGGAGCAAGTCATGGCATTGGATATGTTTATCAACATGGGCGCCAACATCAAGGGCGAGTCCCGTGACAAGGTGCAGGGACCCAAAGGCGACGTTGACATCCTGGCCTGGAGCTGGGGCATGTCGCAGTCCGGTACGACCCACATGGGCGGTGGCGGCGGCGCCGGCAAAGCCAATTTTCAGGACTTGTCGTTCACCAAGTACGTCGACAGTGCCAGCTCTGCGCTGATGGTGGCGCTGGCCAAAGGCTCGCACATCCCGGAGGTGAAGTTGCTGGTGCGCAAGGCCGGTGAAGGCCAGCAAAAATACATCCACATCACGATCAAAGAGGTACTGGTGACTTCGGTCAGCACGGGTGGCTCGGGTGGCGAAGACCGCTTGACCGAAAACGTGACGCTTAACTTTGCCCAAGTCAAGTTTGACTACACCCCGCAGGACGCCAAGGGTACGGTCGCAGGCGACAAGACCTTCGCCTGGAATATCGCAGAGAACCACGCAGCCTGAAATCGGCTGAAAGCAAGGCGTCGACGATTTGTCGACCCCTTGCACGCACAGATCCTGGACAGGCGGGGACCGGTCATGATCAGCCTGCGCAATAGGATGGCTGCGCGCTGGGCCTGCATTGCCCAAGCTTGCGGCCAAGGTTTGTTGGGCGTCTAGGCACCCACACGACCCAACGTCGGTGGTTGCCAACGCGAGCGCCCTGCGGGCTGTCGATCGGTCCAAAGACTGCACGCGTGGTTGCAGCCGAACGACGCGTGCCCAGCCGCACCATTGGCCTTCATTTTGATCCATCACCAGCGGAGAGCACCCGATGGCCCAACCCGGCGCGGCTGAACAAGCACTTAAAGACGGTGACGCCAAGCGCGCCCTCGAATTGCTGACCCTGCAGGTCCGTGCCCATCCGCAAGACGCCAGGTTGCGGGTTTTCCTGTTTCAGTTGTTGTGTGTGCTCGGCCAATGGCCACGGGCGCTGAATCAACTCAATGTCTCGCTGGAACTGGACGCCGGCACCCTGCCGATGGTGCAAACCTACCGCGAGGCGATAGCCTGCGAGACCTTGCGTCTGCAAGTCTTTGCGGGCCAGAAAGCGCCGATGTTGTTTGGCGAACCCGAAACCTGGGTCGCCCTGCTGATCGAGGCACTGCTGCGCGACGGCCGAGGTGAGGCCGATGCCGCCCGCCAGTTGCGCGCCCAGGCGCTAGACCTTGCGCCCGCGACCACCGGCACCATCGATGGTCGGGGCTTTGCGTGGATTGCCGACGCTGACACCCGGCTTGGACCGACGCTGGAGGCGATCATCAATGGCCGCTACTACTGGCTGCCGTGGAACCGCTTGGCCAAGGTCGACATTGACCCGCCCCAAGACCTGCGCGACGCGGTATGGATGCCGGCGCACTTTGAATTCACGAATGGCGGCGCTGTGGTCGGGCTGATCCCGACACGCTATCCGGACACTGTCCTTGAAATCGGTGACCTGCAGACACTGTCGCGCAGTACTGACTGGCGCGAGACATCGCCAGGCATCTTTGTCGGCTTGGGTCAGCGCTTGATCACCACCGATGTCGATGATTTCGGCTTGATGGACATCCGGTCGATCCTGCTGAATGCAGCCGAAGAATCGATCGTCGCACCGGCCAGTATGTCGGCGGCGGGCTGATCCACTCTCCTCGCGGGCAACGCCATGGCCACCCCGCGCGCCCAGGACAGGTTGCAGCCAGCACTGCTCGACCGGCTGACTGACGAAGCGCCTACGCTGACCGTTGAAAGCACCGACGCCCGGGCCCTCAGCCGCAATCGGCTGCGTGAAGTGGTGTTGCGCGACTTGGCTTGGCTGTTCAACGCCACCGCACCGGGCGATTCGATCGACTGGTTGCAAGCACCCCATGCGCGTAACTCGGTGCTGAACTACGGCCTGCCGCCGTTGTCAGGGAGTTCGGCGTCAAACATCGATCCCGTGCTGCTCCAGTCACGCGTCAGGCAGGCCATCCTAGAACACGAGCCGCGCATATTGCCTGCATCGTTGGCGGTAGAGGTGGTGATATCGAGCAAACAGCTGGACCACCACAACCTGATCGGCTTTCGAATCTCGGGGCAACTGTGGGCCCAGCCGGTGCCACTTGAGTTGTTGCTGCACACCGATATCGACCTGGAAACCGGCCGAGTCGCGGTACGCGAGGTCGACCGCTAAGGCCGCCCTCTGACCTGCCAAAAGCCCGACCCACAACGTATTCATCCAACCTCAGCCTTAATCGCCGCCACGCCCCGATGGATCCCCGTTTACTGCGTTACTACAACGAAGAGTTGCGCCATCTGCGCGAAATGGGCGCCGAGTTCGCGCAGCAGTTTCCCAAGATCGCGGCGCGCCTGGGCATCGAGGGCCTGGAGGTCACCGACCCGTATGTCGAGCGGCTGCTTGAAGGTTTTGCGTTCCTGGCCGGTCGCATCCAGCTCAAGATGGATGCGGAGTTTCCGCGCTTCACGCAGCGCCTGCTCGAAATTGTCTACCCGCAGTTTCTGGCGCCTACACCGGCCATGCTGATCGCCAAGGTCAACCCCGATCTCGGTGATCCCAGCCTGGCAGCCGGCCTGAGATTGCCTCGCGGCAGCGTGATGCACGGCCACGCCGGCAAGGCCGGCGCCACCGCCTGCGAGTTCCGCACCGCCGATGCACTGACTTTGTGGCCGCTGGAGCTGGCCCAAGTCGAGTACTTCAGCCAGGCCGCCGATCTGCCGATGGGGGCAGTGCCCGAATGGCGCAGGTACCGATCGGGGCTGCGAATCCGCCTGCGCACCACGGCCGGCATGGATTTTTCGCAGATCGCACTCGACGACCTTCGCTTGCACTGCACGGGCCTGGACGACGTGGCCTACCGGCTCCACGAACTGGTGGGCGGGCATGCCGTGGGTGTGCTGCTGCTGCCTACCCAACGGCCTGCTGCCTGGCATGAGGCGATAGACAGCGATTGCATCAACCTGGCCGGCTTCGAGGACGACCAGGCCCTGCTGCCGCAGACGCTGCAGGGCTTTCAAGGCTTCCGGCTGCTGCAGGAGTACTTTGCTTTCCCCCAGCGTTTTTTGTTTTTTGACCTGACGGGGTTGGGCACTGCCCTGCGCAACCGGGGCGGGCGCGAAGTCGACATCGTCATCCTGTTCAGCAGAATCGACAACGCGCTGCTGCAGGCCGTTGACGCCGGCAGCCTGGCGCTGCACTGTGTGCCCGCGATCAATCTGCTGGAGCGGCGCTGTGACCGGATCCACGTCGGCACCGACAGCAGCGATTTCCATGTCGTTGCCGACAGAACCAGGCCGATGGACTTTGAGGTACACAGCCTGACGGAGGTCGTGGGCTACGGCAGCGGAGTGAACAGTGAATGGCGCTTCCTGCCGTTCTACAACGCATTTCACACCGAGGGCGCGGGGCATGACGCCTACTACTCGGTGCAGCGCGAGCCGCGTTTGATGTCGCAGGTGCAGCAGCGCGACGGCCCGCGCACCGCCTACATCGGCAGTGAGGTCTACCTCTCGGTCGTGGATGCGCACGAGGCACCGTACTCGGCTGAACTGCGCCAGATCGGCGTGCGTGCGCTGTGTACCAACCGCGACCTGCCGGTTCTGATGCCGCTGGGTGGCGCCAAAAGCGACCTGACACTTGCCGAGACCGCGCCAGTCAAGAGCATCCAGGTCATCAAGGGGCCGTCGCGCCCAATGTCGGCCCTGCGCGAAGGCAATATCGCCTGGAAGCTGATCAACCAACTGTCGCTCAACCACCTGTCGCTGACCGACACCGATGCCGAGCACGGCGCTGCGGCATTGCGCGAGATTCTGCGGCTTTACGCCCCCACCGGCGATGCCGGCGCCCAACGCCAGATCGATGGGGTGCGCTCGGTCAAACTGCAGCCGGTGGTGCGCCGCCTGCCGATGCCAGGGCCGATCACCTTTGGCCGTGGCGTCGCGGTGACGCTCGAGGCCGATGACCTGTCTTTCGAGGGCGCAAGCGCCTTCTTGCTGGGTTGTGTGCTCGAGCGCTTTGTCGCGCGTCATGTCTCGATCAATGGCTTCACCCAGCTGCGGGTGCATTCACCCGGCCGGGGCGACATCTTGAACGGGAGGCCGCGGTGCGGGACACGTCCGATCTTTTAAGCCCGGCGGACCGCCGTGGGTCCGGGGCTGCGCCAGCGTCGGACATCCCCCATGCCAGGCGCGACCCGCTGGCAGAAGCAGCGGCGGCACCCCACCGGTTCGACTTTTTTCACCTGTTGCGGCTCGTCGAAGCGCAGCACCCCAACAAGCCCCGGCTCGGTACGGCACGCCGTCCGGTAGACGAGCCCGTGCGACTGGGCCAGGCGGCCAGCCTGGCGTTTGCACCCGCCAGTCTGTCGGCAGTTGATCTCGACGACCGCAGCGGCAAGCCCCGCATCGAGGTGCAGTTTTTTGGCCTGTTTGGTCCCAACGGGCCGCTGCCGCTGCACTTGACGGCCTATGCCCGAGAGCGCCGCCTGCACAAGGGCGACGAAACCTTCGGCCGCTTTGCCGACATGTTCCACCACCGGCTTTTGCTGCTTTTTTACCGTGCCTGGGCACAAGCCCAACCCGCAGTCAACCTGGACCGGCCGGCCGAAGACCGCTTTGCCGACTATGTCGGCTCGATG
>JANMXG010000206.1:0-1682 GCA_031394235.1 Betaproteobacteria bacterium
GCGCGCAGCGCGCCGCGCAAACTCACCAGCGAAGTCAGGAGCGGGCGCGCGGACAACACCGCAGCGATGTGCATGGCCGTCGGGAACACATCGTTCGACGACTGCCCCAGGTTCACATCGTCGTTCGGATGCACGCGACGATCGGCGCCCAAGCCTCCGCCCAGTGCCATGGACGCGAGATTGGCGACGACCTCGTTGACGTTCATGTTGCTCTGCGTGCCGGAACCGGTCTGCCACACCGACAAGGGAAACTGACTTTCGAACTCGCCGGCTGCGATGCGCGTCGCGGCCGTGACCATCGCGTCTGCCTTCGTGGCGTCCAGCAGACCGAGACCCGAGTTCACCTCCGCTGCGGCGCGCTTGATCTGCGCCAGCGCATGCACGATTGCCGATGGCATACGTTGCTCGCCGATGGCGAAGAAGCGAAGGCTGCGTTCGGTCTGCGCACCCCACAGGGCATCACCCGGCACATCGATGGGTCCGAAGCTGTCCGTTTCCGTGCGCGGCGCGGGCAGCACCGTCATGTCATGGTGGAACATTTGAGGGCGGCTCCTGGAAGTGGGGCGGCTGAATCGATGGTCGCCTGCTGGCGCCACCGGGTCTGTTCCCCAACGCACAGACTTGAAGCTTCCATGCAAACAGACTGCGCGCTCGCTTGCCCGCAGGCTTGGACTCGCCGGGTCTGTTGACTCGGGGTTGCCGGATCAACGCTCTGGTGGCGAGGCCGATTTCCGGCCGAAGCCGAGACAAGCTTACAGAACCGGAGAAGCGTCATGGAAAACTATCTGCACCGGGTTGTCGGCCTGTACTCCTCGCGGGCCGACGCCGACGAGGCTCGCGACCTGATGGTGGCACAGGGCATGGCGTCGACGCAGATCAGGGTGCTGACGGCTGAGTCGACAGGTGCTGGCGCCGACGCCAGGTCGGACAGCGACGACGTCTTGAAGGATCTCTTGCGCGACGGCGCCATCGGCACGGCAGTGGGCACGGCGGCAGGTGCCGGCGTGTCGATTGCCATGGCGGCAGCCAACCTGACCCTGTTCATCGCCAGCCCGGTGCTGGGCGCCCTGTACCTGATCGGCTGGGGTGCAAGCCTCGGCGGTTTGGTCGGTGCCGTGGTGGGCTCGGAAAGAAGCAAAGGCGACGTGTCCACCCTGATCAAGGACGCGCTGGCCAATGGGCAGGCCGTGCTCGTGGTTCATGCGCGCAATGGGGCTGAAACGGCCCAGGCTCAACAAGTGGTGAACCAGCACATCGCCCCTCCAGCAGCGCAGGTGTTGCGCGATAGTCAAGCGGTGATTCCAGCCGCAAGCTGAGCGGCAACGGCGGCAAGCCACGTCAGCTGGCGAATGAAGCTGTCGCCCTCCGACCTGATGTCAACGACAGTGGCGAAGTGGGCCCTCGGCTTGCTTTCCCGGGAACCTGCCCTGGCCAGTCGAATCACCCGTGTCATTGCCGTCATGGGCCGCCGAACTGGCCATCGTTTCCATCCCAGCGAGCATCCACAGTCGGCCTCAGCCCCAAGTGCATGAGGATCTTCGCGATCACCGGTTGCTCCAGGATGGCCGCAATGATCTTGAGCTCGCCGCCGCAGCTCGGGCAATGCGCCAAGTCGAGCTCGAAAGCGAAGCTTCAGCGAAGACTAACCCGTACTCAAGTTATGTCGCAGCTAAGACACGCTT
>JANMXG010000207.1:0-32418 GCA_031394235.1 Betaproteobacteria bacterium
CCGACTTCGTAACCGGGCAGGCCGGCCTCGCGCATCGTCGGCACCTCGGGCAGCATCGGGTTGCGGGTGGCCGAGGTCACCGCCAGCGCCCGCACCTGGCCCGCAGCGATGTACTTTTGCGCCCCGCCGACGATGTCGAACATCATCTGCAGCTGGCCGCCGATCACGTCGTTCATCGCCGGCGCGTTGCCTTTGTAGGGCACGTGCACCAGTTGAACCTTGGCCTGAGCTGCCAGCAACTCGCCGCTCAAGTGGTTGGACGCGCCCACACCGGCCGAGCCGTAGAACAGCTTGCCCGGGTTGGCGCGCGCGGCGGCCAGCAGGTCGGCCAGGCTGCGCAGCGGGCTGGCCTGGGGCACCACCAGCACGTTGGCATAGCTCAGCAACGGCGCCAGCGGCGTCAGGTCGCGTGCCGGGTCGTAGCGCATCTTTTTCTGGATGTGCGGCACGATGGTGATGGTCGGGCTGGCGGCAAAAAACAGCGTGCTGCCGTCGGCCGTTGCGCCCACCGCCAGCTCGCCGGCCAGGGCGCCGCTGGCGCCGGGTTTGTTCTCGACGATCACGGTGGCACCGAGCTCTTGCGCCAGCGCCGGCGCAAAAATGCGCGCCATCGCATCGACCGGTCCGCCAGCGGCATAGCCCACCAGCAGGCGTACCGGACCGCTGGCGGGCTGGGCCAGGGCGGTCAAGGGCACCAGGGTCGCCACGGCAACAGCGGCGGTCGTCAGCAGTAGCTGGCGGCGGCAAGGGCGGAAACAGGTCATGGGGGCGTTCTGGCAGAAGAAAATCGTCCACCAGCTTGGCGTCATCCACCGTGCCTTGCAATTCGGGATTGCCGAAGCCGGGGTTTGCACGCCCGGCTTGCGCAGGGGGTTGGGGCGCCGGCCGGGTGGCCCTTTGGCATTCACGAATGGCGTGCTGCGGCGGCATTGGGCAGACTGCGCGGCACGCGTCGATCCCGATGCTCAACACCACACCACCATGACCTTGCCCGCCACCGGCATCCAGGCCCAGCACCAACAGGCGCTGGACCAGGGCCGCTTCCTGATTCAGCACTGCGGCGCGTGCGGCCGCCATGTGTACTTTCCGCGCGAGCTGTGCCCGCACTGCGGCGCACTGGGCCCCGCCCTGGTGGCACCCGCCGGTGGCGACACGGTCGCGGCTGTCACCACGCTCCGGCGCAAGGCCGAGCTGGGCGGCGACTACGCCATTTGCATGGTCGAGCTGGACGAAGGCGTGCGCCTGATGAGCCGGGTCGAAGGCCTGGCGCCCGCAGCGGTAACCGTCGGCCTGCGGGTGCAGGCGCGGGTGGCGCAGGCCAATGGTCGCGGCCTTGTGGTGTTTGATGCGCAGGTGTCGGCATGAGCTTCGACCTCAAATCTCTGCGTGGCAGCGCAGCCATTGCCGGTGTCGCCACCTTTGGCTGCGGTGAGTCCCCCGGATTTACCGAGATGGAACTGCTGGCCCGGGCCGCCCACGCGGCGGTGGCCGATGCCGGCCTGACCATGGCCGATATCGACGGCGTCTGCACCGCCAGCGTCCTGTCGACGATGTGGCCGATGCCGGTGATCGAGTACCTGGGACTCAACCCCAGCTTCATCGACGGCACGATGCTGGGCGGCTCCAGTTTCATCGCCCATTTGATGCCGGCGATGTTGGCGCTGGCCGCTGGCCAGTGCAACGCCGTGCTGGTGTGTTATGGCAGCACCCAGCGCAGTGGCACGATGAACCGCAAGGCGGTGGCCGACGCGCGCCGCCAGATGGACCCGCAGCCCTACGAAATGCCCTACGACCCGGTGATGCCGGTGGCGGCCTATGCGCTGGCAGCCTCGGCCCACATGGCCCGCTACGGCACCACCCGGCGCCAGCTGGCCGAAGTGGCGGTGGCCGCCCGCGCCTGGGCGCAACTCAACCCCGAGGCATTTGAGCGGGGTCCGCTGTCGATCGACGACGTGCTCAATGCGCGCATGGTGGCCGACCCATTGACGGTGCGCGACTGCTGCCTGGTCACCGACGGCGCCGGCGCGTTTGTGCTGGTGCGCAGCGACCGGGCGCGCCACCTGCCGCGACCACCCGTGCATGTGCTGGGCACCGCCACCGCCTGCTGGCACCGGCAGATCTCGGCCATGCCCGATTTGACGCTGACGGCCGCCAGCCAGAGTGGCCGGGCGGCCTATGCGATGGCGGGCCTCTCCGCCGCCGATGTGGACGTGGCGGCGCTGTACGACGCCTTCACGATCAACACCCTGCTGTTCCTTGAAGACCTGGGTTTTTGCGCCAAAGGCGAGGGTGGCGCGTTTGTCGAAAACGGCGCCATCGCGCCGGGGGGCCGGTTGGCCGTCAACACCAACGGCGGCGGCCTGAGCTGCACCCACCCGGGCATGTACGGCATCTTTGCGCTGATCGAGGCGGTGCGCCAGTTGCGCGGCGAATGCGGCGAGCGCCAGGTGGCGGGCGCTAAAATTGCGCTGGCGCACGGCAACGGCGGAACGCTGTCGAGCCAGGCCACTGCCATCCTGGGCACCGCCGAGACGCTTTGAGCGCCGCGCCGCGCGGCGCGAGGCTCAAAGCCGGACGCGTCGCCACATCTCGGTGACATCGCGCCACCGGTTGCGCAGCCACGCGACAGCCCACCAGCCCAGCCCGGCGATGCTCAGCGCCGCGATGACCAGTTCGAGCGGCTTTTCCATATCGAACAGCGACGTTGCCGCGCCGGCCGTGAGGAAAAACAGCACCACGGTGCTGGCGGCGGCCAGCAGCAGCAAGCCCAGCGTGCGCAGCAGAAACCAGACCCGGCGCGACTCCAGCACCGGTGCTACCAGCGAGTCGTGGCTCAGCTCGTAGTAGGCACCGGTGTCGCTGGGCTCGACGCGCAGCAGGCGGCGCTCGACCAACAGGGCCAGGGTTGCCGCCTTGACGCCGGTCAGGCGGGTGATTTCCGACTCTTCCAGCCGCAGCCGGCGCCCGCCCGGGCTGATCAGCGACTCACTGCACAGGGCGCGCACACGCCGGCGCTGCCAGAACGGCACGGTCAGCAACTGCCGGCGGTAGAAGCTCTTGGTGATCCGGCGCAGGCTGGCCTCACCGCCAATGTCGGCAGCCGACAGCACCTGCGAGGCGGATGTGTCGGTGCGCCGCTGCTGCGACTCCTCCAGGTACTGGCAGATCAGCTGCAGCTGGAACGGCTCGATCTGTGCTGCGGCCTGGCTGCGCGAGCCATCCACCCGGCGCTGCAGAAAGTCGAGGATCAGCTCCTTGGCGTCCTCGCCGATGCGAAACGGCTGGGTCGCCAGCGCGGGGTCTTCCACCTTGGACGGCCGCTCGATCGCCTGGGCGGCGTTGGCCCGGGACAGCGGCAGCAGGCGAAAGCGGTTGTCCAGGATCTCGGGGATGCGGTCAGACAGCTCCTCGACGTTGGCCAGAAAATCCTCGCGCATGCTCAGCACGATCTTGACCCGGGGCGGTGCGTCGCTCAAAGCGGTGCCGGCAGCACCGTCGGCGCTGTCCGCCAGCTTGGGCCGCACACCACGCACCAGGTAGGACAGCTGATCAATGAAGGCGTTGCGCTGCTCTTCGGACTGCAGTGTGAAGATCTCCTCGAACTGGTCGAGGATCAGCACCGGCTCCAGCAACTGGTCGCCTTGCCAGAACTCGGCGGTCTTGAAGAAATGCCACAGGCTGCGGTTGTCGCCGGCAAGGTACTCGATGCCCTGGTGGGGGCAGCCGCTGCGCACGCCGGCGTAAAACGACGCCAGCGCGCCGTGTTCGACATCGTTGAGGCGGATCGTCAGTGGCAGCAGGCCCTGGGCGCGCAGGGGCTCGACCACGCCGGCATTGAGCAGCGAGGTCTTGCCCAGCCCGGAGCGCGCGAACAGCACCACCAGCCGGTTGGCCAGAATCTGGTGGGTCAGCGCCACCGCCTCATGGTCGCGACCCGAAAACAGCTTGCGCGACAGGTTGCTGTCGGCAAAAGGCTGGGCCCCGGGGTAGCGCGTTGGCGCGGCCGCCTGCGCGGGGGGCGGGTCTGCCGCGGCGGGCAGGGCCGGGGACGCGGCGGTGCTCATGTCTTCATCCGGCGCTGGAAGTCGCGCGTCAGGTCCTTGACGAAGGCGGCCAGGTCTTCGGCCTCGCTGGCGCTGCCCACCTTGTGCTGGTGAAAGTCGCGCAGCGCGCCCAGCCCCGCCTCGGCCGTCATGCCGCCGGTCAGCAGCGGCGCGATGAACTTGACCGCCGCCTGTTTGTATTTGGCCTTGTCCAGCGCGATGTTGATCTCCTTGTTGACGTAGCCGTCCAGCTTGGTGACCAGGTTGTCGCTGTGCAGCACCACAAAGTAGTCGCAGTTGCGCACCCGATCCTCGATCGCCAGGTTCCAGTTGTCGCCGGCGCTGAGAAACTGGTGGTCGAGCGCGGCCTCCAGCTGTTCGGTCTGCAGCGCGGCAAACACCCGCTGTGCCAGCAGGTCGTCGCGGCGCTCGTAGCTTATGAAGACCTTGGCGCGCCGCACCCGCCGCTGGGACAGGCCGAGAAAACCGCCCGAGCGTTGCATGCGCTCATTGAACTCGCCAAGAAACGCCAGGGCATCGCTTTCGACCACCTCCAGCCGCGTGCCGCGCGCGCCGCGTTTGTAGAACAACACGGTCTGTTCGCGCTCGTGGTCGCCCAGATCTCCCAGCGACTCCAGCGCCACCGCGCCGGTGGACAGGCCCAGCGCGCGCATCAGCAGCTTGAGCAGGAAGCGGATGTACCAGTGTCGGATGCCAAAACCGACAAACAGGAAAGTCTTGTCGCGCAGTTGGCTCTTCAGGCTGTCGGGCAGCTGGGGCCGGGCCGAAATCAGGTTGTTGATGAAGTCGAGCAGGTCGTTCTCGGTCAGCACCAGGGAGTCCGGGTTGTCCGAGTTGCCAAACAGGTGGTAAACCGTGGGCCGATCACAGTCGGGCGCGGCCTCAAGCTCCTGGATGTCACGGGGCTCGCCGCGGTAGTGGTAGGCGTAGGTGGTGGCCGGCTTGTCTGCCAGCGCCAGCGCCTTCTGAAACAAGGTGTCGTGGCAGGTGGTGAGCACCAGCGCAAACGGCATGCGGGCCAGCTCGGCGTGCAGCGGGCCGGGGGTCAGGGGCAGCTCGCGGAAAAACTTGGCCGCGATGTTCTTGAGCTTGACGTCCTGGAACACCGGGGCGTCCTCGTACTGCTGGGCCACGCCGAACAAGGCCTTGTCGGCGACCGTCAAACCCTCGGCGCGCATCTCCGCCGCGAGCTTGTTGCAAAACGCATCACGCGCGCTGTCCTGCGCCAGGTCGTCGGCCGCGCCCGGCGCTGCGGCCGCGCCGCTGCGCCGCAACGCCGGTACGTCCGGGCCCAGCACCAGCACGCACTTGCCTGATTGCAGTCCCTCGACCAGGCTGTCCCAGAGTACTTCGCGCATCGTGGTTCCGATTCTTTGAGCCAGTGTCAGGTGTCGCTGCGATTCTTGCCAGTTAACGCCCGTTGGCAACCGTGATCATCAACGGTGCCGCCACATTTTGGCTGCGACATCCGTCGGTTTACTGACCCGACAAGCCCAACACCTGAGCGACGCGCCTGAAGCGCCCGTCAGCGCGCCGTGTTGACCACCGTGCGGCCGCGCACCTCGCCGGCCAGCAGTTTGGGGGCGTAGGCAATCGCCTCGCTCAGACCGATCTCGGTGGCCAGACTGTCCAGCAGTGCGATGTCCAGATGGCGTGCCATCAGTGCCCAGGCCTGGGCGCGCAGCGCATTGACCACCAACACGCTGTTGATGCCGTACAGCGTGACGCCGCGCAGGATGAAGGGCATCACGGTGGTGGGCAGGTCAGCGCCCTGGGCCAGGCCGCAGGCGGCCACCGCGCCGTTGTAGCGGGTCGCCGCGCAGGCATTGGCCAGGGTGTGGCTGCCGACCGTGTCGACAACGCCGGCCCAGGTCTCTTTTTGCAGCGGCTTGCCGGGCGCGGCCAGCTCGGCCCGGTCGATGATGCGGGCGGCACCCAGCCGGCCCAGGTAGTCGGCCTCTTGCGGCCGACCGGTCGAAGCCACCACCCGGTAGCCGAGTGCGGCCAGCAGGGCCACCGCAATCGACCCCACACCGCCCGCAGCGCCGGTCACCAGCACTTCGCCGTCGCCCGGCTGCAGCCCGTGTTTTTGCAGTGCCATCACGCAAAGCGCGGCGGTAAAACCCGCGGTGCCGACGATCATCGCGCTGCGGGCGTCAAATGGCGCCGGGATCTTCAGCAGCCAGTCGGCCTGCACCCGCTGGCGTTGGGTCAACCCACCCCAGTGGCTTTCGCCCAGGCCCCAGCCGGTGACAACCACCGCGTCGCCGGGCTGCCAGTCCGGGTGGCGGCTTTCGGCAACGGTGCCGGCCAGATCGATACCCGGTACCAGCGGCCAGCTGCGCACCACCGCGCCGCGGCCGGTGATCGCCAGGGCGTCCTTGAAGTTCAGCGTCGACCAGCTGACATCCACCGTAACGCCGAAGGTGGCCGCATCGGGCAGGCGGGACGCGTCCATCGCAACCAGCTCGGCGTGGGTCTTTTTGTCGGCAACTTGGGACAGCAAGATGGCATTGAACATGAGGGGTCTCCAGGCGGGGGAATCAGCAAGTCTGCCGGAATGATCGCATAGCGGCGCATGCAAGACAGCGGGTCAGGCGCGGCGCTCGGCCCAGCCGGTGATGATGGCGTGCAGCCGGTCCAGACCGTCGGTCAGGGCGGCCGGGCCGGGCTGCAGGATCAGCGGTGACTTGACCTCGTGCAGCTCGGCGTGGCGCACTGCGGGCACCTCTGCCCAGCCGGGCCGGGCGCTGACATGCTCGGGCCGGAACTTCTTGCCGCACCAGGAGCCAATGATCAGGTCGGGCGCTTCGGCCACCACGTCCAGCGGTTCAGCGACGATGCGGTCGCGCCCCAGCGAGGCCAGCGCGCGTTGCGGAAAAATGTCGTCACCGCCGGCCACCCCGACCAGTTCGCTGACCCAGCGGATAGCGCTGATCTGCGGCACGTCCCATTCCTCGAAGTACACCTTGGGCCGGCGCGGCAGCCGCGCCGCAGACTGGCGCACCGCATCCACATGGGCCTGGAGGCGGTCGGCGTAGGCGTCGGCCTCGGCAGCAACGCCGACCAGCGCGCCAAGCCGGCGCACGTAGCCCAGGATGCCCGCCACCGACCGGTGGTTGCTGATCCACACCTCCACGCCGGCGCGGATCAAGGCGGCAGCGATGTCGGCCTGCATGTCACTGAAGCCAATCGCCAGGTCGGGTTCCAGTGCCAGAATCTTGTCGACCTTGGCGCTGGTGAAGGCAGACACCCGGGGCTTCTCCTGCCGCGCCTGCGGCGGGCGCACCGTGAAGCCAGAGATACCGACGATGCGGTGCTGCTGGCCCAGCGCGTAGAGAATCTCGGTCGGTTCTTCGGTCAGGCAGACGATGCGTTGCGGCAGGGCACTCATGCCAGCATTCTCGTTGCCCGGCGGACCGAGACAGTCGCGCCATCGGGCGTTGTTTTGGGTTTCACCGCCCCGGCAACGTGATACAAACGTTGCAGTACGGGGCGGAATCGCGCAGCACGGGTGCGCCATTGGTCGCCGCCGTTGAACCGGATGCGTTGACGTGCCCCAGCCGCTGATCCTGATCGTCGATGACAACCCCGAGAACCTGACGATCATCGGGGAGCTGCTGCAGCCGACGTATGCCGTGCGTGCTGCCAACTCCGGGTCGCGGGCGCTGCGCCTGGTCAAGCTGGCACCGCTGCCCGACCTGATCCTGCTCGACGTGATGATGCCCGAGATGGACGGCTACGAGGTGCTGCGGCGCCTGCGTGCCGACCCCGAGACAAGCGCCATCCCGGTGGTGTTCCTGACCGCGCTCAACAGCGCCGAGGACGAAGAACGCGGCCTGCTGCACGGCGCGATGGACTACATCACCAAGCCGATCCGTCCACCGATCCTGATGGCCCGTGTGGGCACCCAGCTCGAACTCAAGAACGCCCGGGTGCTGATGCAGGACCGCAACCAGTGGCTGCAAGCCGAGGTGGCCAGCCGCATGGCCGAGACCCTGCACATTCAGGATGTGACGGTGCACGCGCTGGCCCGGCTGGCCGAGACCCGCGATCCCGACACCGGCAACCATCTGCTGCGCACCCAGGCCTATGTGCGTGTGCTGGCCTTGCACCGGCAGCGCGACCCGCGCTTTGCCGGTCAGATCGACGACCGCCAGGTGGATCTGCTGGCCAAGTCGGCGCCGCTGCACGATATCGGCAAGGTCGGCATACCGGACAGCGTGCTGCTCAAGCCGGGCAAGCTCAATGCCGAGGAGTGGGCGGTGATGAAGACCCATGCCCAGATCGGCGCCGACGCGATCAGCCGTGCCGACAGCGATGTGGCGCAGCCGGTGGCGTTCCTGCAGGTGGCCAAGCAGATGGCCCGCAGCCACCATGAACGCTGGAACGGCTCGGGCTACCCGGACGGCCTGGCCGGCGAGGCCATCCCGCTGGCGGCCCGGCTGATGGCACTGGCCGATGTCTACGACGCGCTGATCTCGCGCCGGGTCTACAAGCCCGCGCTCAGCGCCGACACCGCCCGCGCGATGATCTTGGCCGAACGGGGTCAGCATTTCGACCCGGCCGCAGTCGATGCCTTCATCGACTGCGAGGCCGAGTTCACGGCCATCGCCCGCCGCTATGCCGACCACCCGCCGGCTGCGCCTGGCCACGCCGGTGGGGTGTCACTGTCCCCGGCCAATCCCGCCGGGGCGGCTGCCAGCGCAGCCCGCGTCGGCGTCGTCTGAGCGGCGGCGTTCAGCCAGGTTCGCGGGGTTTGCTGTCCATGCACCGCCCCGTGCTGCCTATCGACGCCACGCCGAACCCGGGTGCCGGCCAGCCGGATGGGCTGGCGAACGACGACGTGCCCGAGTACCGGGACGCCTGGCGGCGCTTCATGTTTGACCAGGCGCGCGATGCGGTCTACCTGCTCGACGACCAGGGCAGGGTGCTGGAGGCCAATGCCCGCTTTGCCTCGCTGCTGGGTGTGCCGATGTCGGATGCGCTGCAGCGCCGGGCATGGGACTGGGATATCGATTTTCCGCGGGACAAGGCGTTGGAGTTGCTGGGCCGAAGCGAGCCCGCGCTCACAACTGTCCAGTCACGCTGGCAGCAAGCGGCCGGCCCGGTGCTGCAGGTCGAGACCCGCATCCACCGGGTCTGCGTGTCAGGCCGGCAGCTGACTTTTTGCGCCAGCCGCGATGTCAGTGCAAGCCACTCGGCCGCTCAGGCGTTGCGCGCCAGCGAGCAGCGCCTGGGCCTGGCGCTGGCGGCCGCCGGCATGGGCGTCTGGGAATGGGCCTTGGCCGGCCAACGCCTGCACCTGTGGCCCGAGGCCTGGGCGATCCTGGGTGAAGCCCCGGCCACGACCCCAGACGGCGCGGTGCATGGCGCGCGCCTGCTTCGCCGCCTGCACGCTGACGACCGCGCCGCCGTCAAAGCGGCGCTGCGGGGCACCCTGGCCCATGAGCAACCGCTGGCGCTGGAGTGCCGTTTTCTGCGGGCCGACGGCGCCGTGCAGTGGCTGGCGGCCACCGGCATGCTGCAACACGACGAGGACGGTGTGCCGCAGCGCCTGGTGGGCACGGTGCAGGACATCACGGCACGGCGCGAGGCGCAGGCGCGGATGGCCCATGCGGCGGTGCGCCGGCGTGTGCTGATCGAGCAATCCCGTGAGGGCGTGATGGTGATCGAGGGGTCGAGCCGGGTGGCCGAAGCCAATCCTGCGTTGGCCGCGATGCTGGCCCGGCCGCTGGCTGAGCTGATCGGTCTGGACCTGGCCGACCTGGGCATCACCTGGTCATCGCTACAGGCCAAGGCGTTGCGGCTGGCGCCTGCCGGAGCGCAGGCCCGCTTCGAGGCCAGTGTGCAGCACCACGACGGCAACGTGATCGCGCTCGATGTGGGTACCAACGTGGTGGCCGTGGACGGGCAACGCTGGGTGTTTGTCGTGTGCCGCGATATCAGCCGCCGCAAGCGGTCCGAGGCGGCTCTGCGCGAGAGCGAGCGGCGTCTGGGCGTGGCGTTGGTGGCCAGCGAGATGGGCGTGTGGGAATGGGATCTGGTGAGCCAGCGCATCCGCTGGTCAGCCGATGCTGCCCGCCGGCTGGGCCGTGATGCGGACCGGCTGGACGATGACGAGTGCAGCGTGGCCGAGATGCTGGCCTTGGTGCACCGGGAGGACCGTGCCAGCCTGCTGGCCGCTTATGACAACGCGCTGCGGCGCACCGGCCTGTTTGTGATCGAGGCACGCCTGTTTGGCTACGACGGTCAACAGCGCTGGGTGCGCGAGCGTGGTGTGTTGGAGCGCGCACCGGACGGCAGCCCGTTGCGCCTGGTCGGCACCTTGCTCGACATCACCGAACAACGCCAGATCGCCCAACGCCTGCGGGACGACGCCAGCCGCCGCCGGGTGATGATCGAGCAGTCGCGTGACGGCGTGGTGGTGATCAATACCGACGGCTCAGTCGACGAGGTCAACTCGGCCTTTGCCGAGATGCTGGGCTACAGCCTGGACGCTGCCAACCGCCTGCATGCCTGGGACTGGAACGCGCAGTTCAACCGCGAGCAGGTGCTGGCCCGCCTGAACGACCCCGACGAGCCGTCCGATATTCGCGTTCTGGCGATGCGCCGGCAGGACGGCTCGACGATTGCCGTCGAGGGCAGCGCCACACGGCTGCAGCTGAACAACCGCACTGTCTGGTTTTGCGTCTGCCGCGACGTGACCGAGCGCAAGCGCATCGAGACCGAGCTGGCGGGCTACCGACAGCACCTGGAACTCGAGGTCGCTGCGCGTACCGATGACCTGCGACAAGCCGTGACGGCCCGTACCGAAAGCGAGCACTTTCTGCGCTCGATTGCCGACAATTTGCCAGACATGGTGGGCTACTGGGGTGCCGACCGCGTGCTTCGTTTTGCCAACCGGGCTTACATCGACTGGTTCGGCCTGGGCCGCGAACTGGTGGGTCTTACCCGCCGGCAGGTCATCGGCGACCCTGATGACGACGCCGGCGAGCGCGCATTTGCCGACGCGCTGGGTGGTCAGGCCCAGCACTTTGAGCATTCGCTGGTCCGGCCGGTCGGTGCGCCGCGCCATGTCTGGGTGCACTATGTGCCGGACCGGTATGGGTCGACAGTGATCGGGCTGTTTGTGCTGGTGTCCGACGTCTCGCAGCTCAAACATGCCGAGTTGCGGCTGCAGGCGGTCAATGACGAGTTGATCGGTGCGCGCGACCGCGCCGAGGCCGCCAACCAGGCCAAGACCGCCTTCCTGGCCAACATGAGCCACGAGATCCGCACACCGATGAACGCCATCATCGGCCTGGCCCACCTGATGCGGCGCGACGGACCCGAACCGGTCGCCGCGCAGCGACTTGGCAAGCTGTCGGACGCCGCGCACCATCTGCTCGACGTGATCAACAACGTGCTGGACCTGAGCAAGATCGAGTCGGGCAAGCTCAGCTTGGCCCGCACCAACTTTCCGATGGCGGCACTGCTGCACCGCACCTGCGCGCTAGTGGCCGAGCGCGCCCGCGACAAGGGGCTGGTGTTGGAGGTGCTGACCGACGGTGTGCCGCCGGTGCTGTTCGGCGATCCCACCCGGTTGTCGCAGGCGGTGCTCAACCTGATGAGCAACGCGGTCAAGTTCACCGACCGCGGCAGTGTGGTGCTGCGCTGCACCGTGCTGGCGGACCTGGGTCGGCGCGATGGCGAATTGCCAACCAGCGATTTGCGGCCCGACAGTCGGCAAGACACCGCCGGGCAAGGGTCCGATGGGGTCTTCCTGCGTCTATCGGTCACCGACACCGGCGTGGGTGTACCGCCGGACAAGATGGACCGTTTGTTCTCGCCCTTCGAGCAGGCTCATACGTCCAGCACCCGGCGCTTCGGCGGCACCGGCCTGGGGCTGACGATCACCCGCCGGCTGGCCCAGTTGATGGGTGGCGAGGTCGGGGTGCAAAGCGTGCTGGGGCAGGGCAGCTGTTTCTGGTTTACCGCCCGCCTGCAGCCCGCCACAGGGCCGTTGCCGGCCGATGATGTGGCGGGCCTGGGGTTGTACCGGTCGGTCCCGGCCCAGGCGCTGCCGGCACGCCAACGCCTGGTAGGCGCGCATGTGCTGCTGGCCGAGGACAACCTGGTCAACCAGGAGATCGCCTGCGAACTGCTGCGGTTGGGGGGACTGGTCGTCGACGTGGCGGGCGACGGCGCGCAGGCGGTGGCGTTGGCTCAGCAGCACCCCTACGACTTGATCCTGATGGATATGCAGATGCCGGTGATGGACGGGCTGGCGGCCACCCGAGCCCTGCGCCGCCTGCCGCTACATGCCCACACCCCCGTGCTGGCCATGACCGCCAACGCCTTTGGCGACGACCGCGAGGCCTGTCTGGACGCCGGCATGGACGACCATCTGGCCAAGCCGGTCGAGCCCGAACTGCTGTTTGCGCTGCTGGCGCGCTGGCTGCCGGACCGGGCGCCAGTCGGCCTGCCGTCACACGAGGCGGCCGCGCTGACCGTCGCCCTATCGGCCGAGGGTGCGCGCGCACGGTCAGCCGCTGCCCTGGCTCCGGCCGAGGCGAGCGCACATGCCGCGGCGTCCTCACCTGCTGGGGCGTTCTCACTGACTGCAACGGCCGCCACGGCCAGGTCCGGTGCGGCCGGTGAAGCGGGTGGGGTGGCCGGGGCGCTGGACGGCATCCCGGGGCTGACGATGTCGCGCGCCTTGCTGTACCTGCCAGGGCGCGATCAGTTGTTTGCGCGCGTGCTGCGCCAGTTTGCCGAGTCGTACCACGCTGGCTTGCCCGCACTCGATGCCGCGCTGGCGCAGTGCCGATGGACCGACGCCCAAGGCCTGCTGCACTCGATGCGCGGCGCTTGTGGCGCTATCGGCGCCACCGATCTGGCGGCGCTGTCACTGGCCCTGGAATCGGCGTTGGAGCATACCCATCAGGCTGCAGCGTCACTTGACTGGCTGGCCCAGGCGGAGACGCTTCAGGGTGCGCTGGCGGCGCTGGTTCGGGCCATCGGTGACCGCCTGACGAATGTCGCGGGCGCTGCTGGCGGCCTGGTCACGTCGGGGCCACCCACAGCCGAGTTGCTGATGGCGGTTGAATCACTGGCCCACTTGCTGCACACGGCCGACTTCAAGGCCGGGGCATGTTTTCGCGAGATCGAACCGCTGCTGCGCGGCGTGCTGGGCGAGACCGCCACGCGATCGGTAGAGCTGCCGCTGCAGGCGCACGACTATGAGGCCGCCTGGTTGGCCTTGCGCGCCTGGCATCTGGTGGCACCGACCTGACCGAGGCCAGTGCCGCGGCCTGCTGCCCGACTCCCGTGGCGCGCCAGGCCTGCGGTTGCATCAATCCGCAGCGTAGGGGTAGACGCCCCGGCCGCTCTTGCGGCCCAGCCAGCCGGCGGCCACCATCTCCCTGAGCAGCGGGCACGGCCGGTATTTGGAGTCGGCGTACTCCTGCACATAGACCTCCATCACCGCCAGGCAGACATCCAAGCCGATCATGTCGGCAAGGGCCAGCGGGCCGATCGGCTGGTTGCAGCCCAGCTTCATGCCGGCGTCGATGTCCTCAGCCGTGGCCAGGCCCTCGGCCAGCACAAAAAACGCCTCGTTGATCATCGGGATCAGGATGCGGTTGACGACAAAGCCGGGTGCGTTCTTGACCGTGATCGGTGTCTTGCCCAGCCGCAACGCCATCGCATGCACCGCGTCGTGGGTGGCATCGCTGGTCTGCAGGCCGCGGATGATCTCGACCAGCGCCATCATCGGCACCGGGTTGAAAAAATGCATGCCGATGAAACGGTCGGGCCGCTGGGTGGCGGCCGCCAGCTTGGTGATCGAGATCGAACTGGTGTTGGTGGCCACCAGGGTCTCGGCGGGCAGCAGCGCATCGAGTTGGGCCAGGATCTTGCACTTGAGCGCCTCGCTCTCGGTGGCAGCCTCGATCACCAATTGGGCCGGCAACAGGTCGGCGTATTGGGTGGTGGCATGGATGCGGGCCAGTGCAGCCGCCTGGTCTTCGACCGAGAGTTTTTGCTTTTTCACCAGCCGGTCCAGGCTGGCGTTGATCTGGCCCAGGCCGCGCTGCACGGCGGTGTCGTCGATATCGACCATCACCACCCGCAGGCCGCTGACCGCGCAAGCCTGCGCGATGCCGCGTCCCATGGTGCCGGCGCCAATGATGCCAAGGGTCTGGATGTCCATGCGGTGAAGTCCTGAAGATGTTGCGGTGCAGCAGCTTAACCCGCCCGGTTTGTTGCGGCCTGGGGCGTCCGCCAAGGGAATGACGCCGCCCCTAGAAACCAGGGTGGCTCGGCGGGCGGGTCGCCCGCAAGATGACCCGGGTCGGTGCAGCCCGTGTGGCGACCTACCCCACAGCCCCTGACGGGGCAACCTGCCCAACCGAACAGGAGATCTTGAATGGCCACCCGCAAATCAACCGACTACATCTTCAACTGCCTGCCGTCGCCCAAGCCTGAAAAAAATTGGACGATCGAGACTGCCGTCGCTGCGGGCCTGCAAAGTGCCAAGGCGCTCAGTGCCAAGGCAGACGCCGCGCTCAATGTCGACCTGCGCGCCGCGTGGTGGAAGGTGGGTGACCAGGGCAACACCGGGTCGTGTGTGGGCTGGGGCTCGGCTGAGGGGGTGTTGCGCTGGCATTTTGTGAAGGCCCGCAAGCTGGCCAACACCGAGATGCTGTCGCCGCGCTACCTGTGGATGGCGTCCAAGGAGACCGACGTCTACACCACCCGCCCGACCAGCTTCATCGAAAGCGACGGCACCTGGTTGACGGCCGCACTCAACATTGCGCAAAAGTTCGGCGTGGTCACCAACAAGGTGCTGCCGTTCAAGTTGGGCGGTGCGCAGCAGATGTACACCGGCACCGCCAACGCCTTCTACGCCACCGCGTCGCAGCTGCGCATCGCCAGCTACTTCAACCTCGGGCGCGACCTGGCGGCCTGGCGCAACTGGCTGGCCACCAAGGGCCCGATCCTGACCCGGCTGGATGTGGACAAGCACTTCATGGACGCCACCGCCACCAAGGGCAACTTGGACCAGTACGACCCGTCCAGCATCCAGGGCGGGCATTGCGTGGCCTTGGTGGGCTACATCAACGGCCGCTTCATCGTGCGCAACAGCTGGGGCACGGGCTGGGGCGACAAGGGCTTTGGGTATGCTGTTGACGCCTATGCCCAGCCCGCCTTCACCGAGGCCTTCGGGGTGCTGGTCTAGAGGATTCAGCAGCGCTCGAAAACGGCCGCAATGCCCTGGCCGCCGCCGATGCACATCGTCACCAACGCGTAGCGGCCGCCGGTGCGTTGCAGCTCGTACAGCGCCTTGGTGGTGATGATGGCGCCCGTGGCACCCACCGGGTGGCCGAGCGAGATGCCCGAGCCGTTGACGTTGACCTTGGCCGGGTCCAGGTCGAGCTCTTTGCTGACAGCGCAAGCCTGGGCGGCAAAAGCCTCGTTGGCCTCGATCACGTCCAGGTCACTGACCTTCAGGCCGATGCGCTTGAGCACCGCACGGGTGGCCGACACCGGGCCGATGCCCATGATGGTGGGCTCGACGCCGGTGTGGGCATAGCCCACCAGCCGGGCCAGCGGTTTGAGGTTGCCGCTCTTGACCGCGTCGCCGCTGGCCAGCACCACCGCGCCCGCACCGTCATTGACGCCCGAGGCGTTGCCGGCCGTGACCAAACCGTCCTTCTTGAAGGCCGCGCGCATCTTGCCCAGCGTCTCCAGCGTGGTGTCGGCCTTCACATGCTCGTCGGTGACAAAGCTGACCGTGCCTTTGCGGGTCACGATCTCGACCGGCACGATCTGCTCGGCAAAACGCCCAGCGGCGATGGCGGCAGCAGCGCGTTGGTGGCTTTGCACTGCCAGCGCGTCCATCTGGGCTCGGGTGATGCCAAACTGCTCGGCCACGTTCTCGGCCGTGATGCCCATGTGGATCTTGTGGAACGGGTCGTGCAGGATGCCGACCATGTAGTCCAGCAACTGGGTGTCGCCCATGCGTGCGCCCCAGCGCGCGGCGGGCATGAAGTAGATGCCGCGTGACATCGACTCGGCACCGGCGCCGATGGCCAGCTCGCAGTCGCCCAGCATGATGGCCTGCGAGGCCGAGATGATCGCCTGCAGGCCCGAGCCGCAGAGCCGGTTGACGTTGAAGGCCGGGGTCTCCTTGGGCACGCCGGCGGCTACCGAGGCGACGCGGCCGAGGTAGGCGTCACGCGCTTCGGTCGGGATCACGGTGCCCATTGCCACATGGCCGATTTGCGCCGCATCGGCGCCACTGCGGGCGATGGCTGCCTTGATCGCGGTGGTCGCCAGGTCGATCGGTGGAGTGTCCTTCAGCGTGCCGCCGAAGGTACCGATGGCGGTGCGGGCGGCGCTGACGACGTAGACGTCACGGGTTTGGCTCATGGCGGATGCTCCTCGGGGGTGTGTTGGCGGTGGGGTTGGCGGTGTGCAACGACAGCATAGACCCGGTGCTTTGCACCTTGCTGACAGCATGGCGCCCGGCTTTCTGCGGCCGCCAACGTCGGGCAGGGCGGGTCGTCACCCTGGCGACCTTGGCGGTGCTGCGCCGGTGCTTCAATCGTCCCGGCCAGCCCAGTCGCAGGCACCGGCACCTCAGTCCACCGTCCGCCCAGGAGACACCCCATGTTCGCCGAACCCTCTGCCCGCACCCGCGACCTGCTCGACCGGCTCAACGCCTTTTTCGACCAGCACATCTACCCCAACGAGGCGCGCCACCATGCCGAGTTGCACGCGCTGCGCAAGACGGGCAGCCAGTGGCAACCCTCGGCGCTGGTCGAGGAGCTCAAGCCACTGGCCCGGCAGGCCGGCCTGTGGAACTTGTTCCTGCCGCACAGCGAACGTGCGCCGCAGGGCCTGAACAACCTGGATTACTCGCCCCTGTGCGAGGTGATGGGCCGTGTCAGCTGGTCGGGCGAGGTCTTCAATTGCTCGGCGCCCGACACCGGCAACATGGAAACCTTTGAGCGCTACGGCAGCCATGAACAGAAAGAGCGCTGGCTCGAACCGCTGTTGCGCGGCGAGATCCGCTCGGCCTTCTTGATGACCGAGCCAGCGGTGGCCTCGTCGGACGCCACCAACATCCAGACCAGTATCCGCCGCGACGGTGACCACTACGTCATCAATGGCACCAAGTGGTATTCATCCGGTGCCGGTGTGCCGACCTGCGCGATTTTCATCGTGATGGGCAAGACCGATCCGGACGGCCCGCGCCATGCCCAGCAATCGATGGTGCTGGTGCCCAGGGACACCCCGGGCGTGACAGTGCTGCGGCCCTTGAGCGTGTTTGGCTATGACGATGCGCCGCACGGCCACATGGAGGTGGTGCTCAAGGACGTGCGGGTGCCAGTGGCCAATATCCTGCTGGGCGAAGGCCGGGGCTTCGAGATCGCGCAGGGGCGGCTCGGGCCCGGGCGTATCCACCACTGCATGCGCTCGATCGGCGCGGCCGAGCGGGCGCTGGAGCTGATGTGCGACCGGCTGCAGAACCGCATCGCCTTTGGCAAGGCGCTGTCGCAGCAATCGGTCTGGGCCGAGCGCATTGCCGAGAGCCGCTGCATGATCGACCAGGCCCGGCTGCTGACGCTCAACGCCGCGCACAAGATGGACACCGTGGGCAACAAGGACGCCCGCGCCGAGATCGCGATGATCAAGGTGGTGGCGCCCAACATGAGCTGCAAGGTGGTGGACTGGGCGATCCAGGCGTTTGGTGCTGCCGGCGTCAGCCAGGACACCTGGCTGGCGGAGGCCTATGCCCACCAGCGCACCGTGCGTCTGGTTGATGGCCCGGACGAGGTGCACCGCAACGCGATTGCCAAGATCGAGCTGGGCAAACGGGCCGCCAAGTCGGCAGCCTGATGCCGTGCCGGTTGCGCCGGGCGGCGCAGCCGGCCAGCCGTTTAGCGCAGTTCGTCGGTCAGCTTGCCGATGATCTGGCGCGCTATGGCGCTGTCGTCGGCCACGCCGGCGCTGTTTTGCACGCTGACCACCGACTTGGTGCCGACCGCCTTGACCAGCACGCGCAGGCGTTGCGGACGGGCGGCGTCCTTGTCGCTATTGAACAATTTCTGGAAGAAATTGGGGTCTTCCTTGTTGGCCAGCTTGGGGTCGACGTAGCGCACGAAGTACAGGCCGGCACTGCGGTCGCGGTCTTCGACCGTGAAACCGCCGCGGTCCAGCGCCAAGCCGACCTGGCGCCATGCGCGGTCGAAGCTGTCATCGATTTCCATCGTGGCGGTGGTGGCCACGCTGGCGACCCGGGCCTTGGCTGCCGTGGCCGGCGCTGCGGCGACAGCGCTGCGCGCCAGGTCGTCCTTGGCGCCGAGCGACACCATGAAGCGGGCCAGGAATTCGGCTTCCAGGTCAGGGTCGATCGGCCGCGGCTGCCAGATCGTGCTTTCGCGGCGTGCGTCCTGGTAGACCTCGACCATACCGCGGTGGCTGATATAGACCTCGCTGCCGGTAGCGGTGCGCTCGACGCGGCTGCGGTACTGGTCGCGCTCGCCGGTGCTGTACAGATTGTCGAAAGCCCGGCCCAAAGTGCTGCGCAGAAAGTCCAGTGGCAACTTGGCGCGGTTCTCGGCCCAGTTCGTCTGCAACAGGCCGACCCCAGCGTTGTCCTCGGTCAACTGAAAGCCCCGGTCCAGCCAGAACTTGCGCAGCAGAGGATAGATCTTCTCGGGCGGCATCGTGCTCACCAGCCAGCGGCTGTTGCCCAGGCGCTCGATGCGCATGTCGGGGGTGGCCATTGGCGCAACCGTGGCTGGCGCTGCGGCCACTGCCTGGGCAGCCGTGGCGGCTTGCCGCTGGCCGGACGCACTGACCACGCCCGATTGGGCCTGGTAGCGCCCGTCGCGCGCCAACTGGGTCAGGTCGGGTGGGATGTCGAGCGGGTCGGTCTTGTTGGCCTTGCTGCGGTAATCGAGCTTGTCGCCTGACACATCCAAGACTGTGCAGCCGGCCATCGTCAAGGCCAGCAACAGCGTGGCTGCGCGCAGCGGGGTGATGGCAAGTACAGGATTCACAGGGTGGTTCTCCAGGGAGTGCGCAGTGGGGCTGCCTATGGGCGAGGGGCAGGGCTGGGCAGGAAGGTGGACGGCCAGCCGCGACGACAGGCCAGCGGCTTGGGCCAGCATGTTGGCAGAAAAAGCGGGCAGGTCGGTGCGTGGGGGTCAGGTTGGGTGCATCGCCTGCCTCACAGCAGGCCGGCGTCGCGCAGCGCGGCGCCTACCAGCGCCTGTCCGTCGGCGGTCAGCGGTGTAATCGGCAACCGCACCTCGGGCCGGCAGTGGCCCAGGCGCGACATCGCCCATTTCGTGGGTGCCGGGCTGGGCTCGCAAAACAGTTGCTTGTGCAGCGACAGCAGCCGGAAATGCAGGCTGCGGGCCTGGGTCACATCGCCCGCCATCGCAGCCACGCACAAATCGCGCATCAGGCGGGGCGCAACGTTGGCGGTGACGCTGACATTGCCGTGCCCGCCCAACAGCATCAGCGCCACCGCGGTGCCATCGTCGCCCGAGTAGATGGAAAAGCCGGTCGGTGCGTGCTTGATCAACTGCGCCGCTCGCTCGATGTTGCCACTGGCCTCCTTGACGCCGACGATACCGGGCACCGTGGCCAGGCGCAGGGCGGTCTCGGGCTGCATGTCGGCCACCGTGCGGCCGGGCACGTTGTACAGCACCACCGGCAGGTCAATGGCCTCGGCGATCGCCTTGAAATGCTGGTAGATGCCTTCTTGCGACGGCTTGTTGTAGTAAGGCACCACCTGCAGCGTGCAATCGGCGCCGACCTCTTTGGAGAACCGGGTCAGCTCGATCGCTTCGCGGGTGGAGTTGGCGCCGGCGCCCGCCATGATCGGTACCCGGCCGGCGGCATGGGCCACCGCCACGCGGATGATGTCGCAGTGCTCGTTGACCGAGACCGTGGGCGATTCACCGGTCGTGCCCACCACGCCGATGCAATCGGTGCCCTCGGCGATGTGCCAGTCGATCAGCTTGCGCAGCGTCTCAAAATCGACGCTGCCGTCTTCGAACATCGGCGTGACCAGGGCGACGATGCTGCCAACAATGGGTTTCATTCGGATTCCTTGCGAAGCGCTGATTTTAGCCGCCTGGCAAGGCCGTGCCAAAAGCCCACGGCGGGGCCGGATTCAGGGCGCAAGCGTGGCCTGCAAAGCGTGGCGCGGTGGTGCTGCGCTGTCGGCGACGGCGCGCACCGCCACCACCCGCTGCACAAAACGCGCGGGATTCTCGAGAAAGCCGTGTTCATAGGCCACCACGGTCAGCCCGGCGCAGCGCTGGATCAATTCACCCGCCTGCAACAGGAAGTCCGGCCGTGACGGCTTGCCCACCGACGCATTGCCGGCGGCAAAGGTTTCGCAGACCAGCACCGCGCCGGGCGCCAGCGCGCCGATCAGGTCCGGCCACAGCGGCCGCCACAGGTAGTTGAAGACCAGCACCGCGTCGAACTGGCGGCCTGGCAGTGGCCAGGGCGCGTTTTCGATGTCGGCGGTGATCAACTCGGCACTGCCGGCATGGGCCAGGTCGAGCGATTCGGCCAGCGCCGCGGCGTCGCGGTCGATGCCGGTCACGGCAAATCCGCGCGCGACTGCCCAGCGCAGGTGGCGGCCGCGGCCGCAGGCCAGGTCCAGCAGCCGGCCGCCCGCGGGCAACAGGTGGGCCCAGCGCTGCAGCCAGTCGGACGGTGCGCCGCTGGTGTGCGGTGGCGGATGCCTGCCCGGATGCACTGACGTACCCCCGGTCGGGCTCAAAAGCAGGCCCAGACCCGGTTGGCCAGATCGACCACCAAGTGCGGGTTCAGGTAGGCGGCAAACACGCTGGCCAGCGCGGCGGCCAGTGCCAACCCGACGGCCAGACTGGCGGCCAACCTGCGCAAGCGTCTCGGCAGCGCAGCGCGCATCACGCCACCGCCGGCACAGGGCCGCTGCGGTGAATGGCGGTCTCGCGCACCGGCAGGTTGATCAGCGCGGCAAACACGCCCAGCGCAACCGCAATCCACCACACCAGGTCGTAATTGCCGGTGGCGTCGTACAGCCGGCCGCCCAGCCACACTCCCAAGAACGAGCCCACCTGGTGGCTGAAGAAGATGAAGCCGCCCAGCATCGACAAATACTGCACCCCGAAGATCTGCGCCACCACCGCGTTGGTCGGCGGCACGGTAGACAGCCACAGCAGGCCCATCGTGCCGGAGAACAAATAAACGCTCATCGGGCTGAGCGGCACCAGCAAAAAGGCCACGATCACGACCGACCGCAGCGCGTAGATGCCCGACAGGATGTAGCGCTTGGGAACCCGCTGTCCCAGCCAGCCGGCGGTGTAGGTGCCAAACACGTTGAACAGCCCGATCAGCGCCAACGCGGTGGTGGCCACGCCCGGTGCCATGCCGTGGTCACGCAGGTAGCTGGGCATGTGCACGCCGATGAACACCACCTGGAAGCCGCAGACAAAGTAGCCCGCCATCAGCCATTGGAAGCTGCGGTAGCCAAAAGCCTCACGCAGTGCCGACCCGATGCTTTGGCGGAAACCCTCGTGCACGGCCTGCGCCGGCTCGCGCAGGCCACGCGCCAGCGGCAGGATCGCCAGCGCGGCGCAGCCCAGCACAAACAGTGCGTTCTGCCAGCCCCAGGCGCTGATCAGCCAGCTCTCCACCGGCACCATCAAAAACTGGCCAAACGAGCCCGCGGCCGCGGCCACCCCCATCGCCCAGGACCGCTTGTCGGCCGCCACGTTGCGGCCGATCACGCCATAGATCACCGCGTAGGTGCAGCCCGATTGGGCCATGCCGATCAGCACCCCGGCGCTGCCGGTAAAAGCCAGGCCTGACGTGGACAGCGCCATCAGCACCAAGCCTAGCGCGTACAGCACACCGCCGATCACCAGCACCCGGTAGGCGCCGTAACGGTCGGCCAGCATGCCGGCAAACGGCCCGGCGATGCCCCAGGACAGGTTTTGCACCGCCAATGCAAAGGCAAAGGTCTCGCGGGTCCAGCCCCGGTCCATCGTGATCGGCTGCAGCCACAGGCCAAAGCCGTGGCGGATGCCCATCGACAACGTGACCACCAGGGCGCCACACAGCAGCACCTGCTTCATCGACAGCTGGGCCGCGGGTGCGCTGGAGGGGGGCGTGCTGGTGACCGTCATAGGGCGAGATGCTAGCGGGCAACGCCGATCACGGCTGCCGACCGACTTTGCGGGTTTGCCCATGCCGCGGGCGTCGAAAGTAGGGACAGACAAAGCCGGTGACGCCTGCCAAGCTGGCGTTTCGTTCAACTTTCCCGGAGATGCCCCATGGCCAGGATGCTCAGCCCGAACTTTTGGTACGACGAGTTTGTCGTCAGTGATGCTGCAGTGCGGCTCGGGATCGACAACACGCCGGACGCCGAGGTGCTGAAAAATCTCAAGCACCTGGCCGCGATGCTGGAGCTGGTGCGCACCGCGCTGGGCAATGTGCCGATGCGCATCAACAGCGGCTACCGCTGCGACGCGCTCAACGCCGCCATCAAGGGCGCCAAGAACAGCCAGCACAAGACGGGTCTGGCGGTCGATTTCACCGCACAGGCGTTTGGCACCGTGCTGCAGACAGCCAAGGCGGTGGCGGCTTGCGGCATTGCCTACGACCAGGTGATCTACGAGTACGGCACCTGGGTGCACCTCGGCGTCAGCGCGCCGGGCGCCATCCCCAAGGGTGAATTGCTGTCGATCGGCAACGCCCGCATCTACCAGCCGGGGCTCAAGAACGTCGCTTGACAGCTTGACCTGGCAGCCCGCGTCCGCCGTTGTGGTGCCAGCCCTCCCTAGAATCCTTGGGATGGCTATCCCCCCCCCAAAATCTGCCTCAACCTACGGCGAAGCCTCGATCCGCGTGCTCAAGGGTCTGGAGCCCGTCAAGCAGCGGCCGGGCATGTACACCCGCACCGACAACCCGCTGCACACCGTGCAGGAGGTGATCGACAACGCCGCCGACGAGGCCCTTGCCGGCTTTGGCAAGCGCATTGCCGTCACGCTGCACACCGACGGCTCGGTCAGCGTGGACGACGACGGCCGCGGCATCCCGTTTGGCCTGCATCCTGAAGAGCAGGTGCCGGTGGTCGAGATCGTCTTCACCCGGCTGCATGCCGGCGGCAAGTTCGACAAGGGCGCCGGCAACGCCTACAGCTTCTCGGGCGGGCTGCACGGCGTTGGCGTGAGCGTGACCAATGCGCTGGCTCGGCGTTTGCAGGTCACCGTCTGGCGCGAGGGCCAGATGGCGACACTGGCTTTTTCAGGCGGCGACGTGATCGAGCCGCTGGTGCTGCGCAAGCTGGGTGCGGCGGAACGGGGCGTGGCGTCTGAGGGCCTCAAAGACAGGAAAACCGGTACCAGCGTGCGCGTCTGGCCCGACGCCAAATACTTTGACAGTGTGGACCTGCCACGCGCCGAGCTGACCCATTTGCTGCGCAGCAAGGCGGTGTTGATGCCGGGCGTGACGGTGAGCCTGACGGTCGAGAAAGCCAACGACAAGCCGGCCGAGGTCCAGACCTGGGTCTATCAGGGCGGCCTGCGCGACTACCTGGGCCAGGGCCTGGCGGCCGACCCGGTCATCCCGATGTTCGAGGGCGCCGGCTACGCCACGGCCAGCGAGAGCGACAACTTTGCCGAAGGCGAGGGCGTGGCCTGGGTGCTGGCCTTCACCGATGAGGGCGCGGTGTTGCGCGAGAGCTATGTCAACCTGATCCCGACGGTGGCCGGTGGCACCCACGAAAGCGGCCTGAAGGACGGCTTGTTCGGCGCCGTCAAGAGTTTCATCGAGCTGCACGCGCTCTTGCCCAAGGGCGTCAAGCTGATGCCTGAGGATGTGTTCTCTCGCGCCAGCTTTGTGCTGTCGGCCAAGGTGCTGGACCCGCAGTTTCAGGGCCAGATCAAGGAGCGTCTCAACAGCCGTGACGCGCTGCGCCTGGTCAGCCAGTTCACCCGGCCGCCTTTGGAGCTGTGGCTGAACCAGCATGTCGAGCACGGTAAGCGCCTGGCGGAGTTGGTGATCCGCCAGGCCCAGACACGCCAACGCGCCAGCCAGAAAGTCGAAAAGCGCAAGGGCTCGGGCGTGGCAGTGCTGCCCGGCAAGTTGACCGATTGCGAGAGCCGCGATTTGCTGCTCAACGAGGTGTTTCTGGTCGAAGGCGACTCGGCCGGCGGCTCGGCCAAGATGGGCCGCGACAAGGAGACCCAAGCCGTGCTGCCGCTGCGCGGCAAGGTGCTCAACGCCTGGGAGGTCGAGCGCGACCGGTTGTTTGCCAACAACGAGATCCACGACATCTCGGTGGCGATCGGCATCGACCCGCACGGCCCGGGCGATTCGCCCGACTTTTCAGGCCTGCGCTACGGCAAGGTCTGCATCCTGAGCGATGCGGACGTTGACGGCTCGCACATCCAGGTGCTGCTGCTGACGCTGTTTTTCCGTCACTTTCCCAAGCTGATCGAGCGTGGCCATGTCTACATCGCCAAGCCGCCGCTGTTCCGCATCGACGCGCCGGCGCGGGGCAAGAAGCCGGCGGCCAAGTTCTACGCGCTCGATGCCGGCGAGCAAGAAGCCACGCTGGACAAACTGCGCAAGGAGGGCGCCAAAGAGGGTTCGTGGAGCATCAGCCGCTTCAAGGGCCTGGGCGAGATGAGCGCCGAGCAACTGTGGGAGACCACGCTCAACCCGGAGACCCGCCGATTGCTGCCGGTGGCCTGGGGTGTGCTGAGTTTTGAGCAGACGGTGAGCAGCTTCACCAAGCTGATGGGCAAGGGCGAGGCGGCCTCCAGGCGCGAGTTGATGGAACTGCACGGCGATGCGGTAGAAATCGATGTCTGACCGAGGCCCCCAAGACGCCTCCGGCGTCGCCCCCCCGGGGGGGAGCGGGTCCGCTTGGGAGCGGCCCGGCGCGGACCAAGTCCCCCAAGACGCCTCCGGTGTCGTTCCGCATCGTGTCCGCCTGCGCCCAACCCTGCTCAGCGACCTGGACTTCGTGATCCAGGTCGAGACAGATGGCCACAACCTGCCGTTCATCACACCGTGGGAGCGCACCCAGCACGAGGGCGCGGTGCGGTTTCCGGACTTCAGGCATTTCATCGTCGAGGCCGGGCCGCGCTTTGAGGCGGCTGGTTTTGTGATCCTGCAAGGCTGTCGCAACCCGCACCGCAGTGTCGAGATGAAACGCCTGGTGCTGGCGCATGACGGCCAGGGCCAGGGGCTGGGCCGCGCCTGTGTGCGGGCGCTCAAATTGATGGCTTTTCGTGACCTGCATGCACACCGCTTCTGGCTCGATGTCAAGGCGCTCAACACCCGCGCCCAGCTGCTTTATGGGTCCGAGGGTTTTGTCGAGGAAGGCCGGTTGCGTGAAAGCGTGCGCCTGACCGGCAACAACGCCGACGGCTACGACAGCCTGATCGTGATGAGCCTGCTGGACCGCGAGTACCAGGCACGGGTGGCGCTGGGGCTGGAGAGCGCCGCGGTGGCCTGATAGCCGCACTGCGCGCAAGCTTGCCGCACTGTTCTAACGCAAGCCCTGGCGACGCGCCGGGTGCGATGATCCCAGCCATGAAGCCAAACCGCCTCTCCCGCTCGACGCCCGACCGGGCCGCTGCGTTGGCGCAGTACCGCAGGCGTGCTGGTTTTTACGACCTGGAACTCGCGCTGCTGGAGCCCTTGCGGCGCCGGGCCATAGCCCTGCTGGCCTTGCGGCCCGGCGAGGTGGTGCTGGATGTCGGTTGCGGCACCGGCTTGAGCCTGGGTTTGCTCAGCCAGGCGATCGGCGCCACAGGCCGCATCATCGGCATCGAGCAGTCGCCCGAGATGATCGAGCTGGCCCGCCAGCGGGTGGTTCAACGCCAACTGCCGCGCGTGACGCTGCTCAACAGCCCGGTCGAGATCGCTGCGATCCCGGTCAAGGCCGACGCCGCGCTGTTTCACTTCACCCACGACATCCTGCGTCAGCCAGCGGCCATCGCCCGGGTGATGGTGCACCTCAAACCTGGCGCGAGGGTTGTTGCCTCTGGCTTGAAATGGGCGTCGCCGCTGCTTTGGCCGGTCAACTTGCTGGTGCTGCCGGCGGCACTGAACTCGGTCACTTCTACCGAGGGGCTGGCCGCGCCTTGGGACCGACTGAGCGAGCACCTGGACCCGTTCGACGTCGAATCGGTCTACTTCGGCGGCGCCTACCTGGCCCGCGGCGTACTCAAACCCGTGCTGCGCCGCCACTGATCAGGCCGGGGTGGGCGCGGGCGCCAGCAGCAGCCCACATCAGCTGCGCGCGCGCCACTGGCAGATGCAGGCAACAGGTGTTGCCCAGCGCCGATTTTGCAGGTCTTGCGTGCGCTGGCAGACAGTGCCGGCGGACAGTCAAAGCCAAACTTGACTGGCGGCGCGGTGTTGAGCGCCGGATTCCGTCGCCACCCAAGCCGTCAACAGGTATTGCCGAATGGCCCGTGTACAGCCCCTCTTCAACAGCCCGCCGCGGCCACTGTCGCCGGTGCCTGTGCGCAGTTCGTCCCGCAGCTACCAAGACACCGGTCCGTCGGAGCAACCGGTGAACCGGCTGCTGTCCTGTATCGCCGGTTTTTACCTGGATGAGCGCGAGGCGCGCGACACCGCCGCGCAGATTGGGCGTGAGCATGGGGTGTCGTTGAACCAAATGGTGCTGCTGAGCCCGCGCGATGCACCGCGCAAGCGGTTTTCGCGCCTTGCCAGTTTGTGGGCCGGGCATTGGCCGACGGGCCGCCAGTCGCTGGTGGATCGGCATCTGAGTACGGTCTTGCTGGGCTTGGCGATGGTGATTCTGGCAGTCTGGGTGGCTGTGCTGGGGTTGGACGATCCCGGCTTTTTCGGCGAAGTGCCCACACTGGCTTGGCTGGCTGGGCCCTTTGGGCTGGGGCTGATGGCGGCCTGGCTGTTGCATCGGCAGTACACCCGGCCGCATGTGCGGCGCTTCGAGTCGCGTGTGCAGCAACAACTTGCGCTGGGCCATTGGGCTGTGGTGGTTTGCAAGCTGCCTTGGGCGCAACAGGCCAGCGTGTTGGCGCTGCTGCGTGCCGGCAGCCTGCGCTGGTGCGCGGTGGCCGAGCCGTCTAACCGGATTTGATGCCGGGCTGGCCGCATCCGGGCGGTACACGCTGTCAGTACGACTTGGGCAGCCCCAGCACCTTCTCGGCGATGAAACACAGGATCAGCTGCGGGCTGACCGGTGCCAGCCGAGGGATCCAGGACTCGCGCAGGTAGCGCTCGACGTGGTACTCCCGGGCATAGCCCATGCCGCCATGGGTGAACATTGCCGTCTCGCAGGCGCGGTAGCCGGCTTCGGCGCCCAGGTATTTGGCGGCGTTGGCTTCGGGCCCGCAGGGCAGGCCGGCGTCGTACAGCGTGGCAGCCTGGTGCACCATCAGGTGCGCGGCTTCCAGTTCCATCCAGTTGCGCGCCAGCGGATGGGCTATCGCCTGGTTCTGGCCGATGGGCCGGTCAAACACCACCCGCTCGCGGGCGTACCCAGTGGCGCGTGCCAGCGCGGCCCGGCCCAGGCCGATGGCCTCGGCGGCGATCAGGATGCGCTCGGGGTTCAGGCCGTGCAGGATGTACTTGAAGCCCTGGCCCTCCTCGCCGATACGGTCTTCGACCGGGATGCGCAGCCCGTCGATGAAAAGTTGGTTGCTGTCAACCGCCTTGCGGCCCATCTTGTTGATCTCGTGCACTGCGATCTTGCTGCGGTCGAACGCGGTGTAGAACAAGCTCAGGCCCTCGCTGCCGCTGCACTGCTCGGCCGGCGTGGTGCGGGCCAGCAGCAGCATGCGGTTGGCGACCTGGGCGCTGCTGATCCACAGCTTCTGGCCCGACACCCGGTAATGCTCACCCTGGGCATCCATGCCCCGCACGGCACGGGTTTTCAAACCCAGCGTATTGAGGCCGCTGTCGGGTTCGGTGACGGCAAAACAGGCTTTGTCGTGGCCGTGGATCAGCGGCGGTAGCCAGCGCGCTTTTTGCGCGGCCGTGCCAAACACCACCGCCGGGTGCAGCCCAAAGATGTTCATGTGCACCGCTGAGGCGCCCGACAGGCCGGCGCCGGTGGCGGCGATGGTGTGCATCATCAGCGCCGCCTCAAAAATGCCCAGCCCGGCGCCGCCGTAAGCGGTGGGCATCGCAATGCCCAGCCAGCCAGCATCGGCCAGCGCCCGGTGAAAGTCGTGCGGGAACCCGCCTTCGCTGTCCTTTTGCAGCCAGTAGTCGGCGTCGAAGGGCGCGCACAGCCGCTCGATGGCCTGCACGATCTGGGTCTGGTCGCCGCTGAGTTTGAAGTCCATGGCGCAAGGGTAGGGGCTGGCAGGGCCGGCGTTTGACGCGGAAGCGACGGACGGCCGCTTAGAATTCCTGACCAACCTTGGTCAAATTCAGACCTTCGAGGGGCCAACACCATGCAAGTCAACATCTACGAAGCCAAGACCCGCTTGTCCGAGTTGGTGGAGCAGGCGCGCCAGGGCGTCACGGTGGTGATCGCCAAAAACGGCACGCCGCTGGCCAAGCTGGTGGCGCTGGACGCCGCGCCCAAACGCAAGATCATTTTTGGCTTGATGAAGGGTGAGTTTGTCGAGGCGGACGACTTTGACGCGCCGTTGCCCGATGACCTGCTGGCCTTGTTCGAAGGCCGTGATCCCACTGGGGCGCCGGCGGGCGACAAGCCGTGAGGCTGCTGCTGGACACCCACATTGCGATCTGGCTGACGCGCGATGCGACCGAGCTGACCGCTGCGGCGCGCAAGCTGATCACCGAGGCGGATGAGGTGTTCGTGAGCAGCGCCTCGATCTGGGAGGCCACCATCAAGGTGGCGCTGGGCAAGCTGCCCTTGTTGCCCCAGCGCTTTGCCGACCAGTTGCGTCTTGCCGGCATTGAGCCGTTGCCCGTTACCTGGGCACATGCACTGGCCGTGCACAGCTTGCCCGCCCTGCACAAAGATCCGTTTGATCGTCTGCTGGTGGCGCAGGCGATGTCTGAGCCCATGCACCTGCTGACCCATGACGCGGCACTGGCGGCGTACTCCAACCTGGTTATCGTGGTTTGACGGTGTTGGCCTACTCGCCGCCCACCGCGCCACCCTTTCATTGATTCCATGCCCGAACAACTCTCCCTGCTGAACCCGCCCCCGCCGAGCAACCCCGACGCGATCACCCTGGCGCACTATGCCGAGCGCGCCTACCTGGAGTACGCGCTCTCGGTCGTCAAGGGCCGGGCCCTGCCCGATGTCTGCGACGGCGCCAAGCCGGTGCAGCGGCGCATCCTGTACGCGATGCAGCGCATGGGCCTGGGCCACACCGGGCCGGGCGCGGCGGGCGCGCCCCGGCCGGTCAAGAGCGCCCGGGTGGTGGGCGATGTGCTGGGCAGGTTTCATCCGCACAGCGACCAGGCCGCCTACGACGCGCTGGTGCGCATGGCACAAGACTTTTCACTCCGCTACCCGCTGATCGACGGCCAGGGCAACTTCGGCAGCCGGGACGGTGACGGCGCGGCGGCAATGCGCTACACCGAGGCGCGGCTGTCGCCGATCGCCCGGCTGCTGATGGACGAGATCGACGAGGGCACGGTCGACTTCATCCCCAACTACGACGGCTCGACCGAAGAGCCGCGCCAACTGCCCGCCCGGCTGCCGTTTGCGCTGCTCAACGGCGCGTCCGGTATCGCCGTAGGCCTGGCCACCGAGATCCCCAGCCACAACCTGCGCGAGGTGGCGGCGACCGCGGTGGCGCTGATCCGCAACCCATACCTGCAGGGCGACGAGTTCTACAGCGGGGTGCCCGGGCCGGACTACCCGGGCGGTGGTCAGATCATCAGCCCGGCCGCCGACATCCGCGACGCCTACGCCACCGGGCGTGGCAGCCTGAAAGTGCGCGCCCGCTGGAAGATCGAGGACCTGGCGCGCGGCCAGTGGCAGCTGGTGGTGACCGAGCTGCCGCCCGGCACCAGCAGCCAAAAAGTGCTCGAAGAAATCGAGGAGCTGACCAACCCCAAGGTCAAGGCCGGCAAGAAGGCCTTGTCCGCCGACCAGACCCAGCTCAAAGCCAGCGTGCTGGCGGTGCTGGACGCCGTGCGGGACGAGTCCGGCCGCGAGGCGGCTGTGCGCCTGGTGTTTGAGCCCAAGAGCCGCACGGTGGAGCAGGGTGACCTGATCACCCAACTGCTGGCCCACTCCAGCCTGGAGACCAGCGCGCCGATCAACCTGACGATGATCGGGGGCGACGGCCGGCCGACGCAAAAGTCGCTGCGCCAGATGCTGGTCGAGTGGCTGGCCTTCCGCGAGGCCACGGTGTCGCGCCGTACGCGTTATCGGCTGGACAAGGTGCTGGCGCGCATTCACTTCCTCGAAGGCCGGGCCCTGGTGCTGCTCAACATCGACGAGGTGATCCGCATCATCCGGCAGAGCGATGAGCCCAAAGCCGCGCTGATAGCCCGCTTTGCGCTCAGCGACCGGCAGGCCGAGGACATTCTCGAGATCCGCCTGCGCCAGTTGGCGCGGCTGGAAGCCCTCAAGATCGAGCAGGAGCTGAAGGGGCTGCGCGAGGATCAGGCCAGGCTGGAAGAGATTCTGGGCAGCCCGGCAGCGCTCAAGCGCTTGTTGATCCGCGAGATCGAGTCCGATGCCAAGACCCATGGCGACGAGCGCCGCACCCTGATCCAGACCGAGAAGCGCGCGGTGGCCGAAATCCGGGTGGTGGACGAGCCGGTAACGGTGGTGGTCAGTGCCAAGGGCTGGGTGCGGGCGCTCAAAGGCCACGAGGTGGAGGTGGCCACGCTGCAGTTCAAGGCCGGTGATGCGGGCTACGGCACGTTTGCCTGCCGCAGTGTGGACACGCTGCTGGTGTTTGGCACGGCCGCCAAGGGCAGCGGCCGGGTTTATTCAGTGCCCGTCAGCGCACTGCCGGGTGGGCGCGGTGATGGCCTGCCGGTCACCAGCCTGATCGATCTGGAATCCGGCACCCAGCCGGCGCACTACTTTGCTGGCGCGGCGCAGGCCACGCTGTTGCTGGCCAATTCGGGGGGCTTTGGGCTGCTGGCCCATGCGGCCGACCTGCAGGGCCGGCAAAAGGCGGGCAAGGCCTTCTTGACGATGGAAGACGGTGAACTGCTGTTGCCGCCGGTGCGGGTGGCGCAGGCGCACCGCCAGGTGGCCTGTTTGTCGGGCGACGGTCGGCTGCTGGTGTTTGCACTGTCTGACCTGAAGCTGCAGCCCAAGGGCGGCCGCGGCCTGACGCTGATGGATGTGGACGCCAAGGCGCCGCTGCTGTCAGTGGCCACGTTGGCCGACTCGGTATGGGTTCAGGGCAGCGGCCGGGGCGGCAAGCCCAAGGAGGAGTTGATCAAGGGCGTGGCGCTGGCCAGCCACCAGGGCAAGCGTACCCGCAAGGGCCGGGCAGTCGAAGGCCTGCAAAAGGTCTTGCGGCTGGTCTGACGGCCGAATCACGCCTTATGGCCAGTCCAGACGCTGATTCGGCAGCCGCACCGGGCCGTGCTGCGCTGCCCCTGCCGCCGCCCCTGCCGCCGCTGTGGCGTCAGCGCGAGTACCGGCTGCTGTGGACCGGTCAGGTGGTCTCCACGCTCGGCTCACATGCGGCGGGCATCGTCATTCCGCTGTTGATCCTGGCAATGACCGGCTCGCCCGCGGCGGTGGGCGTGGCCAGCGCGCTGGGTATCGTGCCGTATTTGTTGCTGAGCCTGCCGGTGGGCGCGCTGGTTGACCGCTGGAACCGCCGCCACGTGATGATCTTGAGCGACCTGGGCCGCGCCCTGGTCACCGCCAGTGTGCCGGTCGCGATCTGGCTGGACCGGCTGACACTGACCCAGCTCTACATCGTGGCGGTTCTGAACGGCACGCTGCTGGTGTTTTTCAATCTGGCCGAGGTCGCCGCGCTGCCGAGGGTGGTGGCCGCCGCCCAGTTGCCGCAGGCCACGGCACAAAACCAGGCGGGCTACGCCGGTGCAGAGATCGTCGGCCCGGCGCTGGGCAGCTGGCTGTTCCAGACGGTGGGCCGGGCCTGGCCGTTTGTTGCCGATGCACTGAGCTATCTGGCATCGGCCGCGCTGGTGTGGCGGCTGCGCACCAACTTTGCGCCGGCACCCGCCACCGCGCCCCGCCACCTGCGGGCCGAGATGATGGAAGGCCTGCGCTGGTTGTGGCACCAGCGCCTGGTGCGCACGCTGGCGGTGGTCACCGGTGCCAGCAATTTTGTCGAAGCGGCGCTGCCGTTGCTGCTGATCGTCTCGGCCCAGCGCGCGGGTGCCGACGCCGCCAGCATCGGGCTGGTGTTTG
>JANMXG010000208.1:0-2614 GCA_031394235.1 Betaproteobacteria bacterium
GGCGCCCGACGTGGTGGACCGGCTGGCCAAGCTGGGCGCCGAACCGGCCCGCATCGGCACGGCCGCCGACTTTGCCGCGATGGTGGCGGCCGACAGCGCGCGCTGGGGCCACATCATCCGCGAACGCAAGATCACGCTGGAGTGACGCCGCTGCGCCGGCCTGCGGGCCGCCAGAGGCCGGCAGGCTAGTCGCCCAGCGGGGCCCGCAGCCCCAGCACCTGCCGCAAGAACAGCACCGTGGCGTAGAACTGGTAGTCGGCGTTTTCCTTGCGCGCAAAGCCGTGGCCCTCGTTGTCGGCGCGCAGGTACCAGACTGTCGTGCCGTTGCCGCGCACCTGGGCCACGATCTGCTCGGCTTCGGTCACCGGCACCCGCGGGTCGTTTTTGCCCTGCACCACCATCAGCGGCCGGGTGATGCGGGCGGCGTGGGTCAGCGGCGACATGCGCTGCAGCACCGCGCGCATGGCCGGGTCGCGTTCGTCGCCGTACTCCACCCGGCGCAGGTCGCGGCGGTAGCTCTCGGTATTTTCCAAAAAGCTGACGAAGTTGGAGATGCCCACCACATCGATAGACCCGGCGATGCGCTCGGGGTAGGTGGTGGCCACCGCCAGGCTCATGTAGCCGCCGTAGCTGCCGCCGGCCACCACCACACGCTGCGGATCCAGGTCGGGCTGGGTGGCGATCCAGTCCAGCAACGCGCCGATGTCTTTGACCGAGTCTTCACGCAGCGCGCCGTTGTCCAGCCCCAGAAAGGTCTTGCCGTAGCCGCTGGAGCCTCGCACATTGGGCTGCAGCACGGCGATGCCCAGGTCTTGCAGCAGGTGGTTGTTGCGCCCGCCAAAGCCGATCTTGGCCTGCGCCTCCGGCCCGCCGTGGATGTTGATCAGCACCGGCCGGCGCCCGGTAAAACGCGCCGGTGGCCGGTTCAGCAGGCCCGAGATGCTTCGCCCGTCGAAGCTGGTCCAGCGCACGATTTGCTGCTCGGTCAGCGCGGCAGCATCCAGCGCCGGGTGCAGGCGCGGGCGCGTCCAGGGCTCGACCCGGCCAGTCGCGGTGTCCAGGCTGTACACCTGGCCGGGCGTTCGTGCGCCGGCCAGTTGCAGTGCCAGCACCGGTGCCTGCGCATGGAAGCGCAGGCTGCCCACACTGCCGGCCGGCAGCGGGGGCGCGGGCCGCGCGCTGCCACTGGCTGCATCGACGAGCCGCAACTCATCCCGGCCGTCGACGTTGACGCGCATCGCCAGCAGCGTGCCGTCGGCAGCCAGGTTTGTCTCATCGACATCCCAGGGCACGCCGGCGCTCAAACGCCGCAGCGTGCCGCTGGCCAGGTCCAGCGCCATCAGCTCGCGAAACTCGCCCGCCCGGTCGCTGACCAGGTACAGCGTGCGGCCATCCGGGCTGAAGGCCTCGGCGGCATGGCTGGCCGGCGCCTGGATTGCGGTGCCGGCCGCCGCACCGCCAGGCGTTGGCAGCAATTGGCGGCGTGCGCCGGTGGCCAGGTCCAGCAGCCAGATCCGTGATTCAGTGGCCGACAGGTACTGCAGCAGCGCGGCTTGGCGGTCGTCCGGCGACACGGCAGTGACCTGCCAACCGCCGCCCGGCAGCTCGGCCAACACCCGGCGCTGGCCCGGGCGGGCCGGGTCCAGCAGCCAGAGCGTGGTGTTGACGGCGTCGCGGCGGCCGCCCGCTGCGGTGCGGTCCAGCGGCACCGAGCTGATGATCGCCAGGCTGCTTTTGTGCAGCCAGGTGTTGAGGCTGTGGCGTTGGTCCGGGTCGGTCAGCAGGGTCTGCTCGCGGCTGGGCAGGTCCAGCCGGTAGAGCTGGTAAGCCTCGTTGCCGCCGGTGCCGCGCATCAGCACGATGCTGCGGCCCTCGCGCGGCTCGTACCAGGCGCGGGTGACGGGCTCGTTGCCCTCGGTCAGTGCCTCGGGCTCGGCCAGCGGACCGGCCACGCGGTAGAGCTGCGCGATGTTGCCGCCCACCGGCCGGTGGCTGACCAGCATCTCACGCTGGGTCGGGTGCCAATCGACAAAGGCATGGCCGGCAAAGTCGGTGTAGCGGGTTACCGAATCGGCCAGGCTTTGCGGCACCGGGGGCACGCCTTGCAGCAGCAGTGCAGCCGGCGCAACCAGCGGCGGCAGCACGGCTGCAGGCGGCGCGGCACAGCCCGCCAACATCGCGCCGCCCAGCGCCAGCGCCGCCAATTTAGCCGCAAACCGAGCCGCAAACCCAGCCGTAAATACGCCGGCAAACCGCGTGTCGAACATCATGCCAAGGCCTTGATCCGTGAGTTGATCCGGCTATTCTGGCCGAGCCCGCAGCGCTGAGCAGGCGCAAAATCCCGGCCTGGCGCGGGTTCGCCGCGGGTTCGCCGATGTTCTGTCGGTTGTCTGTCGGTTGTCTGTCGGTTGTCTGTCGTGTGGCGGCCGCCTGCCCGCCGCCGTCCAGCGCCTGCTCCTCGCCCGCCCAGCGCGGACCCGTCCACCCGTTCACCTGCCCCTGCCGATGCGCCTAGAAGACCTGCGATTGCGACTGCATGCACTGGGCGCCAAACCCGAGCATGCACAGCGCCTGCTGCGCGACTGGGTCAACGCCCTGCCGCCCGACGCCGGCA
>JANMXG010000209.1:0-3547 GCA_031394235.1 Betaproteobacteria bacterium
GTGGGCACCGGGCCGTACAAGTTTGTCGATTTCAAGCCGGGCGACATGGTGCGCGGCGAGATCAACAACAACTACCACATGGCGAACCGGCCGTACTTTGACGCGATCGAGATGAAGGGCGGCGGCGACGCCACCTCGGCCGCCCGCGCGGTGCTGCAGACCGGTGAGTTCGACTACGCCTGGAACCTGCAGGTCGAGGACGAGATCTTGAAGCGCATGGAGGCCAGCGGCAAGGGCAAGGCGCTGATCGTGCCCAGCGGTGACATCGAGTTCATGCAGCTCAACCCGACCGACCCGTACACCGAGGTCGACGGCGAGCGCGCCAGCATCAAGAGCAAGCACTTTGCCTTCAGTGACCCGGCCGTGCGGCAGGCGATGGCGCTGCTGGCCGACCGCCAGGGCATTCAAGAATTTATCTACGGCCGCACCGGCGTGGCCACTGCCAACTTCTTGAACGCGCCGGCCAAAGTGCGCTCGCCCAACACCAAGTTCGAGTTCAACGTCGACAAGGCCAGCCAGATCCTGGAGGCCGCCGGCTGGAAGAAGGGCGCTGACGGCGTGCGCGAAAAGGGCGGCAAGAAGCTCAAGCTGGTGCACCAGACCTCGATCAACGGCACGCGCCAGAAAGAGCAGGCCATCATCAAGCAGGCCTGCCAGAAGGCGGGCATCGACCTGGAGCTGAAGTCGATCACCGGCTCGGTGTTTTTCTCGTCCGACGTGGCCAACCCGGACACCTACGGCAAGTTCTGGTGCGATATCCAGATGTACACCACCACCATGACGCAGCCCGATGCCGAGCGCTTCATGGACCAGTACCTGACCGAGGAGATCTCCAGCAAGGCCAACAAATGGCAGGGCCGCAACATCAGCCGCTGGCACAGCGAGGACTACAACAAAGCCTTCAAGGCGGCCGAGAATGAGCTTGACCCGGTCAAGCGTGCCGCGCTGTTCATCCGCATGAACGACCTGGTGATCCAGAGCGGCTTCGTCGTGCCGCTGATCAGCCGGCCGCGGGTGCGCGGCGTGGCGACCAAGCTGGCGACCACCCTGACCGGCTGGGACCTGGACTTCTCGGGGCTGCAGCACTGGTTTCGCGAAGCGTGAAGGCAATGCAGCGATGCAGGGGGCCGGCCCGGCGGCTGACCCGGATGGCGGCCCAAGGCCCCGCCCCGGCGCACTGATCCGCCGTGGGTCCGTACCTGCTTCGGCGCCTGCTGTTTGCGCTGCCCAGCCTGCTGGGCATCAGCGTGGTGCTGTTCACCGTGCTGGCGCTGGCGCCGGGCGACCCGTTTGGCGAGATGGCGCTCAACCCCAACGTGCCGGCCGAGGTGCGGGCGGCGCTGCGCGTCAAGTTTGGCCTGGATGACCCGGTCTGGCAGCGCTACTTCCGCTGGCTGTGGGCGATGCTGCACGGCGACTGGGGCTTTTCGTTCATCAGCCGGGTCGATGTGGATGTGCTGATCCTGCAGCGGGTGCCGGTGACGCTGGCGGTGATCGGCGCCTCGCAGTTGCTGGCGATGCTGATTGCGCTGCCGGTGGGCGTGATGTCGGCGGTCAAGCCGTATTCGGTGTTTGACCGCATCGCCAGCACGCTGGCCTTTGTCGGGTTTTCGCTGCCGACATTTTTTACCGGCATCCTGCTGATTCTGGTGTTCTCGATCAAGCTCGACTGGCTGCCGTTCGTCTACCGCGCTGACCTGACCACCACCGGCTGGGCCTGGTGGGGCGAGCAGCTGCGCCAGTCGATCATGCCGGTGCTGGTGCTGGGTTTGTTTCAGGGGGCAAGCTGGACGCGCTACGTGCGCTCGTCGATGCTGGACGTGATCCGGCTCGACCATGTCACCACCGCCCGCAGCAAGGGCCTGGGCGAGCGCACGGTGGTGATGAAGCATGTGGTGCGCAACGCGCTGATCCCGGTGGTCACGCTGGTGGCGCTGACGATGCCGCAGGTGTTTGGCGGCGCCATCGTTACCGAGCAGATCTTTCGCATCCCCGGCATCGGCTCGCTGCTGATCGACGCGATCCTGCGCAACGACACGCCGGTGATCATGGCAGTGACTTTTGTGTTCGCCTGCCTGGTGATCTTCTTCAACCTGATTGCTGACTTGCTGTACGGCTGGCTCGATCCGCGCATTTCGTACCGTTAGCCCGCCGATGTCCGTGCCCATGTCCCTGACCGTACCGCGCAGCAACTCGCCAGGCGCCGAAGCCTGGCGCCGCTTCAAACGCCACAAGATGGCGGTGCTCAGCCTGGTGGTGCTGCTGATGATGGTGGCGGCGGTGGTGCTGGGCCCGCTGGTATGGACGCTGGCGGTCAACGACATCGACTTCACTGCCCGGCTCAAGGGCCCGTCCTGGCGGCATCCGCTGGGCACCGACGACCTGGGGCAGGACTTGCTGGCGCGCATGCTCTACGGCGGCCGCATCTCGCTGGCGGTGGGGTTGGCGGCAATGGGCATGGCCATCACGGTGGGCGTGACCATCGGCGCGATCGCCGGCATCTCGCGCGGTGCGGTGGACGGCGCGCTGATGTGGCTGACCGATCTGTTTTTGTCGCTGCCGCAACTGCCGCTGCTGCTGCTGCTGATCTATTTGTTCCGCGACACGCTGAAGGCCAATTTCGGCCCCGAGGTGGGCGTGTTCATCATGATCGTGCTGGTGATCGGCGGCTTTCGCTGGATGCCGGTGGCGCGGCTGGTGCGGGCGCAGTTTTTCTCGCTGCGGGAGAAAGAATTTGTCGAGGCAGCGCGTGCGCTGGGCGCCACCACCACCCGCCAGGTCTGGCGCCACATCCTGCCCAATGCCCTCGGCCCGGTGATCGTGGCCGGCACCATCGACGTGGCGGCGGCGATCATTGCCGAGTCGACCTTGTCGTTCTTGGGCCTGGGATTCCCGCCCGACATCCCGACCTGGGGCCGCATCCTCTACGACAGCAAGGACTACCTCGACATCGCGCCGCATTGGGCGATGTTCCCGGGGCTGGCGATCTTCTTGGCCGTGCTGACCATCAACTTCATCGGCGACGGGCTGCGCGACGCGCTCGACCCGCGCCGGGTTCTGTAGACCGCAGCGCGCCATGGCAATGCTGGAAATCCAGGGCCTGAAAACCCATTTCAAGACCGACGACGGCTGGCTGCATGCCGTGGACGGCGTGGACCTGACGGTAGACGCCGGCGAGACGCTGGGCGTGGTGGGCGAGTCGGGCTGCGGCAAGTCGGTCACCGCGATGTCGGTGATGCGCCTGGTGCCGACGCCGCCCGGGCGCTACGTGGCCGGGCAGATCTTGTGGCAGGGCCGCGACCTGCTGCAACTGCCCGACGAGCAGATGCGCCGCATCCGGATGAAGCAGATCGCGGTGGTCTTTCAGGAGCCGATGACCTCGCTGAATCCGGTCTACACCATCGGTGAGCAGATCGGCGAGGCGCTGCGCCTGCACGAGGGCCTGAGCAAAAAGGACGCGACCGACCGGGCGGTGCAGATGCTCAAGCGCGTCAAGATCCCCACGCCAGAACGCCGGGTGCACGACTACCCGCACCAGTTCTCGGGC
>JANMXG010000210.1:0-4171 GCA_031394235.1 Betaproteobacteria bacterium
GGCGCCAAGGCGGGCAAGGTCGCCATCGCGCCCCCGACCTTGGTTGCCGAGGACGATGACCTCGGTGTCGACCTGATCGACGAAGACGATGATTTGGTCGACGAGACCCCGGTGGTCGAGAAATTGATCGACCCGGCCGAAGCCAAGCCCAAAGCCAAGCCGCTGCGGGTCAAGGTGCCCAAATCCAAAGAACGGGCGCTGATCCGCGAGTTTGGCCTGGACATCACCACGCTGACCGAAGAGCAGGCCAACAAGCGCCGGGCCGAGTTGACGACGCTGGTCAAGATGGGCAAGACGCGGGGTTTCCTGACCCAGCACGAGATCAACGACCACCTGCCAGAAAAGCTGGTCGACGCCGAGGCGATCGAGGCGGTTGTCAAGATGCTCAACGACATGGGCATCGCCGTCTACGAGCAGGCGCCCGATGCGGCCACCCTGCTGGTGGCTGGTGGCACCGGTACCGCGTCCACCGACGAAGAGGCCGAAGAAGCTGCCGAAGCCGCGCTGTCCACGGTTGACTCCGAATTTGGCCGCACCACCGACCCGGTCCGCATGTACATGCGTGAAATGGGCTTGTTCGAGTTGCTCACCCGAGAGGGCGAGATCGAGATCGCCAAGCGCATCGAAGGGGGTCTGCAGGCCATGATGCTGGCAATCTCGTCATCGCCCAGTGTGATGGCCGAGATCCTGGCCCAGGGTGACCGCATCGCCGCCGGCGAAATCGGTATCTCTGACGTTGTGGACGGTTTTGTCGTCGCCGACGAGGCCGACGACTACGTGGCCGAAGAAGACATCGACTCGTTTGATCTGGAAGAGGAAGAAGACGACAACGGCGGCAGCCGGGCAATGACCAAGCGCCTCGAAGAGATGCGGGTCACCGCGCTTGAGCGCTTTGCCGCGATGCGGTCGGCTTTCACCCAGTTGCAGGCGGCCTACGAGAAGTCGGGCCACGGGTCGGCCACCTACCAGCAGGCCCAGACCGCTTTGAGCGACCAGTTGATGACGGTGCGCTTTACCGTCAAGACCATCGACAAGCTGTGTGCGTCGCTGCGCAGCCAGGTTGAAGAAGTGCGCCGCCACGAGCGCGAGATCCGCCGCCTGGCCGTTGACCGTTGCGGCATGCCGCAGCAGCACTTCATCGAACATTTCCCGCCCAACGCCCTGAACCTGCTGTGGGTCGAGGCCGAGGCCGCTGCGCGCAAGCCCTACAGCGCTGCGCTGGGCCGCAACGTGCCCGCCATCCAGGAGCGCCAGACCAAGCTGGCCGACATCCAGGCCAAGACGGTGATCCCGCTGGACGAACTCAAGGCCATCAACAAGCGCATGAGCGAGGGTGAACGCGCCTCGCGCGACGCCAAGAAAGAGATGATCGAGGCCAACCTGCGGCTGGTGATCTCGATCGCCAAGAAGTACACCAACCGCGGCATGCAGTTCCTGGACCTGATCCAGGAGGGCAATGTCGGCCTGATGAAGGCGGTGGAAAAGTTTGAATACCGCCGCGGCTTCAAATTCTCGACCTACGCCACCTGGTGGATCCGCCAAGCCATCACCCGCTCGATCGCCGACCAGGCCCGCACCATTCGCGTGCCGGTTCACATGATCGAGTCGATCAACAAGATGAACCGGTTCAGCCGGGCACACCTGCAGGAGTTTGGTTTCGAGCCGGACGCGGCCACGCTGGCGCTGAAGCTCGAAATGCCCGAGGCCAAGGTGCGCCAGATCATGAAGATCGCCAAAGAGCCGATCTCGATGGAGCTGGCGGTCGGCGACGACGGCGACACCACGCTGGGCGACTTCATCGAAGACACCCACAACGTGGCGCCCATGGAAGCAGCGATGCAGTCCGGCTTGCGGGCGGTGGTCAGTGAGCTGCTCGACGGTCTGACGCCGCGCGAGGCCAAGGTCATGCGCATGCGGTTTGGCATCGACATGAGCAGCGACCACACGCTCGAAGAAGTCGGCAAGCAGTTCGACGTCACGCGCGAGCGGATCCGCCAGATCGAGGCCAAGGCGCTGCGCAAGCTCAAGCACCCGAGCCGGTCCGAGAAGCTGCGCAGCTTCGCCGAATCGATGTAAGTTGGCGGCGGCGCGGCTGTCGACATGCGCAGCCGCACCACCTTGCCGTCAGGCCGCCGCCTGCCGGGGTGGCCTGACGGCGCAGCCGGTCAGCCCTGGGCCGCCGCCAATACCGCGTTGAGCGTCTTGCTGGGGCGCATCACCGCCTGTACCTTTTCGGCGTCGGCCAGGTAATAGCCGCCGATGTCGGCCGGCTTGCCCTGCACGGCGGCCAGCTCGGCGGTGATGGTCTGCTCGTTCTCGGTCAAGGCCTTGGCCAGCGGCGCAAAGTGGGCCTGCAGCGTCGGGTCGTCGGTCTGTGCGGCCAGCGCCTGGGCCCAGTACATCGCCAGGTAGAACTGGCTGCCGCGGTTGTCCAGCTGGCCGGTCTTGGGGCTGGGGCCCTTGTTGTTGTCCAGCAGCTGGCCCGTGGCAGCTTCCAGCGTGCGGGCCAGGATTTTGGCCTGGGCATTGCCGGTCTTGATACCCAGATCCTCCAGGCTCACCGCCAGCGCCAGAAACTCGCCCAGCGAGTCCCAGCGCAGGTGGTTCTCCTCGACCAGCTGCTGCACATGTTTGGGCGCCGAGCCGCCGGCGCCGGTCTCGTACATGCCACCGCCGGCCATCAGCGGCACGATCGACAGCATCTTGGCGCTGGTGCCCAGCTCCATGATCGGGAACAGGTCGGTCAGGTAATCGCGCAGGATGTTGCCGGTGGCGCTGATGGTGTCGAGGCCCCGGATCACGCGCTCCAGGGTGTAACGCATGGCCCGCACCTGGCTCATGATCTGGATGTCCAGGCCGGCGGTGTTGTGCTCATGCAGGTACATCTTGACCTTGGTGATCAGCTGGGCCTCGTGCGGCCGGAACTGGTCGAGCCAGAACACCACCGGCATGCCGGAGTTGCGCCCCCGGTTGACGGCCAGCTTGACCCAGTCGCGGTTCGCAGCGTCCTGGACCTGGCACATCCGCCAGATGTCGCCGGCCTCGACGTTTTGCGACAGCAGCACCTCGCCGGACACCAGGTCGGTGATGTTGGCCACACCGTCCTCGGTGATCTCGAAGGTCTTGTCGTGCGAGCCGTACTCCTCGGCCTGCTGCGCCATCAGGCCGACGTTGGGCACCGTGCCCATGGTCTTGGGGTCGAAGGCGCCGTGCCATTTGCAGAAGTTGATGATCTCCTGGTAGATGCGGGCAAAGGTGCTCTCCGGCATCACCGCCTTGACGTCCTTGAGCCGGCCATTGGCGTCCCACATCTTGCCGCCGTTGCGGATCATGGCCGGCATCGACGCATCGACGATCACATCGTTGGGCGAGTGAAAGTTGGTGATGCCCTTGGCCGAGTCCACCATCGCCAGCTCGGGCCGGTGCTCGTGGCAGGCGTGCAGGTCGCGCTTGATCTCGTCTTGCTTGCTTTGCGGCAGCGCGGCGATCTTTTCGTAGAGGTTGGCCATGCCGTTGTTGACGTTGACGCCCAACTCGTCAAACAACTTGGCGTGCTTCTCGAACGCGTCCTTGTAGAAGATCTTGACGCAGTGGCCAAACACGATCGGGTGCGAGACCTTCATCATGGTGGCCTTGACGTGCAGCGAGAACATCACGCCGGTCTTGCGTGCGTCCTCGATTTCTTGCTCGTAGAACTCGTACAGCGCTTTCTTGCTCATGAACATGCTGTCGACAACCTCGCGGTCCAGCAGCGAGACCTTGGGCTTGAGCAGGATGGTGGCGCCGCTCTGGGTGATCAGCTCCATCTTGACGTCGCGCGCGCGGTCCAGCGTGATCGATTTTTCACCGTGGTAGAAATCGCCGCTGTGCATGTGCGAGACGTGGCTCTGCGAAGCCTGGCTCCACTCGGCCATGCTGTGCGGGTTCTTGCGGGCGTACTCCTTGACTGCCTTGGGCGCGCGGCGGTCTGAGTTGCCCTCGCGCAGCACCGGGTTCACGGCGCTGCCCAGGCATTTGTTGTAGCGCAGGCGGATGGTTTTGTCTTCCTCGGTCTGCGGGTTTTCGGGAAAGTCGGGCAGCTTGTAGCCCTTGCCCTGCAGCTCGCGGATGGCCGCAATCAGCTGGTTTTGCGAGGCGCTGATGTTGGGCAGCTTGATGATGTTGGTCTCGG
>JANMXG010000211.1:0-2140 GCA_031394235.1 Betaproteobacteria bacterium
AAGAAGCTGACCCGCAGCTCTTCGACCAGCCAGCGGTACTCGTCGAGCCGGGCATCGGCCACGCCTTTCTGGTCGATCAGCCGGCGCAGAAAGCGCTGCTCCAGCGGGCGCAGCTCGGCCAGCCGCTGGGCGTCGCGGGCCGGGTCGGCGCGCTGCTTGTCCAGCCGCAGCGTGATGGCCTTGAGGTAACGCGCGGTGTGCTGCAGTTGGGCGTACGGCGCGTGCAGCAAAAAGCGCTTGGGCATCAAGCGCTGCAACTGGCCGGCCACGTCATCGGCCACCTCCTTGGCTGGGCGGCTGTCTTTGAGCTTTCGCTGGGCAACGGCAAACTCGGCCAGCAACACACTGGCCAGCCGCGCCACCTCCTGCGCGATCAGGTTGAGCCGGCTGCGTCCCTCGGTGATGCGGGCCGCAAAGGCCGCAGCGTCGGCCGGCAGCGGCTCGGCCAGAAACGCCCGGTCGAGTGCCAGCTCGATGATCTGCGAGCGCAACTCGTCAGCGCTGCCGAGCGGCATGTAGGCGGTGGCCATCTTGACCAGATCGGGGATGTTTTTTTCGAGGTACTTCAGCGGCTCCTTGATGGCCAGCGCCACCAGCCGGCGCAGGCCGGCGCGGTGCTTGGCGGCTGCGCCCTCGGGCTCGTCGAAAACCTCGATCTCGACATGGCTGCCCTTGTCGATCAGCGCCGGAAAGCCGATCAGCACCTGGCCGGCTTTGTGGATCTCCATCAGCTCGGGCAGCTCGCCGAAGGTCCAGGCGGTGTAGCCGACCGGGGCGGCAGGGGCGGCAGGGGCGGCAGGGGCGGCAGGGGTGGCACGGGCGGCCGGAGCTGCAGCGCGGGGCTGGCCGCCCTGCCCTGGCCATTTTTGATCGGGCCGGCCGACCGGGCTTGGCGCCGCTGATGGCCGCGCTGCGCCAGCCAGAGCGCCTGCGGGACCGGTCAATGCGCCCGGGGAGACGGCTGGGGCTGCCAGGCCGCTGCCCAGCTTGAGCGCGGCCAGCGCCTGGAATGCCGACCTCGCCTGCCCGCCCAGCTCGGCCTTGAGCGTGGCCAGGTGGCGGCCCATGCCGAGCTGCCGGCCGTTGTCGTCAACCACCCGGAAGTTCATGAACTGGTGCGCCAGCAGCATGTCGAGCTTGAAGTCGTTGCGCATGACGTCGATCTGGCTGCGCTCACACACAGCTTTCAGCACCACGTCCATCAGCGCGCCCTGGCCAAACGGGTGCGCGCTGATGAACTTGGCCACAAAGTCGGGCAGCGGCACCAGCCTTGAGCGCGGCCGCTGGTGCAGGCTTTTGAGCAGCGCGGTGAGCTTGGCCGGCAGCATGCCGGGCACCAGCCATTCACAGCGCTCCTCGCTGACCTGGTTCAGCGCGTAGATCGGCACGGTCACGGTGACGCCGTCTTTCGCATCACCCGGTTCGTGCAAGTAGCTCACCGCACAGTCCACCCCGCCCAGGCGCAGCGTCTTGGGGAAGGCGGCACCGGTGATGCCGGCGGCCTCGTGGCGCATCAGCTCGTCACGGGTGAGCTGCAAGACCTTGGGGTTGCTGCGGCTCTCAAACTTGACCCAGCGCTCCAGCGTGGCGCCCGAGTGCACGTCGGCCGGCAGCAACAGGTAATAAAACGCGTAGATCAGCTCGTCATCGACCAGCACGTCCTGGCGCCGGCTCTTGTGCTCGAGCTCTTCGACCTGGGCCAGCAGCTTGCGGTTGTGCGCCAGAAACGGCAGGTGGCTGTCCCAGTCGTGCTCGACCAAGGCGCTGCGGATGAAGATCTCACGGGCCGCCTTGGGGTCGACATTGCCGAAGTTGACCCGCCGGTTGTTGTAGACCACGATGCCGTAGAGCGTGGCACGCTGCAGCGCCACCACCTCGGCGGCTTTTTTCTCCCAGTGCGGCTCCAGCAGTTGCAGCTTGAGCAAATGGCCGGCCACGCCGGGGATCCAGGCCGGATCGATCGCGGCCAGGCCCCGGCCGTAGAGCTTTGTCGACTCGACCAGCTCGGCCGAGATCAGCCAGCGGCCGGGCTTCTTGCTGAGGTGCGCGCCCGGGTGACGCCAGAACTTGATGCCGCGCGCGCCCAGGTACCAGTCCTCGTCGTCGCTCTTGCAACCCACATTGCCCAGCAGCCCGGCCA
>JANMXG010000212.1:0-15877 GCA_031394235.1 Betaproteobacteria bacterium
CCGCCGCCGTGGCCGGCGAGACGCACGAGTACACCGATATGTACCCGGGCATGTCCAAGACCGCGCGCGACGAAGGTTTTGACGAGATCGCCGACTGGTTCGAGACCTTGGCCAAGGCCGAGCGCTCACACGCCAACCGCTACCAGAAGGCCCTGGACGCGCTGGTCGATTGAGCTGCCGCCTTTGGCGCTGAGCTTGCTGCACACAAGGGGTCCCGAGCGGCCCCTTGTTCGTTTCAGGCGACGGCCCTCCGCCCCCTCCCAAGACAGCCCACCCCCACCAAGCCGCAGACCATGAGCACCCGCGAAGGCAACCTCGAAGCCCCCACCCGCCATGCGCTGGACTGGAAGTCCCCGGCCTTCCATGACAAGGACGCCTGCTTTACCGAAATGGAGCGGGTGTTCGACATCTGCCACGGCTGCCGCCGCTGCGTCAGCCTGTGCCAGGCCTTTCCTACGCTGTTCGACCTGGTCGATGCGACCACGGACGGCGAGGTACACGGCGTCAAGAAGGAGGCCTACTGGAGCGTGGTCGACCAGTGCTATCTCTGCGACCTCTGCTACGTCGTCAAGTGCCCGTACGTGCCGCCGCACCCCTGGCAGCTCGATTTTCCGCACCTGATGCTGCGCGCCAAGGCGATCAAGTTCAAGGCCGGTTTGGTCGGCCCGGCCGAGCAGTTGCTGGCGTCCACCGATGTGCACGGCAGCTTTGCCGGCATCCCGGTGGTGGTGCAGGTGGTTAACGCAGTGAACAAGACCCGCCTGGCCCGCAGCGCGATGGACACCGCACTGGGCGTGCACCCTGACGCCTGGATGCCCGACTTTGCCACCCAGCGTTTCCGCTGGGGCGCGGCCAAGGCGGGCCGCGCCGTGCAGGTGATCGACGGCGCACGCGCCCCCGGCAAGGTGGCTATCTTTGCCACTTGCTATGTCAATTACAACGAGCCGGGCATCGGCCATGACCTGGTCAAGCTGCTGGAGCACAACCAGATTCCCTACGTCATCGTCGAGAAAGAGTCGTGCTGCGGCATGCCCAAGCTGGAACTCGGCGACCTGTTGGGCGTGGAGAAGCACAAGGACGCCAACATCCCGGTGCTGGCGCGCTATGCCCGCGAGGGTTACGCCATCCTCAGCGCCGTGCCGAGCTGCACCCTGATGTTCAAGCAGGAGCTGCCGCTGATGTTCCCTGATGAGCCCGACGTGCAGCTCGTCAAGTCGGCGATGTTCGACCCCTTCGAGTACCTGATGGCGCGCCAGAAGGACGGCCTGCTCAAGACCGACTTCAAGCGCGATCTGGGCCGGGTCAGCTACCACATTCCCTGCCACGGCCGGGTGCAGAAGATCGGCCGCAAGACCGAGGAGATGTTCAAGCTGATCGGCCAGAGCGTCGCCGTCACGCTCAACACGGTCGAGCGCTGCTCGGGACATGCCGGCACCTACGGTGTCAAGACGGCGACCCACCCGATTGCGATGAAGATCGGCAAGCCGGTGTTCAAGCTGATGGCCAAGGAAACCCCCGACCACATCGCCAGCGACTGCCCGATGGCCGGCCACCACATCGCCCAGGGCATGGGCCAGGCCGGCACGCCGGCAAAGTCACTGTCCCACCCGCTGACGCTGGTGCGCTATGCCTACGGATTGGAGTAATTGAAATGTCCGCCATCAACCTACCCATCACCCCCGCCAGCCTGATGTCGCTGGAGGCCTACACCAAGGCGCGCAAGACCTTGAAGCCTGAAATCATCGCCCACCGCAGACGCCGCAGCGTGCACCTGGGTGAGCACATCAACCTGCAGTTCGAGGACGAGCGGACGATCCGCTACCAGATCCAGGAGATGCTGCGCATCGAGAAGATCTTTGAGGAGGAGGGCATCCTGAGCGAGATCGAGGCCTACGCGCCGCTGGTGCCGGACGGCCGCAACTGGAAGGCCACGGTGATGATCGAGTACCCCGACCCGCATGAGCGAAAGCGCGAGCTGGCGCGGCTGATCGGGGTCGAAGACCGGCTGTTTGTCGAGGTCGAGGGTCACGCCCGGGTCTATGCCATCGCCGACGAGGATCTGGACCGCGAAAACGCTCAAAAAACCTCGGCAGTGCATTTCGTGCGTTTCGAGTTCAGCCCGCTGGCGCTTGAGGCGGTGCGGGCGGGCGCGGCGGTCAAGTTGGGCTGCGACCATGCGCACTACCCGTCGCATGTGCAGATCGTGCCCGAGACCCTGGCCAGTTTGGCGGGTGACCTGCGTTGACCCCTGGCCGGTCAGTCCAGAAAAGCTGCCAGCGCTGCTGCCAATGCGGCCGGCTGGTCGTGGTGCAGCATGTGGCCGGCATCGTCGAGTTGCAACTGCCGCACGTCAGGCACATGCGCCAGGCGTGACTGGAATTCGGCCTGGCTGTAGCGGCCACCCCAGTGCGCATCCACCCGGCTGTCGCGGGCCTGCACCCACAGAAGTGGCGCCGTGATGGCAGACCAGGTCGCGATCGCATCTGCCGCTCGGTAGGGCACCGGGTTGATGCGCTTGTGGGCGGCGTCGGCCAGCAAGCGCCATTGGCCGTCGGCGCCGGCCTCGGCCCAGTGCGCAGCCAGCCAGAGGGCCTTGTCGCTGGGCAGACGCGGGTTGTTCTTGCACAGGCGCTGGGCCACGTCAGTCAGGCTGGCGTAGGGCTTGAGCCGCTGTGGCACCTTCAACTCGTCCAGCCAGGTAACCAGGCGTTTGGGCGCGTCGGCGGCGGGCAGGTCGGGCAGGCCAAAACCCTCCAGGTTGACCAGCCGCCGCACCCGGTGCGGCCGCACGCCGGCATAGGTCATCACCACGTTGCCGCCCATGCTGTGGCCGACCAGGTCGACCGGTTTGTCGGGCGACAGTGCGTCGATCAGCGCGTCCAGGTCGCCCACGTAGTCGGCGAACCAGTAGCTGTCGGTGGGCGGCGACTGGGTGCGGCCAAAGCCACGCCAGTCGGGCGCCACGATGCAGCGCGGGCCAGCGGGTCCATCGACAAGCTGATCGACCACAAACTGGAACGACGCGCCCACGTCCATGTAGCCGTGCATCATCACCAGCAGGGGCTGGCCCGGCACCGGGTCGCCCCACTGGGTGATGTGGTAATTCAGGCCTCGCACCGGCAGCAGATGGTGGTGGGCAGCACGGCGGGCAGCGTAGGGCGGGGTCATCGCCGCACTTTAGGGGCAGTGCGGCCCGGTGGCTGTCGCGCCGGCGCCGCGACCTGAGGCAGCGCTGCGGCCAACCGCGGCAAGCCGTGCCGGGCCGCGCGAGGGATCAGGCGAGAATCAGCCGATGATCTCTTACCAGTTGCGCCCTGCCGAGCCCCGCGATGTGCCTGCCATCGTCGGCCTGATCACCGAACTGGCCGAGTTCGAGCAGCTGGCGCACCTGCTGCGGCTCACGCCGGACTCGCTGGCGCCGCACCTTTTTGGCGAGCGGCCGGTGGTGGAATCAGTGGTGGCCGAATGCGCCGGCGTGGTGGTGGGCTTTGCGTTGTTCTTCACCAACTTCTCTACCTTTTTGGCGCGGCCGGGGCTGTACCTGGAAGACCTGTACGTGCAACCGGCTTTTCGCGGCGTCGGCATTGGCAAGGCCTTGCTGAGCCACCTGGGCGCTCTGGCGGTGGCGCGCAACTACGGCCGCTTTGAATGGAGCGTGCTGGACTGGAACGAAAACGCCATCCGTTTCTACGAAAAGATGGGCGCAACGGTGATGCCCGAATGGCGCATCTGCCGAGTGGCCGGCAGCACGCTGCAGGGTTTTGCGGCACCCGCCGCACCGGATTGACCGCCGGTTGGCCTGCCCGGCCAACGCCGGATCAAGCCGCGGCCACCGCCAGCAGCGCTTCAGGCGTGACCTTCAAGCCGACGCTGTGGTGGCCAAGCACCGAATGCACTGCGTATTCGCGCAGCGCGGTATCGCGACGCAGGGGCGTGGTCAGACTGCTGCCATAGGGTGAGGTCAGCACAGCGACGATGGGCGTCATCACCGTGCCGCCGCGCCGCACCACCAGCCCGGTCTCGCCCGACATCAGCCGCACAAAGCAGCCCGGTGGGTAGACGCCAAACTCCTTGATCAGCGCTGCGGTCATCGGGTGGCCGGGTTCCTGCATGAACATCATGCGGCCCGCCTTGTCGGCAGTGATCGACTCGCGCCCGATGCGTGGGCTGAGCTTGGCGGTGTAGATGTCAGCGCGCCGTACCAGCGCGGCAATGTCGCTGGGTTCGCGCAGGCCGCGCGGGTAGCCGGTGCCGTCGTTGTTTTCATGGTGCTGCTCGACGGCCGCCAGCCAATCGACATCGTTCACGCCTGAGATCTCCAGCATTTGGCGGCTCAGTGCGGGGTGGGCCAGGATGGCCTCACGCTGCTCCGGCGTGGGTGGGCTGGTCTGCACTGCCAGCTGGCCCTGCAGCTCCAGCATCGAGATGTTCATGGTCAGCGCGGCCTTGAACACGCGCTGCGCGTCGACCTCGGTCCAGCCCAGGCGTTGGGCCACCAGGCAGCCGGTGATGGCGGCATGCATCGCATGGTTCACGCCGTACTGCACGTTGGCATTGGCGTTTTGGCGCAGTACCTGGAAGATCGCCAGGTCCTTGTCGCGCTCCACCAGTGCCAGCACCGGCGCGGCGGCGTCGTCCAGCGCTGAAAGAAAGCCGTCCTGGGAAGAATTGCGCAAGGTCTGCCCCAGCTCGTCCATGCAGCGTGTCCACAGGCCGGGCAGTTCGTTCGGGCTGGCCAGCGCGATGGTCTGTGCGGTGCTGCGCAGCTCGGCGATGTCGACCAGGGCGCCCCGTTTGAACAAGGCCTCACGCTGGTCCGCTGTCTTCAACCACTGGCCGCGGGCCAGCAACAGCGTGCCGTCGTTGTCCCGCACATTGAAGGGCAGGGGCGCGCCGATCTCGACGCGGTGCTGGACAACAGTGAGTGGGGTGAACTGCATGGATGCTCCGTGGTTCTGGCTTGTCCTGGCGGCAGCCTCTGTCGGGCCGCCTGCCAGCATATCGGGCCGGCAGGCCTGGACTTGAGGGAAGATCTGGATGGCGGGGTGGGTTTCGACGGGTCTTCGCCGGCCTTGTCTGGGCCTAAGCTGCGGGCCATGCCGCGCCGCCTTCCTGTCAACCCTGTCAAGCCTGTCACACCTGGCCAGCCCCGGCCGATTGCCGCGCACAGTGGGCCCGACCACCACCGCGCGCTGCACGCGGGTTTTGTCTGGCAGGTGCCCGAATATTTCAATATCGCCGAGGTCTGCTGCGCCCGCTGGTCGCGCCAGACACCCAGGGCGGTGGCGGTACGGGCCGTGCTGGACAGCGGCCAGCAGGTCGCGCTCAGCTACCGTGCTTTGCAGCGCCAGGCAAACCGGTTGTCGCACGCGCTGCGCTGCCTGGGCGTGCAGCGTGGCGACCGCGTGGCAATCGTGATGCCGCAGCGCTTTGAGACCGCCATCGCTCACATGGCGGTGTACCAGCTCGGGGCGGTGGCGATGCCGCTGGCCATGCTGTTCGGGCCCGACGCGCTGGCCTACCGCTTGCAAGACAGCGGTGCGGCGCTGGCCATCGTTGACGACAGCGCCATCGCCAACTTGCGGGCCGCACGTGCCGATTGCCCGGGTTTGCGCACGGTCATCGCCGTCGGCGATGCGGCCGGCCAGGGTGATCTCGACTGGGACGACGCGTTGGCCGCCGAGAACGACCGCTTCACGCCTGTCGCCACCCGGGCCGACGACCCGGCCGTGCTGATCTACACCAGCGGCACCACCGGGCCAGCCAAAGGGGCGCTGATTCCGCACCGGGCGCTGATCGGCAACCTCAGCGGTTTTGTCTGCAGCCAAAACGGCTTTCCCGACCTGCTCGGCACGCAACCCTTGTCGCCCGGGGCCAACCCGACAGCACCGAATGGTGGCTGGCAGCCTGCTGGGCACCCGCACGCCCCCAGCGTGTTCTGGAGCCCGGCAGACTGGGCCTGGACCGGCGGGCTGATGGACGCGCTGCTGCCCACGCTGTACTTTGGCCGCGAGATCGTGGCCTGGCGCGGCCGGTTTTCGCCCGAGACGGCGTTTGAGCTGATGCAGCGTTGCCGGGTCACCCACACCTTCTTGTTCCCGACCGCGCTCAAAGCGATGATGAAGGCGGTGCCCCAGCCCCGCCAGCGCTATCGCCTGCACCTGCACGCGGTGATGAGCGCCGGTGAGGCGGTGGGCGATGCGGTGTTCGACTGGTGCCGCGACGCGCTGGGCGTCAGCGTCAACGAAATGTTCGGCCAGACCGAGATCAACTACATCGTCGGCAACTGCGGCCGGCTGCGTGATGTGCACGGCCACCCGATCGCCGGCTGGCCAGCCAGGCCGGGCAGCATGGGCCGCGCCTATCCCGGCCACCGGGTGGCGGTGATCGACGACGACGGCCAGGAATGCCCACGAGGCACGCCCGGTGATGTGGCCCTGCACCGGCGGGACGTGCACGGCCAGCCCGACCCGGTATTTTTTCTGGGCTACTGGCAGGCCGAGACCGCCACCCGCGCCAAGTTCACCGGCGATCCCGCTGACAGCTGGTGCCGCACCGGCGACACCGCGGTGATGGATGACGACGGCTACCTCTGGTACCAGGGCCGCAGCGATGATGTGTTCAAGGCTGCTGGTTACCGTATCGGTCCCAGCGAGGTCGAAAACTGCCTGGTCAAGCACCCGGCCGTGGCCAATGCAGCGGTGGTGCCCAAGCCCGACGCCGCGCGGGGTGCGCTGGTCAAGGCCTATGTTGTGCTGGCACCCGGTTTTGCCGGTGACGACACCCTGGTCGCGGCGCTGCAGGCCCATGTGCGCGAGCGCCTGGCGCCCTACGGATACCCCAAGGAGATCGAGTTCATCGACGCCCTGCCAATGACCACCACCGGCAAGGTGCAGCGCCGGCTGTTGCGCCTGCAAGAACAAGCGCGTGCACAGGCGCGAGACGCCACGCCTCCCGTTTGAGCCGACTTGCCAGTGCGTTTTCCAGCCGGCCTGCCAGTCTGCTCCCGAGTCCGGCTGCCAGTCAGCTAGACAGCTGGCCCCAGCCACCCCTCAAACCCAAAACCGCCCACCCCCACCATCAAGAGCCAACCCCAGATTACCGCCACCACGTTGCGGGGCTTGCTGGCCAGCGGATCGCCGCAGCTGCTGTGTGACTGCAGCTTCGACCTGGCCGACCCTAGCGCCGGCGCGCGCGCGCACGCGCTGCGCCACTTGCCCGGTGCGATCCACCTGAATCTGGACGACGACCTGTCCGCCGCAAAATCCGCCGCACAGCCGGGCCAGGGCCGACACCCGCTGCCCGGCCGCGAAGCGTTTGCCGTGCGGCTGGCCGCGCTGGGCTTCCAGGACAACCTGCCGGTGGTGGCGTATGACGGCGCCGGTGGCATGTATGCCGCGCGGCTGTGGTGGATGCTGCGCTGGGCAGGGCATGCGGCAGTTCAGGTGCTGGACGGTGGCCTGGCGGCCTGGGACGCCGCGGGTGGCGCGTTGCAAGGTGGCGCGGTACCGGCGCGGCCGCGCGGCCGCTTCACGCTCGGGCCGGCGCTGACCCGGACGGTTGACTTTGCCGAGGTACTGGCCGGGCTGGGCCGCGGCAGCCGGCTGATCGTTGATGCGCGTGCGCCGGACCGTTTCCGGGGCGAGAACGAAACCCTGGACCCGGTTGGCGGCCACATTCCCGGCGCCGTCAACCGGTGCTTCCGGGACAACCTCGGGCCTGACGGCGGCTTCCAGACGCCCGAGGCCTTGCGTCTCCAATGGTCCGGCCTGATGGCGGGCCGCCGCCCCGCCGACCTGGTGATGCAGTGCGGCTCGGGCGTGACCGCCTGCCACAACCTGCTGGCGCTGGAATCGGCCGGGCTGGGCGGCGCTGCGCTGTACCCCGGATCCTGGAGCGAATGGTGCGCACAGCCCACTGCGCCGGTGGCGACGGGCGGCTGACAGGCGACGACTTACGTCTGACGTCTGACGGATGACGGCTGACAGCAACATTGCCGGCGGGGTCCGGCGTCACCCCGGCGTCCCTCTGCCTGGGGGCGCTGCGGCACACTTGGGCCTCCACAGCCCGCACCGCACACCATGATCCCCACTTCGATACCCATCACCCCCCTCGGCCACAGCGACCTGCAGGTCAGCCGCATCTGCCTTGGCACCATGACCTTCGGCGAGCAAGTGGACGAGACCACCGCGTTTGCGCTGATGGACCACGCCGTGGCCAGCGGCATCAACTTCATCGACACCGCGGAGATGTATGCGGTGCCCGCACGGCGCGAGACCTACGGCGCCACTGAGGCGATCATCGGCCGCTGGCTGGCGGCACGCCCTGGCATGCGGTCCCGCATCGTGATGGCGACCAAGGTGGCGGGACCGGCGCGTGGCATGGACTGGGTGCGCAACGGTGCCGACAACCTGACCGCGGCCGACATTCAACAGGCCTGCGACGACAGCCTGCGCCGCCTGCAAACGGACGTGATCGACCTGTACCAGATCCACTGGCCCAACCGCAATGCGCCGGCATTCGGTGCGGTCTACCTCGACCCGGCCAAGGACCGCGCGTTCACGTCGATCCAGGAGCAGCTCGAGGCCCTGGCCGGCCTGGTCAAGGCCGGCAAGGTGCGCTACATCGGCCTGTCCAACGAGACGCCTTGGGGCGTGGGTGAGTTCCTGCGGCAGGCAGGGCTGCACGACCTCCCGCAAGTGGTCTCGGTGCAGAACCCCTACGCGCTGGTCAACCGCATCGTCGATAACGGGCTGGACGAGACCTTGCTGCGCACCGGTGTGTCCTTGCTGGCCTACAGCCCGTTGGCTTTTGGCGCGCTGACCGGCAAGTACGACTCGACCGGCCTTGACCCGGCGCAGCCCACGCTGGGGCGCTTGGCGCGTTTCGACAGCATGCGCAAGCAGCGCTGGGCGCGGCCCGAGACCCTGGTGGCCGCCAGGCGCTACAACGCACTGGCGCGTGAACACGGCCTGACGCCCACCCAGCTGGCGCTGGCCTTCTGCTATGGCAGCTGGCGGGTGGCCAGCACCATCATCGGCGTGACCACGATGGCCCAGCTTGACGACAACCTGGCGGCCTGGGGTACGCCGTTGTCACCGGAGCTGCTGGCCGCGATCGACCGCATCCGCTGGGAGCTGCGCGACCCGGCGCAGTGAGGCGGGCATGGCCAAGAAGGATAAACATGTCAGCGAAACCCCGGCCACCCAGGCCTTGCGGGCGGCGGGCGTGGCTTTTGTCGAACATGTCTACGATTATGTCGAGCATGGTGGCACGGCCGAATCAGCACGGGCGCTGGGCTGGCCCGAACACGCCGTGGTCAAGACGCTGGTGATGCAAAACGAGCGCGCCGAGCCTTTGATCGTGCTGATGCACGGCGACAAGCAGGTCAGCACCAAGAATCTGGCGCGTGCTATCGGTGCCAAGAGCATCGAGCCTTGCAAGCCCGAGGTGGCGCAGCGACACAGCGGCTACCAAGTGGGGGGCACCTCGCCGTTTGGCACCCGCAAAGCCTTGCCGGTGTACGTCGAGGCCAGTGTGCTGGCTTTGCCCGCGCTGTTGATCAACGGCGGGCGGCGCGGCTACCTGCTGGAACTGCCGCCTGACGTGCTGGCCAGCGTGCTGGGCGCAATACCGGTGAGTTGCGCGATCTGACCTGCGCTGCTCAGCGCAACACGGGTGCGGTGTAACCGACGGTCTTGACCGCCTCGGTCTGCACCGAACTGGTCTGCGCCGGCCAGGTGGCTTGCGTCGCCACCGGCGCCGGTGCGACCGCAGGCTGGCGTGTAATTTGCTTCTGTTTTTCTGTGGCGGCCGTGATCGCAGCCGCAGAGAGATCCGGCGTGACGGAGGCAGGGCGCTGCTCGCTTGACCACCAGGTAACGGCAACCATCACCACCAATGTGCAGACATTCGCGGCCCAGGGCAAAACCCGGTAAGGGCGGTGTGTCGGAAAATTTTCCATGTTGAAGAGTATCGGCCTGTTGCGTGACCGTCTCAAGGCTTGGACTCCCCGCATGCCGGGGGGGTGATCCCCCTATTCGCGGGGGTATTTTGAAAGACGGTTGGCCTATTCGTGATGAATGCACGGGGTCAAGCCTGAGCCCGCCTGTCCAGGGCCTGCAGCGTCTCGCCGCCGGGCACTGCTGCCGTTTGCGGCTTGCCTACTTCTTGACCAGCGGGCAAACGCTGCGCGCCAGCGGCAGGAAGGCCTGCTCGGCAGGGATCGTGGCTTTGAGCTTGTAGTAGTCCCACGGGTAGTTGGACTCCGATGGCTTTTTCACCTCGAACACGTACATATCGCGGATCAGCCGGCCGTCTGCGCGGATCTTGCCGTTTTTGGTCATGAAGTCGTTGACCGGCATCTCGCGCATCTTGGCCATCACCGTGGCGGTGTCGTCGGTGCCGGTGGCGGCCACGGCCTTCAGGTAGTGTTGATGCCCGAGTACACACCCGCCTGCGCCATGTTGGGCATGCGCTTGTGCTTCTCGAAGAAGCGGCGGCTCCACTTGCGGGTTTCCTCGTTGGCGTCCCAGTAAAAGGCTTCGGTCAGCAGCATGCCCTGGGCCACCGGCAGGCCCAGCGAGTGGATGTCGTTGATGAACACCAGCAGCGCGGCCAGTTTCTGGTTCTTCGTGATGCCGAATTCGTTGGCCGCCTTGATCGAGTTGACCGTGTCGCCGCCGGCGTTCGCCAGGCCGATGATCTTGGCCTTGGACGACTGCGCCTGCAGCAGGAAGGATGAAAAGTCAGCCGTGTTCAGCGGGTGCCGCACCGAGCCGATCACCTTGCCGCCTTCGGCCTTGATGACCTCGGTGGTGTCTTTCTCCAGGTTGGTGCCAAAGGCGTAGTCGGCGGTCAGGAAGAACCAGCTGTCGCCGCCGTTCTTGACCACGCCGCGCCCGGTGCCGGCGGCCAGGGCGTAGGTGTCGTAGGTCCAGTGCACGCTGATGGCCGAGCAGTCCTCGTTGCTCAACCGGCTGCTGGCGGCGCTGGGAAACAGCGCGATTTTGTTTTTCTGCTTGGCCACGTTCAGCGCAGCCAGTGCGGGGGCGGTGGCCGCCACGTCGGCCAACATGTCGACCTTCTGGGTGTCGAACCATTCGCGCGCCTTGGCTGCAGAGATGTCGGCCTTGTTCTGGTGGTCGGCCACGATCAGCTCGATCGGCTTGCCCAGCACCTTGCCGCCGAAATCGGCAATTGCCATGTTGGCGGCGATCACCGCGCCCGGGCCCACGATGTCGGCGTACACGCCCGACAGGTCGGTCAGCATGCCGATCTTGACGATGCCGTCTGAGATCTTGTCCTGCGCCAGTGCGCCGGTGGGCGCTGCGGCCAGCGCCAGCAGGGCCGTGGTGGCAAGTGACAGGGCATGGCGGCGGGGGGTGCGCTGGGCGGCGAAAGGCAAGGTGGTTTTCAAGGGGTGTCTCCTGAAGTTTTGCGGACGGCTGCAGACGGGTCAGCGTCTAAGGCGCGCGCAAGTTTAGGCGGCAGCTGCTGGGCCGGGCGTGCGGTTTCGCAGAAGGCTCGCTTCTGTGCGGCAGGTGTTGGGGCAGACCCTTGGCCCAAGGCGGCGCAGCGCTGTCAGGCCGACTGATTGGATCCTGCGTTACCGCTTCTGGCCCGTTCGGTGTCCAGGCCGTCCCGCGCTGCCCCGCCGATCAAAATCCGACGCGCAGCGTCAAGCGCACCGTGCGGGGTTCGGCCGGGTGCACATGGCGATCATCTGCGGCAGCCAGGCCCCGCGGCTGGGAGCGGTAGACGTACTGGATGTCGTTGACCTGGCGGTTGAACAGGTTGAAGGCGTCCAGCGTCAGTGCGCTGTCCTTGCCCAGCAGCGGCTGCAGGCTGCGGCTGATGCGCAGGTTGGCGGTGATCGACGGTATCGAGCGCACGCTGTTGTCCTCGACCAGCGCACCGGCGCCCAGGTAGCGCCACTGCAGGCTGGCGCTCCAGGGGCCCAGGTCACGCAGGCTGGCCCCCATCGACACCACCCGGTCCACCGCGTTCGGGATGCGGTCACCGTTGGTAAAACGGGCATGGGTCCAGGCCAGGTCGGCGTCCAGCAGCAACCACGGCAACGGTGTCCAGCGGTTGTTGAACTCCACCCCCTTGCGCCGGCTGGCGGCGCTGGCCTCGGTGGCGCCAGCGTCGCCGATGTAGACCAGCTCGGAGTCAAAGTCCAGCTTCCACAGCGCGACCGAGCTTTGCAGGCCGGGGATGAACTCACTGCGCGCGCCCAGCTCAAACCCGCGTGACGCCACCAGCGGTGGCACCTTGTCGACCGCGCCGCCGGTCCTGGGATCGGTGGTGATGGTGGTGCCACGGGCGTCGTTGCTGTGCAGTCCGCGGCCCGCGTTGACGAAGAATTCGGTCTTCGCGAACGGGCCGGCAATCAGCGACAACTTGGGCGAGACCTGGGTGCCGCGTGTCGCCCCCGAGTTGGCCGCCAGGCTCAGCGCACTCACCCGGTTGCGCAGGTGGTCGACGCGCAGGCCGACGATGGTGCGCAGCCAGGGTGTCAGCTCGACCGCACTCTGGCCGTAGAGGCCGAACAAGGTTTCACGCAGCTCGTCATCGCGGGTAGTGGCGTTGATCTGCCGGGCCTCGGTGTCGAACAGGCCGACCCGAATGCTGTCGCGGCGCAGTTGCGCGCCAAATTCGGTGCGCGCCGGCAGCCCGGCCAGGCTGTGGCTCAGCGCATGGCTGGCGGCCAGGCCCACCACGCTGCGGCTGTCGCGCTGCAAGAACTGGTCGCCCTCGACCGGCCGGTCCAGCGCGTAGCTGAAGTTGGACCACAGCTGCAGGCGGTAGCGCATGGCGTAGGCCGAGACGCGTGTGGCGGTGCCGTCGTTGCTGTTGTGGTGCCACTCGCCGGACAAGCTGTAGCGGGACGTGGCGCCACCGTCGCTGGGGTCGAGCGAGTCGAAGCGGCCGAAAGGCCGGCCCTGGTAGCGGCCGCCGTCTATCAAGCGCTGCGGCACCTGGTCGGTGGCAGTCCAGCGGGCGTCATAGCCCATCAGGCTGGCGGTCCAGCCTCGGGCAGCTGTGCCGGTGCTGGCGCTTATCAGGCCGTTGGCGCGGCGCAAGCCTTCGGGCACGGTCCAGGGGCCGTCGTTTTGCATCAGCTCGATGGCGCCCAGCAGCGTGATGCCCGGCGTGGCCTCAGCCGATCCGCCAGCCAAGCCGCGCCGGTAACCGTTTTGTCCCAGCGTGAGCTGCGCAAACGGCGCGTCAAGACTGTTGCGGTAGCGGATGTCGGCAGCACCGGCCGACGCAAAGTCACTGCTGCGCGCAAAGTACGGCCCCTTGCGGTAATCCATGCGCTGCACCAGCTCGGGGATCAGGAAGTTCAGGTCGGTGTAGCCCTGGCCGTGGGCATGGCTGGGCATGTTGACCGGCATGCCGCCCACGCTGGTCGCAAAGTCGGTGCCGTGGTCGAGGTTGAAGCCGCGCAAGAAATACTGGTTGGCCTTGCCGTCTCCCGAGTGCTGGGTGACGACCATGCCGGGCACAAACTCCAGCACCTCGCCAGGCCGTAGCGCCGGTCTGGCCTTGATCAACTCGGCCCGGATGCTGCCCTGCGACGCGGCGTCGCTGCTGCCGATGGCGTTGTCGTAATGGCCCAGGACCTCAACCCGCGAGGTGACGGTGACGTCGGGCGGCACCTGGGCAATGGTCACTGCATCAGCGGATGGTGGGTTGGGCGCGGCGGCCTGGGCGTGCACGGTTGTGCTGCCGAACAGGGCGATCACCGCCAGCGTGGCAGGGCGTAACAAGGGCTGGATGAACATGGTTGGGCGTGGGTGCGGCAGAGGCGGTACGGTTTGCGGCCACGTCCAGGCCCGCGTCGATGGTAGGAAGATTATCTAAATGTTCTTATTTGATCGTATGCCAAGCGGGGTTTTGTCCCCGCTTGGCACCTTACGCAGGCTGGCGGGCTGCGGATGCAGCCCGCCAGGCGCATGGACCCACGTCAGTGCGCAGGTTTCAGGTGCAGGTGCGCGGCCTGCTCTGGGCCGTGCTGGTCGGGCTGGTGGCTCATCACGCTGACGAGGTTGAGTTTGCCGTGGTGCACACCGCGCTCGGCACATACCGCATCGGCAAACGTGGCGACCAGTGCGGTGCTGCCGCGCAGCACGGTGGTTTCCAGCCGGTGGGTGTGGTCGAGCTGCACCTGCATGGTTGACACCACCAGGTGTGCCGGGCGTGCTGGATCTTGGCCAGTCGCTCGGCCAGATCGCGGGCCTGGTGCTCGTAGACATAGCTCAGGCAGGCCACGCAGTGCTGCGCGTCGTCGGCGCGCAGCCGGGTTTTTTGCAACTCCGCGCGCAGCAGGTCGCGCCCGGCCTCGCTGCGATTTTCGTAACCGCGCTGGGTGATCCAGGCATCGAACTGTTCAGCCAGGCCGTCGTCGAGCGAGTGGGTGAAGCGGTGCATCGACGGATTCTGCCTCGGGCTGCGGGCGTCAGCGCATGGCGATGCCGAGTTGGCGCAGCGCCAGTCCAGCCTCGGGCCGGGCCGGCTGGATCTGCGCCAAATCCGTCAGCACGCTGCGGGCCGCGTGTGGGTGGCTGCGGGCCAGGCTGCTGGCAATGCGCCGCAGTGGGTCATAGGCGGGGCGGAAGTCCGGGCTGGTGCGCTGGCCGCCGGCCGGACCTGCAGACCCGCCACGATGAACTGCGTGCGTGCGGCCCAATACGCCTCCAGGCGGTGGGCTGCGGCGCGGCCGGCGGGCTTCGACAGTGTGGCGGTCAGCAGGTCGGTCGAGTCGATGTTGAGCCGCTGCAGCAAGGCCACCAGCCGGTCGCCGGGTGCCGCTTCGGGGGCGTAGGTGATGCGCAGCGCGATGTAGGCCACAACTGGGCGGTCGTCGCTGTTGGCCGCCGCGTTGCCGGCAAACCGTGCCAGCGCGCTGGGGCTGGCGACAAAATTTTTCAGCAACGCGTACCCGTCCTCGACGCCACAGTCGACCGACCGCTTGGGTCCAGCGGCGTTGGCCAGCCGCTGGCGCTGGGCGGTCAGCGTGGTGTGGTCGCCTTCGCTGTGGCCCACCAAGCCCAGCGGGGGTGAGCAGGCTGTTGCTGGCCAGCATGTTGCCGCTGCCGCCCGCGCCGCCGCCGTCACCCTTGAGCTTGGTCGCGCCAATGCTGGCGGCCCAGGTGGTGGTCGGGCCTTGGCCGGCAACCAGCGGGTAGTCCGGAGTGGCCAGGCTGGCGTCTTCCACCAACGAGCAGTTGCGGTTGCCGATGCCACCGTGGCCAGCCTGCCCAAACCAGTCCAGGCCGTAATTGCCGTCCGACTTCTCGGTGGACTTCTTGACCAGCTTGTGCATCGAGATCGAGCCGTCCTAGCAGGTGGTGTGCTTCTGGAAGTCACCGGTCACGGACTGGCCTGACGTCTTGCCGGCAGCAGTGGCTTGGGTCGATGCGGCGACCAGCGTCAGCGCGCCGATCGTGGCGAGCGCCGCGCGGGCGATCGGGTGTTGGGTGACGCGATGGATCATGTCGAGCGCTCCTGTGTGGGTCTGTGTGGGTGTGTGGGCGAAGCCGGGGTGCCGCGCTCAGGCAAATCGAAAGCTTGCAAAATCGACGGTCAACGTGGCGTCAACCACGCCGCCTCGCTGGAAAACCAGGGTCAGGGGGAAACTGCGGTCGACCTCCAGCGGGTGGCGCATGTCGAGCAGGCGGACAAATCGCCCACCTTCGGACAGGGCGGACGCCTGCCCGGTCGGGATAAAAAAATCGAGACCGGCACCGGCACCGGCACCGGCACCGGCACCTGGGCCGCTGGCCGTGAGTGCGATGCCGCCCATTTCGGCCGCGGCGGCTACTGGCGTGTGCATGTGCACCAGCCGGTCATCCCGGCTGACCTCATC
>JANMXG010000213.1:0-5888 GCA_031394235.1 Betaproteobacteria bacterium
GCGCAACCCAGCCGCCTACTCGATCACCTCGTCGCGCTCACCCGCCTCGTACAAGCATTCACGCCCCAGCCGGTCCATGCACAGCTCGGCCGTCCAGGGCAGCATCAGGCTGCCGCAGCGGCTGTCGCGGTACAGCCGCTCCAGCGGCAGCGACTTCAGCATGCTCTGCCCGCCGCAGGTGCGGATCGCCAGCCGGCAGATGTCGTTGGCGTTCTCCATGATGGTGTAGTGGGCGGCGTAGAGCCGCATGCGGGTGTCCTTGTCGGGGTCGATGCCGGCGTCGCGGGCGTTCTGCAAGAACAGGGCGCGGGTGGCTTCGAGCTTGATCCGCATCTCGGCCACCGCGTACTGCTTGGTGGGGTACATGCGGCGCTTGACGGTCGGCATGCCCGGTACCTCGGCGCGCAGATACTGCACCGTGAAGTCGTAGGCCGCCTGTGCCACGCCCAGGTAAGTGGGCGAGAGCGTGGCAAACATGTGCGGGAACCGGCTGGCGGCCTGGAAGTACAGCCCCTCGGGCATCATGCGCGCCGTCTCGGGCACAAACACATCGGCAAACAGCAGGTTGCGGCTGACCGTGGCGCGCATGCCCATCGGGTCCCAGTCGCCCACCACGCTCACGCCGGGTGCGTCGGCCGGCACCGCCAGGTACATGGCGTCGCGCCGGCTGCCGCCACCGGCGCGGTCGGGCCGGTCCAGCGTGCACAGCACGCCGTAGGTGTCGGCCGCGCCCGCCAGCGAGGCAAAGATCTTCTTGCCGCTGATGCGGTAGCCGCCGTCGACCTTGCGCGCCAGGGTGCCCCAGGGCACCGCGCCGGCCGCCGCCGCGCCGCCCTCAGAAAACGGCTGGGCGTAGAGCTTGCCTTCGTTGACGATCCGGCCGAAGTGGTAGGCGCGGTTGTGCGCATGGTCGGCGCGCTGCTCGGGCGTCATGTCGAGCGCGTCGGCGATCTCGCCGGCCCACAGGCAGGAGCAGACATGCATGTTGAAGCTGAGCGCGGTGGCGCCGCACCAGCGGCCGATCTCGGCGGCCACCATCACGTAGGTGGCAAAGTCGGCGCCCAGGCCGCCATAGGCGGTGGGCACGCAAATGCCCAACAGGCCGGCGCTGCGCAGGTCGTCATAGTTCTCGAACGGGAAGCTGGCCTCGCGGTCGTAGCGCTCGGCGCGGGCGGCAAATGCCGGCCCGAGTGCGGCGGCGAGGGCGATCAACTCACGCTGCAGGGGCGTCAGTCTGGCCGGATTGCCAGCGATGTGGGCGGGCTGGTAGCGGCTGGCGACAGCGCTGGGCGCGGCGCCGGGCGTGGCAGACGCGGGGTTGGACGCCAGCGTCCGGGGGGCGTTCGGGGAGCCGTCAGGCAGGGCAGACATCGCAGGTCTCCAGTGACATCAGCCACCGGCCAGAAAGGCCAGCAGCGCGGTGTTGAAGGCGTCGGGGCGTTCCATCGGCAGCAGATGTCCGGCGCCTGGCACGGTCTGCAGCACGGCACCGGGGATACGCTCGGCCATCTTGCGCGCCACCTCGGGTGAGGCGGTGGTGTCGAGCTCACCGGTGATCACCAGCGTGGGCACTTTGATCAGCGGCAGGTTGGCGCGGCGGTCAAAAGCCACCAGCGCCGCCACGGCGCTGCGGTAGGTGGCCTCGGGCACACCGGCCATCAGGGCCTGGGCGCGCTCGCTCACGGCGGCCGGCATATCGGGCGGCAACATGGCCGGCACCAATTGCGCCGCCAGCCCGGCCATACCGCTACCGGCGTCCAGCGGCGCAAAGCGGGATTGCAGAAAGCCGCGTTGCCAGTCCCCGCCCGGCTTGCCAAAGGCGGGCGAGGTACTGGCAAGCACCAGGCCGGACACCGCTGCGGGCGCGCGCGCCGCCAGGTCCTGCGCCACCATGCCGCCCATGCTGTGGCCGACCAGCACCGCCGGGCCCAGGCCGAGCTGGGTGATCAGCCGCTCCAGGGCAGCGGCCATGCCGGCCAGGTCGTAAGGCTCGATGCGGGCCGACCGGCCGTAGCCCGGAAAGTCCACCGCCACTGCAGTGAACCCCGCCGCCGCCAGCGCCGCGCCACTGCCCGAGCCTGCAGCGCCCCAGGCCTCGCGGCCGCCGCCTACGCCGTGCAGCAGGACGGCAAGCCGGCCGGCCGCAGCGCCGGGGCTGTCCCATCGCAAGTGCGCCAGCGGCGCATCGGTGACGAGCCGCCCGCTCACAGCAGTTCCCCGTTGTCCACCACCGCTGCGCCGTCCAGCGTGACGGTGCAGCCGCGCATCGGCAGGTCAAAATGGCCCAGCGTGTGGCGGCCCGCCACCTCGTTGGCGCCGGTCGAGTACAAGAAGTTGCCGGCAAAGGCGCGCAACTCGGTGCCGTTGAAGTCGGCCTTGTCGTAGAACGTCATCGCGTCCCAGCGGGCGCGCCGGTTCAGGCCCCAGCCGACGTGGGAGACGGCGTAGGCCGCCCGGTCGAGCGGATCGCTAGCCCAGGCCGCAAAGTAGCCGCGCATCAGCTCGGCGTCCACGCTGCGGCCCTCGATCGCGGTGACGTGGTCGTCAACGATCCGCAGCGTCACCGCGTCCGACAGGTAGCGTTTGAAGGTCAGGTTGACATCGCCCGGCGCCAGCACCAGCGTGCCGTTGACCGACCCGGCCGCCGGAAACGCCAGCACCAGGCCGGCCGGCCAATGCGTCAAGCTGCCCGGCTTGGTGGTGAAGCCCCAGACCCCGCCGATCCGGGCGCCGCCGAGCGCCACCGTCAAATCGCTGCCAGCGGGGGACGTCACCCGCATCTGCTGGCTGGCCTTGAGCTGGCGCATCGCGTTGCGCACGGCCACCTCGTCCTCGGAGCGGGGCACCGTGCGCTCCAGGATCTCGGGGTGCTCGTTGCTGACCACCAGCACCCGTGCACCGCCCTTCAGGATGACGGGCAGCTCCGCTGCATGCTGCAGCCCCTCGACCGTGCAATCGACCACCAGCACACTGCCGGCCAGCGCCGCCACCACCGGCGCCAGCTGGCCGATGGCGTCAGACGCGCCGGTGGAGCGCACCGGCACCGGCGCGGACTGGCGCGGCGTGGGCAGCACCACATGGAACCAGCGCGCCCCCAGCCGGGCCAGCGCCAGCTCGCTCAAGCTCACCAGAGCGGGGCGCGACTGGGTCTCGGACAGCACCGCGCAGGCATCGCCCGGCTGCACGCCGCAGAGGCGAAAAACCTCGCAAAAGCTGTCGATCCACTTGGCCTCGATACGCTGCGTTTGGCTCACAACACCTCTCCCAGCATCCGGTAGTGCCCGCCCTGGAACAACAGCGGCGCCACCGCCAGGTCGGCCAGCCGCAGCACCCGGCCGATGAACAGCACATGGTCGCCCACCGCGTGCCGGGCCTCAACCTGGCACTCAAAAACCGCCGCGCAGCCGGCCAGCACTGGCGCCCCGCCCAGGCCGTCGGCCCAGGCGCCCTCGGCAAACTTGTCGGTTTGCGACGAGGCGAAACGCCGCGACAACTCCACCTGCGTCTCGGCCAGCACGTTGATCACAAAGTGCGGCGCGGCGTCAAACGCGGCCAAGCTGCTGCTGGCTTTGCGCAGCGACCACAGCACCAGCGGCGGGTCCAGCGACAGCGAGGCAAATGAATTGGCGGTCAGACCCACCGGCAGGCCGGCGGCGTCGCGGCAGCTGATGATGGTCACGCCGGTGGCAAAACGCCCCAGCGCACCGCGCAGGACTTGCGGCGACGGCGGCTCGGATGCCGTATCGGCGTCAGCTTGGGGCGTCATGGTCAGGGTCCTTGGCTGGGCAATTTGGCCAGCCGGGTTCAAGGGAGCATTCAACGGAATGATCAGCGAAGAAAAGCACGGGCCAGCCCGTAGCCCAGCGCCGTGCAAGCCAGCGCGCCCAGCAGGTGCGCAGCGCTGTGCAGCAGCGCCAGCCCCAAATCGCCACGCTGGACCAGGCCCAGCGACTCGGCCGAGAACGACGAAAACGTGGTGAATCCGCCCAGCAAACCGGTGACCAGCAGCAGGCGCAGCAGCTCATCGGGCGAGCGCGAGAACCAGACCATCGCCACGCCGATCAAGGCGCCGCCCAGGCAGTTGACCAGCAACGTGCCCAGCGGAAAACCCAGCCACAGCCCGTTCAAGGCCATGCCGGCGAACCAGCGCAGCAAACCGCCCACCGCCGCACCCAGCGCTACCGCCCCGGCCTGCAGCGCCGTGACAGCCTGGCTCATCCGGCCGGGGCCCGGTTGGCCGGGACAGCGGTCAAGGCCGGCGCTGAGTTGCTGCTGCACCCGGTGTTCTGGCCCGTCAAGCCCCAACGCGCCAGCGCCTGGTCGTCCGCCACCCGTGCATCCACCCAGCGCGCGCCATCGGGCGTGGTCTCTTTTTTCCAGAACGGCGCCTCGGTCTTGAGGTAGTCCATCAAGAACTCGCAGCCCTTGAACGATTCACCCCGGTGGGCCGAACTGACCACCACCAGCACGATCTGGTCTTGCGGTTGCAACAGGCCGACACGGTGGATCACCCGGGCGCCACGCAGGTCAAAACGCTGGAAAGCGGCGTCGATCATCGCCTCGATGGCCCGCTCGGTCATGCCGGGATAGTGCTCCAGCTCCATCGCGCTGACCGACTCGGCGGGACTCCCGGCAAAGCCTGCAGGGTTGACGTTGCGATCGCGCACCGTGCCGACAAAGCTGGTGACCGCACCCACGCCGCCGTCGCCCGAACGCAGGGCTGCAACCTCGGCGGACAGGTCGAAATCCTGGGTCTGGATGGACACACGCGGCAGCGGATTCATGGCGCAGATTCTCGCATCGCTGATGGACTTGCCCTGGCCTTCAATCCCGGCCGCCGCAGCCCGTGATCGCGGCGCGACCCAACCCGACCCCTTGCGCCGACAAGGTCGCGGTCCAGCGCCAACCCGGGATCAGCCGCCCGTGACCGGCGGGAAAAACGCCAGCTCGGCGCCCTCAGGTACCGTGCTGGCCTCGTCGGCCATCACCTGGTTGAGCGCACAACGCAAGGCCCGGCCGCGGACCAGTGCCTCGGCATGCCGGCCACCGCGTGCGATCAGCCGGTCGCGCACGGCGCCCAGGGTGGTGCCGGCCGGCAGCACCAGCGTCTCGCTGGCGCCCAGCGCCTCGCGCAGCGAAGCAAAGTAGCGCACGGTCACGGTGACTTCGGTCGGCGGGTTTTGAGTCGGCGGGCTTTGCCCGGTCGTGGCCGCCATGCTCAAGCCCCGATCAGCGACGACAGCAGCAGCAGCCGCACCGCATCGCCCCGCCGCACCACCTGGCCCGACGGGTTGTCCACCAGGCCGTCGGCCCAGACCGCCGAGGTCAGCACGCCCGAGCTCTGGTTGGCAAACAGCTCGACCCCGCCCTGGGCGTTGAAGCGTGCCCGCAGAAACTCGCGCCGTTTGTCAGGCTGCGGCCAATCAAAATCGGCCCGCACGCTGACCGCCTGTGGCAGCGCCGCCGGGCAGCCCTGGATGGCCCGCAGCACGGGTGCTACCGCAAGCAAGAAGGTCACGAAGCTGGAGACCGGGTTGCCCGGCAGGCCGATGAACAGCGCCTCGCTGTCGCCGCCATCGCGGCGCACCGCAGGGGCTGCCAATTCGTCGCGGCGCACCGCAGGGGCTGCCGATTCGTCGCGGCGCACCGCGCCGAAGGCCAGCGGCTTGCCTGGTTTGATCGCCAGCGCCCAGGCCTCCAGCCAGCCTTCGGCTTTGACCGCCGGCTTGATGTGGTCCTCCTCCCCTACCGACACCCCGCCGGAGGTGAGGATCAGGTCATTGCCCTGCGCCGCACGCCGCAGCGCGTCGCGGGTGGCGTCGAGCCGGTCGGGCACGATGCCCAGGTCGGTGACTTCGCAGCCCGCCGCCTGCAGCAAGCCGCGCAGC
>JANMXG010000214.1:0-29254 GCA_031394235.1 Betaproteobacteria bacterium
GCAGGACGAGCTCGGCCTGTCCTACGTCTTCATCAGCCATGACCTGGCGGTGGTGCGCTTCATCAGCGACGAGGTGCTGGTGATGAAGGACGGCGAGGTGGTCGAGCAAGCCAGCGCGGCGCAAATCCTGGCCGCACCGCAGCAGGACTACACCCGGCGTCTGCTGAGCGCGGTGCCCAGGGGCTGGCAACCGGCCTGAGTTGACCGCCCGGCGCCGGGTGGTCGACGTCAACCGCGTGGCCGCCGAGCCCGTTTGCGGGCGGGGCTGAGCCCGGCCCTGCCACCGCTTTGCTCGGGGGGCCGGCCGTTTTGCCGGGTGTTGCACCGGCCGACCGGCCGGCTTCAAGTCGCTGGCGTTTTTGCCGATAGGCCTTCATGAACGCCCGCCGTGCTGTGCGCCACGCCTACATCCGCCCGTCCCTGGTGCGGCCGTTGGTGCGCCCGCCGTGCTGACGACCGCCCCCGCCTGCCGCACCTTTGCGGGCACCTGCGCCATCGGCGCGCTGCTGCTCACGCAGGTGGTGGGGCCGGTGTGGGCCTCGCCAGCAATTTCAAGCCCGTTGCCCGACCCGGCCACGGTCAGCGCCGCTGCGGCCCACCTTGCCGCCAGCGCCAAGCCAGCCGCCGACGCGATCGCCGAGCAACTCGCCGGGCTGGAAAACGCGGGCCGCGCACAACCCGCTGCCGCAGCGCAGGCCCTGGGCGCGTTGCTGCGCCTGCTGCCGGCCGGCACGCAAGCACAGGTGCAGGCCCTGGCGGTACGCGGCATGCTGCAGGCCGCCCGGCACGATGCCGACGCAGTGAAGACCACCCTGGATGCGCTGGACGATTTGGCGCCACGCGCGCCGCTGGCGGTCTCCGCCGCGGCACTGGTGCGGGCGGCGCAGGCGAAGGATGTCGGCCCGCTGCGTAACGCCGACCGCCTGGCCGCCGAAGCCCAGGCGGTGATGCCGGCCCATGCGCCACCGGCCCTGCGCTGGCAATTGCTCAAGCTGCATGCCCGCATCAAGCAAGACCGGGCCGAATTCGACGGGGCGCTGCGCCTGCAGCACCAGGCGCTGGCGCTGGCCGACCGGATCGGCACTGCCTGGCGGCGCAGCGAAACCCGGTCATCGCTGGCCTACACCCTGCTGCTGGCCGGCCAGGTCGAGCCGGGCGCCGCGGCCAACCAGGAAGCTTTGGCGATAGCGCGCAGCGCGGACGATGACCTGGCGCTGGCCCGGGCGCTGACGATAGAGGCTTTTTTTCGCGCTCAAGCCGGAGACACCGCCGGTGAGCTGCAGGCCATGCAGGGGTCCATCGCCCATGCGCGGCGCGCCGGATCGCGCGAAGTGGCGGTTCTGGGCCTGGCCAACCTCGCGGACTACTACCTCAAGCGGGCCGATTTCGACACCGCACTCAAGCTGGGCCACGAGGCGCTGCCACTGGCGCGCGAGCTGGGCGACCGCAGTGCGGAGTGGGTGGCGCTGGCCAACATCGGCCTGTCGCTGATCGCCAAGCGCCGGCCCGAGCAAGGCCTGCGCTACACGCGAGAGGCGATGGCGCTGGACGCACGGGTGGGCGCTCTCGACAGCATGGCCCGCTTCGAAGGCGAGATCGGCAGCACCCTGGAGCGAGCCGGCTACTTGCGCGAGGCGGTGGCCGCCAACCAGCGCCAGCGCAAGCTGGCCGACGAGGTGTCGCGCCGCGACCAGCAGCAGGCCATCCTCGAGTTGCAAGAAGGCCAGGACCATGAGCGCCGCCAGCGCGAGCTGGACCTGCTGCAACGTGAAAACGCCTTGCAGCAGGCCCGGCTGCTGAACCAGACCCTGACCCAGCGCCTCTGGGCTGCCGCCGCGCTGGCCGCGTTGTTGCTGGTGGCCGTGGCCGGCCTGCTGCTGCACCGGCTGCGCCGCCACAACCTGGCGCTGAAGCAGGGCAATGCCCTGCTGCGCACGATCAGCGAACACGACGCCCTCACCGGCCTGGCCAACCGCCACCACCTGCAGCGTGTGCAACAAGCCGCACCGGGGGGCGCAACGGCGCCATTCGAGGGGTCGCTGCTGCTGATCGATATCGACCACTTCAAGCGCATCAATGACCGCCATGGCCACGCTGCCGGCGACAGCGTGCTGGTGGAGGTCGCGCGCCGCCTGCGCAGCGTGCTGCGCGACGGTGACCTGATCGTACGCTGGGGTGGCGAAGAGTTTCTGGTGGTGGCGCATGCGCTGTCGCAAGCGCGGCTGGAGGCGTTGGCGCAGCGCCTGCTGTACGCCGTGGCCGACACCCCGGTGGCGCTGGCCGGCGCTGCACCCGCCGCGAACCCGGCAGACACGCCCGCGACCGGAGGTGCGGTCGCGGTGACGGCCTCGATCGGCTACGCCAGTTTTCCGACCCAGCCCACGGGCCTGGCGGTGTCCTGGGACCGCGCGCTTGCGCTGGTCGACACGGCCTTGTACCTGGCCAAGGCCCACGGCCGCAATTTGGCCTACGGCGTCTGGCAATTGCATGCCCGCAACGAGGTCGAGCTGATCGAAATCAGCCACGGCCTGGAAACCGCCTGGCGCGCCGGCCGGGTGCAGCTGACCGCCTCGCGCGGGCCCGGCCCCGCCGACGGCCCCGGCCCGCCGCCACCGGCTGTGCCACCGCCATCGCCACCCACCGGCACGTCCCTCCCGTTGCCGTCCCCGCCGCAATCCGCGCCGCCCGCTGGGGACCGGTCGCAATTCGCTGCCAGCCAATGACCCGGCCCGGCCCCGCGCGCCCCACCGCCCCCGTCACCGCGCCAAGCACCGCCCGGTGTGTGCGGCCGTGCCGTGCCGGGGCCAAGGCATGGGCACGGCAAGCCTGGGTTGGCCTGCTGCTGGGGGGCTGGCTGTCGCTCGGCCTGGCCGCGGCACCCGCCACCGCGCCGGCAGCGGCCGCCACGCTGGCATTCCCGGCCACGCCGCCGGCGCCTGATAACGCCGGCAGCACGTTCGACGGCAGCCGTTTCGACGCGTTGCTGCTGCTGGCCGAAGAATCCCCCCGCCGGGCCCGTGCCGCCCTGGCCAACACCAGCGCGACCGGAGGCACCGCTGGCGCCCCACCCTGCACCGCACCGACCTGCCGCCGCCTGGCCGCGTTGCTGCAGGCCTGGGTCGCCACGCGCCTGGGCGAGCCCGACGCGCTGCCGCCCGGCACGCTTGAGGCACTGGCCGCCGCCGGCGCCGCACTGGCGCCCGGCCTGGCTGACGCCGACACCGCGCTGCTGCAAGCCTTGCAGGCCGAGCGTAGCGGCCGGCTGGCGGTTGATGGCCTGGCGCAACGGGCGTTGGCGGGCTACGACGCCTACTGCGGCGCCCAGGCGCCGGTGCAGGCCGACTGCGAATACCGCACCCGCTGGCAAGCGCACCAACTGCTGGCCCAGAACGCCGCCGACCAGCACTCGGCCGGCGTGGCGCAGGCGCACGGCCAAGCCGCGCTGGCGCTGGCCGCCGCCGGGCGTGACCCACGCCGCCAGGCCTGGTCGGAAAGCCAGCTCGCGCTAACCCTGGCCGACACCCGTGACCAGGTGCGCGCCGTCAACCACCTCGCACGCGCCCGCACGCTGGCCGGTCGCCGCGCCGACACCACACTGCTACAGCGCCTGGCTTACACCGAGGCCGCACTGGCTGGGGCGCGGGGCGACGCACCGCGCGCCCGGGCGGCGCTGCAGCGCATGGGGGTGCTGGCGCGCGCCCGCGGCTCGGCGCGACAACAAGCCATTGCGCTGGCCAACCTCAGCGACCATGCCGTCAAGTCCGGCCAGCCCGCAGCGGCGCTGCAGACCGCCCGGCAAGGCCTGGCCGCGCTGGGCGTCGGCCCCCCCGGGCCGGTACGCAACGCATTGCTGCACAACGCCGTGCTCGCCCGCGCGGCCCTGGGCCACGTGGCCGAGGCACGGCGTGATTTTGAGGTGCTGCAATCGGTCTGGGCCGAGGCTGGCGCCAACGGCCGGCAGCTGACCTCGTTGCGCGAATTCAGCGACGCGCTGGCCGCCGCCGGTGACCTCAAAGGCGCGCTGGAAATGCACCACCGCGAGCGTGCATTGGCCGACCGGCTGATCGCCGCCAACCGCGACGCCGCCCTGGCCGAATTGCGCACCCGCTTCGACCGTGAGGCCCAGCAGCGCAGCATCCTGCTGCTCGAACGCGACAACGCGCTGACCACCGCCGCCGTGAGCAACCAGCAGCTCAACCAGCGGCTATGGGCCACTGCCGGCGGCGTGCTGGCGCTGGCCGCGGTGCTGATGCTGCTGCTGGTGCGCCGGGTGCGTGAAACCCGCCGCAAGCTCGAAACCAACCAGGCCCGTCTGCGGGTGCAGAGCGAGCGCGACGCACTCACCGGCACCACCAGCCGCCGCCACGCCCAGGCGCTGCTGCGCGCGGCCGGCGCCGAGCCAGGCGGTTTTGCCGGCGCGCTGCTGATGATCGACATCGACCACTTCAAGCAGATCAACGACGGCCACGGCCATGCGGTGGGCGACCAGGTGCTGGCCGAGGTGGCGCGCCGCATTGCCAGCGCCGTGCGGCCGCAGGACATGGTAGCGCGCTGGGGTGGCGAAGAGTTTCTGGTGCATTCGCCGGGCCTGTCGCCGTCCGACGCCAACGCCCTGGCGCGCCAGCTGCTGCTGGCGGTGTCGGGCACGCCGGTGGCACTGGCGCAGTCCCGCCCGACGGCCGCCCCGCTGACGCCAGCGCACCCGGCCGAGGCCGGCCCGGCGGCGGACCCCCTTCCCGGTGCCGGCCCGGCCGGGGCCGGCGGCGACGCCCCGTCCGGACTGCGCGCCACCGTCTCAATCGGCCATGCGGTGTTCCCGTTGCCGCCTGGCCGGGTGCCCTTGTCGCCAGAGCAGGCGATCAACCTGGCCGACATGGCGCTCTACACCGCCAAGGGCCAGGGCCGCCACCGCGCGGTGGGCATCACCAGCTGCACGGCCGATCGACCGGACGCGCTGCGCGCTGTCGAGTCCGATTTCGAGCGCGCCTGGCAGGACGGCCGGGTCAGGCTGCAGGCCGACACCGGCCCCGGGCCGTCGCTGGACGGCCGCCCGGTCGGTGCACACTAGCGTCTGACCTCAGGGTGCAGCGGCGGCGAACCGCAGGCTGCCCTGACCCTCGACCTGCGACCCCGGAGACGCCTGCCCATGACCCCCCAACGCCGCCGATTCACCCGCCTTGCCCCCCGTTTAGCGCTGGCCGCCAGCGCGGCCTTGCTGGCCCCGGCCGCCCTGCTGCTGCCAGCCCTGGCCAACGCACAAACCGCCTGGCCCACCAAGGCGGTGCGCATCGTGGTGCCGTTTGCGGCTGGCGGCACCACCGACATCCTGGCCCGCTCGCTCGCGCCCGAGTTGCAAAAGGCTTTTGGCCAGCCCTTTGTGGTGGACAACAAACCCGGCGCGGGTGGCAACTCCGGCGCCAATGAGGTGGCCAAATCCGTGCCCGACGGCACCACCCTGTTGATGGGCACGGTGGGCACCCACGCGATCAACGCTGCGCTCTACCCCAAGATGCCGTTTGACCCGGTCAAGGACTTCGCGCCCATCACGCAGATGGCCGGCGTACCCAATGTGCTGGTGCTGAACCCGGCCTTTGCACAGAAGTACAACATCAACTCGGTAACCGACCTGGTGCGCGCGGCCAAGGCCAATCCGGGCAAGTTCAACATGGCCAGCTCGGGCAACGGCACCTCGATCCACCTTGCCGGCGAGCTGTTCAAGAGCATGACCGGCAGCTACATGGTGCACTTTCCGTACCGCGGCTCGGGCCCGGCGCTGATCGACCTGATCGGCGGCAGCGTGGACCTGATGTTCGACAACCTGCCGTCGGCGCTGCCGCAGATCAAGGCCGGCAAGCTCAAGGCGCTGGCCGTGACCAGCGCCAGCCGGTCTGCCGCGCTGCCCGACCTGCCCACCATCGCCGAGGCCGGCGGCCCGGCGCTCAAGGGTTACGAGGCCAGTTCCTGGTTTGGCCTGATGGCGCCGGCCGGCACGCCAGCGGACGTGGTGACCCGGCTGCAGCAAGAAACCGCCAAGGCGCTGCTCAGCCCGGCACTGAAAGAGCGCCTGCAGTCCCAAGGCGCAATCCCTGGCGGCATGAGCAGCGCGGCGTTCACCAGCTTCATCGCCGCCGAGACCCAGAAATGGGCCGCCGTCGTCAAGGCATCGGGCGCCAAGGTCGATTGAAGACCTGACCGCCGGTCGCCGGCACCGGCCACCGGCAAGCAGCTGGCCGGTGAGCCCAAATTTAGCGGTCGGCCCAGACCACTGGCTTGCGTGAGCCTTCCCAGTCCGCATAGCGCGCGCCGTAGATCTCTTCGACCCGGTTGCGCTTGACCTTGAAGGTGGGCGTGATGAAGCCGTTGTCCACCGTCCAGGGCTCGGTGACGACGATCAGGCAGTCCAGCCGTTCATGCGGGTCCAGCCCGCCGTTGATCGCCTTGAGGTGGGCACCCAGCGAGTCCACCAGCGCGTCGCGCCCGGCCGCATCCCGCGTGCTGGCGATGGCGTCGGCATTGAGCATCACCACGGCCAGCGGCTGGCCCAGGTTGGCGCCGGTCACGCAGCAAGCCTCGACCGCGCCGTGCATCACCAGCTTGTCCTCGATCGGCGCGGGCGCGACGTACTTGCCCTTGCTGGTCTTGAACAGGTCCTTCACCCGACCGGTGATCTTGAGGTTGCCCTCGGCGTCGATCGAGCCTTTGTCGCCGGTGTGCAGCCAGCCGTCGGGCGTGAAGGCCTCGCGGGTCAGCTCGGGCTCTTTGTAGTAGCCCAGCATCAGGCCTTCGCTCTTGACCAGGATCTCGCCGTTGGCCGGGTCGATCTTGCAGGCCACGCCGTCATAGGCCGGGCCCACTGTGCCCGGGCGCTGCACGCCGGGCAGGGTGGCGTGCGAGACGCCGCAGTTCTCGGTCATGCCGTAGACCTCGACGATCGGCAGGCCGAGCCGGGCGTACCAGTTCAGCAGCGCAGGCGGCATGGGCGCGGCGCCACCGGCGGCAAACTCGCACTGGTCCAGCCCCAGCGCACCCAGGATCTTCTTGCGCACGATGCCACGCACGATCGGGATCTTGAGCAGCCGGTCCAGCTTGGCCGGCGGCATCTTGCTGGCCACACCCTGCTGAAACTTGACCCACAGACGAGGCACCGAGAAAAACGCGGTGGGCCGCGCCCGCTGCAAATCCTGGGTGAATGTCTCCAGGCTGTCGGCAAAAAACACCTGCATGCTGGTGGCCAACATGCCGTGCTCGACCAAGGTTCGTTCGGCCACATGCGACAGCGGCAGGTAGCTCAGCATCCGTGTGTCCTGATTGACCACGAGACGTTTCAGGCCAGCCTCGATCGACCAGGCAAAAGTGCCGAAGCTGTGCATCACGCCCTTGGGCGCGCCGGTGGTGCCCGAGGTGTACATGATGGTGGCCAGCTCGTCGCCGTCACGCACCGGGTTGCCCGCCAAAGGCGGCGTGCGGGCGGCAATCGCCTCCCAGTCGTCGGTGCCGGCCGGCATTTCGGCCAGTGGCGAGGCCAGCGGCATGCGGATGCAAGCCAAGCCGGTCTTGACCGCCGCCTCCACGCCCGGCCGCATGCCGGCCCAGCCGTCGAGCTTGCCGATGAACAGCCAGCGCGCCTCACTGTGCGTCAGGATCTGGCGGATGGTGTCGGCCGCCAGCGTCGGGTACAGCGGCACCGACACCCCACCAGCCAGCCAGATCGCAAAGTCGGCCATCAACCACCAGGCGGTGTTCTTGGAGATCAACGCCACCCGCTCGCCCGGCTGCAAGCCCTGCGCCTTGAGGTGCGCGGCCATGCGGCGCGAGCCGTCCATCACCTGGGCCCAGGTGAACGTGCTGACCGCACCACCGCCCATCGGTTGGGTCAGCACCACCTGGGTCGGCGTTGACTGCTCCCAGTGGTAGAGGCGCTGCAGCGCCAGCTTGGACGGATCTACGGGGGTGTGACGCATGACGGGCCCTTTCTCGGCAACAACAGCTTGGCCGCGAAGGGTATCCGCCCGTGGGCAGGCTGCCCATCGGGGTTTCGAGTACAGGGTTGACGCGACGCAGGCGCGGCCACGCCCGACAAGGCGGGCTGGGTGTCCGACTCAGGCCGCACCACAGAGGGATTGGCCCTTCGTAGGCACGCTGCCCGCGCAGGCGGGCCCTGTGTCCGAATCAGGCCCGCCCGTGGGCGGAGTCTTCCTGGAGTTGCTCGACCAGGCGGCGCACCGCGCGCAGGGCCAGCGTGGGATCGAGCTCGGCCTGCGGCGCGATCACCGGCACCACCGTGTCCAGCGCCTGCGGCTCATGCATCATGGTCGCAGCGATCACCGACAGGGCCAGCACGCCCCGCTTGGCCGGTGGCAGCCTCAACTCCAGCAAGCCCTGCGCCGTGACATGGTGGCGCACGCTGGCCACGGCTGCCGGCCCCAGGCCCCAGCTCTCGCACAGTGCGGCGCCCAGTGCGTCGTGGCTGACGCCGAAGCCGGTGTGCTCGAGCTGGCACAGCTCGGCATCGTTGGACGCGGCGCGCATCATCGACCGGTAGTGACCGCTGGCGTGGCGGAACAGCACCGCCTTGCCACACTCTTCAAACAGCCCTGCGGAATGGGCCGCCCAGGCGTCCTGGCCGAGCGATTGCGCCAGGCGCCCCATCAACAGGCCCCGCTGCGAAGCGCGCTGCCAGATCGGCTCCAGCTCGGGCGCCGGTGGAAACGCCGCGCGCAAGCCCATCTCGAAGGTGATGCCCGAGACCTCCCGCGCGCCCAGGTAGGTGATCGCCTGTTGCACGCTCTGCACCCGTCCGGCCAGTCCGTACAACGACGAGTTGACGGCCTTCATCACCGAGGCGGCCAGCGCCATGTCGTTTTCGATCAGGGAGGCGATCGCGAACTGGTTCACGTTGTCTTCGGCCAGAAGCAGCGACAACTTGACCAGCGCATCGGGCTTGGCGGGTATATCGATATCAAGCGTGCGCAGTTGCGGGTCGACGGACATGGTGGTGGCGGCTGACAGGGCAGCCAGGCTGGGTAGACGGACAGGCCCTCAGACTACGCCGGCGCGCCGCGCGCCAAAGCCAGAGTCAACGGGCGGAGTGCCTGCATTTCTGCCGGCCCGACCCGGCCGACAGGCCAACCTGCAGACAAAAAAATAGCGCCAGACCGCTACGTCTGGCGCCACCGTGCCGACTCTGCCGGGCAGTGCTGTGATCGAGATCACGCGCCCGATCAGTCGCCCGACTGCTTCTTCTGATGCTTTGATGTCTCCTCGGCCCCCAGGGCCGGCGCGGGTTGACACCCACGCTGACCCGGTCGGGGAACTGTAGGCAGTGGCCTGGCGACCGTCATGTCGGGATAACCCGCCGTTTCATCCGCTTCGCCACACCCTGGTCGCCGACCGCGGGATGCAGCCTGACGCCGGCGGTCCAGCCTCAGCCTGGGCCCTGGCGCAGCCATTCGGCCGCCCGCTCGGCAATCATCAACGTGGGCGAATTGGTGTTGCCGCTGGTGATGCTGGGCATCACGCTGGCGTCGGCAATGCGCAGGCCGGCCACCCCAAAGACCCGCAACTCACTGTCCACCACCGCGGTCGGGTCATCGGCCCGGCCCATCTTGCAGGTGCCGACCGGGTGAAAAATCGTGGTGCCGATGTCACCGGCCAGCCGCGCCAGCTCGTCGTCGGTCTGGAACTGCACCCCCGGCTTGACCTCGCGCGGCCGGTATTTGGCCAGCGCCGGCTGGGCGGCAATGCGACGCGTCAGGCGGAGCGACTCGGCGGCGATGCGCCGGTCGCGCTCGGTCGACAGGTAATTGGCCTGGATCGCCGGTGCGTCCTCGGGCCGGGGCGAGCGGATCTGCACCTGGCCGCGCGACGTGGGGTTGAGGTTGCAGACACTGGCGGTGAAGGCATCGACACGGTGCAGCGGCTCGCCAAAAGCGTCCAGCGACAGCGGCTGCACGTGGTACTGCAGGTCGGGCCAGGCCAGCTCGGGCGACGACTTGGTGAAGCAGCCCAGCTGCGACGGCGCCATGCTCATCGGCCCGCTGCGGCGCAGCAGGTATTCCAGCCCGATCAGGCCCTTGCCCCAGAGCGAGTTGGCCATGGTGTTGAGCGTCTTGACGCCCTGCACCTCGAACACCGAGCGGATCTGCAAATGGTCTTGCAGGTTCTCGCCGACACCGGCCAGATCATGCTGCACGCTGATGCCGTGGCGCTGCAGCAGCGCGCCCGGCCCGATGCCGGACAACTGCAGGACCTGCGGCGTGCCAATGGCCCCTGCCGCCATCACCAGTTCACCACCGGCGCGCAGCCGTGCTACCAGCGGTGCGCCTCGGTTGTGGTCATGGCCCTCGGGCCGCACCTCGACCCCGGTCACGTGCAGGCCGCGGTCGTCGCGCGCCGTGATCAATCGGGTGACCTGGGCACCGGTCCAGACCTGCAGGTTGTCGCGCTGCTGCACTGGACGCAAAAACGCCTTGGTGGCGTTCCAGCGCACACCGCCGCGCTGGTTGACCTCGAAATAGCCCACGCCCTCGTTGTTGCCGCGGTTGAAATCTGCGGTGGCCGGGATGCCGGCCTCTTGGGCCGCGGCCGAAAAAGCGTCCAGGATCTCCCAGGACAGGCGCTGCTGGTCGACCCGCCATTCACCGCCCGCGCGCGCGCCGGTGGCGTCGAAACCGGGTGCGGCATGGTGGGCGTCGCCGCCACGCCAGTGGTCTTCGTGTTGCTTGAAGTAGCGCAGGCAGTCGTCCCAGCGCCAGCGTGCATCGCCCGCGGCTGCAGCCCAGCCGTCGTAATCCCGTTGCTGGCCGCGCATGTAGATCATGCCGTTGATGCTGCTGCAGCCGCCCAGCACCTTGCCCCGCGGATAGCGCAGCTTGCGGCCGTTCAGGCCGGCGTCGGGCTCGGTGAAGTACAGCCAGTCGGTGCGTGGGTTGCCGATGCAGTACAGGTAGCCCACCGGAATGTGGACCCAGAGGTAGTCGTCATTGCCGCCGGCCTCGATCAGCAGCACCCGCTTGGCCGGGTCGGCCGACAACCGGTTGGCCAGCAGGCAGCCGGCGGTGCCGGCGCCAACGATGATGTGGTCGTAGATCGTTTGCGTATCGCGCATCTTTGCTTCGGTTGCCATGCCAGTCGGTCAGCGCAGCGTTGGGCTGGCCAGGATAGGAAACAACTTGACCAGGCCGTCGGCCAACAACTCCACCGCCATGGCCGCCAGGATCAGGCCCATCAGTCGGGTCATCACGTTGATGCCGGTGCGGCCCAGCACCCGCGCGATGCGGCCGGACGCGGCAAAAGCGGCATAGGTGGCCAGGCCGATCACGACGCCGTAGCCGACCAGTACGGCGTGCTGCAAAAAGGTTTGGGTCTTCTCGGCATAGATCACCACGGTCGAGATGGTGGCCGGGCCGGTCAGCAGCGGGATCGTCAGCGGCACCACCGCCACGCTCAGGCCGACATCGGCCTTGCTCTGGCCCTCGACCAGGTCGTCCTTGCCACTCTCGGCCGGCTGGGCATTGAGCATGTGCAGCGACGACATCAGCAGCAACATGCCCCCGCCAACCTGGAACGAGGCGATTGAAATGCCGAAAAATCCGATGATCTTCAGCCCCGCCAGGCCGCTGATGGCGATCACGCAAAAGGCCGAAAACGCACTGACGCGCAGCGTGCGCTGGCGTTCGGTGCGGCTCAGGCCCTGGGTGAAGGCCAGAAAGAACGGCACAACGCCGATCGGGTTGACGATCGCCAGCAGCGCGATCAGCGGCTTGAACAGGTCCATCGAGGTACTGGTCATCGTTGCGATCAAGTCGGGGTGGAGGGCAGAGCGGCGTCCGGCGCCAGCGCTTTGTCGGCGTCGGCGTCGGCGTCGAGCCCCTGAAGCGCCAGAAACAATTCACAAAGGCCACGAAGGTACACCGCGCCCGGCACCACCAGACCGAGCGCAAACACTACCCCGGCACCGGTCAACGCCGCCGACGTGTGGGCCGACAGCGCCGGCGCACCGGGCGCTTGCTTGAAGCCCTGGCCGAACAACGCCGCCATGAAGGGGTCGGGCACGAGGTCGATGCCGGCGACCAGCACGGCCAACGCCTGCACCGCACGGCCACCGGCCAGCACCACAAAGCTCACCAGCCCGGCCACAGCGGCGCTCAACAGGCTGACCGCTGCCGACAGCAGCACCGCGTGGGCAAACCGCCGCCGCACCTGGCGAACCAGCAACACCAGCACCGCACGCACCCCCAGGCCCGACCACACCGCCGGCGCTGCCAGCGGCCCGACCAGCGTCACCATGGCCAGCGCCAGCAGGCCGATCGCCGGCACCGCCAGCGGCACGGCCAGGCCCAACAGCGCCGGGCCGATGACCGACAGCCGACTGGCCCAGAGCAGCGCCAGCACGGCACCGACCAGCAGCACGGCCGCAGCCAGCACGCACAACACCACGGCGAGCAGCCGGTGGGCCAGGTACAGCGCGTCGCGCAAGGCATCGGCCGGATGGCGTCCCGGCCGGCCCAGGGCTTCGTCCATCAGCACCAGCCCGGCAGCGTTGCTGCCGTAAAACAGCACGAAAAACGCGCCCCCGGCCCACAGCGCCCCAACCACGCCGGCTTGCCGCGCCAGCGCGCCCTGGGCCAGCGTCAGCAACAGGCCCGATCCGGCCAGCGCCAGCATCAACAGGTACAGCGCCGGCGCATTGCGCACCGATTCGATGCTCTGGAGCACCGAATTGACCGCGGGCAAAGCCCCATGGGTGCTAGGTTGTACCCGCATGACAACACTCATGATAGTTGCGGGTTTGCCCCGGTTCCTGTGCACTGGTGGCGGCACTCGATTTGCCACCATAATATTCATCAGGGAGCGTGAGCGCTTCCGGCCCGTGTCTGGAGACGGCGCCTGTAGCTTGAGTGTTTCACGCTGGGTTGAAGCTCCACATGGTTTTCTTTTCTTCAGAAGGAGCTTCCCGCCATGGGAAACAAGCTTTACGTCGGCAACCTCGCGTACTCGGTGCGTGACGAGTCCTTGCAGCAATCGTTCGGCCAATTCGGTACCGTGACGTCTGCCAAGGTGATGATGGACCGCGAGACCGGACGTTCCAAGGGTTTCGGCTTCGTCGAAATGGCGTCTGACGCCGAGGCGCAAGCCGCCATGAACGGCATGAACGGCCAACCCCTCGAAGGCCGGGCGATCGTTGTCAATGAAGCCCGCCCGCGCGAAGAGCGTCCGGGTGGCGGTGGTGGTGGTGGCTACGGTGGTGGCGGTGGCGGCTACGGCGGTGGCGGCGGTGGCCGTAGCGGCGGTGGCGGCGGCTACGGTGGTGGCGGCAGCAGTGGTGGCGGTGGCGGCTACGGCGGCGGCGGTGGCACCGGCGGTGGTGGCGGCGGCTACGGCGGTGGTGGCGGTGGCCGCAGCGGTGGCGGTGGCTACGGCGGTGGTGCCGGCGGCGGCGCGGGCGGTGGCGGTGGTCGCAGCCCGTACGGCACCGGTCGCGGCGGCCCCCGTGGCGGCGGCAGCGGTGGTGGTGGCGGCGGTTACGGCGGTGGTGGTAGCCAAGGCTACTGACCTGCCGGGCGCACCAGCCCAGTGAAAAGGCGCCTTGCGGCGCCTTTTTTCATGGGCGGTCCAACCTCCGATTGACACGCAGACAGCCGCAAGCCTATTCGTTTTGCCGGCGCTTGCGTGCACGGCCGGCAAACAGCCGGTCGAACAGCATGTTGGGCAGCAGCCGCATCAGCGACGCCACCACGCCCATCTGCCACGGGATCACCTGAAACCGGCGGCCGGCAGCGATACAACGGGATGCGCGGTCGGCGAAGGTATCGGCGCTCAGCAAAAACGGCATGCTGTAGCGGTTGCCACGGGTCAGCGGCGTGTCGATGTAGCCGGGCGCGATCGTCACCACTTTGACGCCAAACGGCCGGCATTCGCCGCGCAGGCTTTCGCAGTAGCTGATCACCGCGGCCTTGCTGGCGCAATAGGCACCGTGACCGGGGAGGCCGCGGATGCCGGCCACACTGGCAATGCCCACCAACGCGCCGCTACCGCGCAGGCACATGGCCGCGACAAAGGGCTGGAAGCTGGCGGCTGTGCCGAGCACGTTGGTCTCGAAAGTGGCGCGCATGACCTCCAGGTCCTCGGCCTGCGCGGTGTCCATGCCCACGCTGATGCCGGCGTTGGCGATCACCACGTCGGGCAGGCCTTGGGCCGCGATGCATGCTCTGCCGACGGCGGTAATGGCGGCCACATCGCGCACGTCTGCGCCGTAGACCGACACCCGTGACGGCGTCAGGCCTTGGGCGGCGACCCACAGGCGCAACCCGTCGGCGCGCCGCGCCACCAGCGCCAGCGACCAGCCGTCCCGGTAATAGCGCAGGGCCAAGGCCTGGCCCAGGCCGCTGGAGGCACCCGTGATGAAAACCAGAGGGGGCTGGGTTGACATCAGGCAGGCTCCGCGCGGGTGGTGGACAGGTTGTTGCCGTGCCGGCGACCGTTCGGGCACATCAGCGCGGCGCCTTCGGTTGGGCCAAGGGGCCGGCCGTGCTGACCGGCCGCGGCCCGGGCATCACTGTCGTGCGCACCGGGCCGAGAAACTGCAGCTGGCGGTCCAGGTGGTTGTAGTCCAGGCCACCGGCCCGGGTTTCGGTGCCACCCCGCCGCACCTGCACCGGCAAATGGGAGCGCAGCCGCTCGAAACGCAGGAAGGCGTGCAAAAACTCGCCCCGCATCTCCAGCGAGTCGCTGCCATCGATCTGGCTGACCACCCGCGCCCCGCCGAGCAGCTGCACCTCGCTGCCGTCGCCATTGGCCAGAGCCCGGCGCGCCGTGGCGTCGGTGACGCGGCCGTCGGGTGCGGTGGCGTGGATGCGCACGCCGTCGATGTCGAGCTGGTCAGTGGCGGGGTAGTGGCGCAGCACATTGCCAGCGATGCGCAGCACTTCGCGGCCGTCTGGGCCAAAACGCACGATCGAAAAACCGGTCATGGTGTAGTCCGGGTCCTGGCGCACGGCGCCAGTGGCCGCCGGTGACGGTGATTGCGGGGTGTGCTTGACCAGCCAGCCGGTGGACAGCGCGAGCAGCGCCATCAGCCCCAACGGCAGGTATGACGACAGCGCCTGGCGCAGCCGAAAACCCAGCGCCGGCGCCGGGCGGGGCGCGGTTGCCACCTCGGCAATCGGGTCCAGCGTCGAATCGGACGCAATGCCGCCGATCTGCACCGACACCTCGGGCAGGCCGGGAAGGTGCAAGGCGCGCGGCGTGGTGACGGCGTTGATTGACACAGGCGGCGTCAGCAAGCGTCGAGCGTGCCGGGCCCGGCTTGCAGGCAGGCCTGCAACATCGCTTCGTAGCGACCGCAGGCCATCAGCAGCAGATCACAGAATTCGCGCGCCGCGCCCGCGCCGCCCGCCGCTGCGGTGACATGGTGCGCCAGCGCCCGGGCCTCGGCGTGGGCGTTGGCCGGCGCGCAGGCAAAACCCGCCCGCGCCAGCAGCGGCAGGTCGGGCCAGTCGTCGCCGATCACCGCCAGATCGCCCCAGCCAATACCCTGCTCGGCCAACACGGTGCTGGCCAGCGCAAGCTTGTCGCTGACACCAAAAAAGGCGTGTATCAAACCGAGATCGCTGATGCGGCGCCGCACCGCGGCCGAATCGCGGCCGGTGATGATGATCGGCGTGATACCGGCCTGGGCCAGCAATTTGAGGCCGTGGCCGTCCAACACGTGAAAAGCCTTGAACACTTCGCCCGCCTCGCCGATGAACAGCCGGCCGTCGGTGAGCACGCCGTCGACATCGAAGATCGCGGCCTTCATGCCCAGGCCGATGCCCTGGGCGCGCAGCAGCAGCTCGGGTGGAAAGCGCAGCGCAGCCATAGCGTCAGACCACTTTGGCACGCATCAGATCGCCGATGCCGAGCATGCCCACCAGCGTGTCATCAGCCGCCAGCACCGCCACCGAGGTGATGCGGTGCAGCTCCATCAGCTCGGCGGCGGCCACCGCCAGCGCGTCGTCGCGCACGGTGCGCGGATTGGAGTGCATCACGCTGCCGGCGGTCAGCATCCGCAAATCGGCGCCGCGCTCGACCTGGCGGCGCAGGTCGCCATCAGTGAAGATGCCCAACAACCGGCCTTGACCGTCCACCACCAGCGCCGCGCCCAGCCCCTTGGCCGACATCGTGCGCATCATGTCGATCGCCGGGGTGTCTGCGGTCACGCGCGGCAGCGCGTCACCTTGCACCATCAGATCGGCCACATGCACCAGCAACTTCCGGCCCAGCGCGCCGCCCGGGTGCGAGCGGGCGAAGTCTTCTTCCTTGAAACCGCGCGCGTCCAGCAGTGCCACGGCCAACGCGTCGCCCAGCGCCATTTGTGCGGTGGTGCTGGCGGTAGGCGCCAGGTTGAGCGGGCAGGCCTCCTGGTCCACCGCGCTGCTGATCACCTGGTCGGCGTGGCGCGCCAGCGCGGAGTCCGGTCGGCCGGTCATCGCCACCAGCGTGGTGCCCAGCCGGCGCAGGGCCGGCACGATCGCGGACAGCTCCTCGCTCTCGCCGCTGTTGGAGATGGCCAGCACCACATCGCCCGGCTGCACCATGCCCAAATCGCCGTGGCTGGCTTCGGCCGGGTGCACAAAAAACGCCGGCGTGCCGGTGGACGCCAGCGTGGCCGCGATCTTGCGTCCGACATGGCCACTCTTGCCCATGCCCATCACGATCACTCTGCCGTGACAAGCCAGCATGGCGGCTACCGCACCGGCAAACCCATCGCCCTGGCGCGCGGCCAGGCCCAGCAACGCCCGCGCTTCGATCTCGAAGGTCTGGGCGGCGAGCTGCAGCGCGCGATCGGGATTGAAGGGCGGTGGCTTGGGCATTGAGGGGCGGTCGCGGGCCGGGTTGGGGGATTTTTGGTGGGGCCTGGGGGGTGAAATTGGCAGCGGCATCAATCTCGGCGAGGTGGGCGGCGGCGCGGGCCGCGCCAGGCAGCGGATACCGGCCCGCCGTGGTGGCCTGCCTTAGCATCCCGGGAACGGCGCGCCTGATTCTAGGTGCGCCCAGGCTGCACAGGCCCGCAAGCGACCCCCTCTCCACGGCATGGCCACCACCCTAGAACTCGTCCTGCTCTACCTTGTCGCCGCAGTCCTGGGCGTGGTGGCTTGCCGCATGTTGCGGCTGCCGCCGATGCTGGGCTACCTGGCCGTGGGTGTGCTGATCGGCCCGAACGCGCTGGCGCTGGCCAAGGACACCGCCGGCGTCAAATACCTGGCCGAGTTTGGCGTGGTGTTCCTGATGTTCGTGATCGGGCTGGAGTTCAACCTGCCCAAGCTGCGCAGCATGCGCACGCTGGTGTTCGGGCTGGGGCTGTCGCAGGTGCTGCTGACGGTGCTGGGCGCGGTGGCGGGCAATGCGCTGCTGGCGCTGGGCTTTGGCTGGGCCGGGGTGCAATGGGGCTTGGGCTGGCAGGGCGCGGTGGTGCTGGGGTCGGCGATGGCGATGTCGTCGACGGCCATCGTCGTCAAGCTGATGGCCGAGCGGCTGGAGCTGGAAAGTGAGCACGGCAAGCGGGTCATGGGCGTGCTGCTGTTCCAGGACCTGGCGGTGGTGCCGCTGCTGGTGCTGATCCCGGCGCTGGGTGACAGCGGCGAGAACATGGCGCGCGCACTGGCGCTGGCACTGATCAAGGCGACCGTGCTGCTGACCTTGCTGCTGGTGGGCGGCCAGCGCGTGATGCGCTGGTGGCTGACCTTGGTGGCGCGGCGCAAAAGTGAAGAGCTGTTTGTGCTGAACCTGTTGCTGGTCACGCTGGGCCTGGCCTGGCTGACCGAGCATGCCGGGCTGTCGCTGGCGCTGGGCGCTTTTGTGGCCGGCATGCTGGTGGCCGAGACCGAATTCAAGCACCAGGTCGAAACCGACATCCGACCGTTTCACGACGTGCTGCTGGGGCTTTTTTTCATCACCATCGGCATGAAGCTGGACTGGCGGCCGGTGATCGAGCACTGGTTGCTGGTGCTGCTGCTCAGCGCACTGCCGGTGCTGGCCAAGGCGGTGCTGGTGGCCGGTCTGGCGCGGGCGTTCCGGGCCACGCCCGGCGTGGCGATACGCACCGGGCTGTACCTGGCGCAGGCCGGCGAGTTCGGTTTTGTGCTGCTGACGCTGGGCGCCGACCAGGGCCTGGTCAGCCCGCGCTGGGTCAGCCCGGTGCTGGCCTGCATGGTGATCTCGATGCTGGCGTCGCCGTTCTGGGTGATGTATGCCAACCGGATCGTGATGAAGCTCTCAGCCAGCGAGTGGCTGCTGCAGTCGCTGCAGGTGACCACCATCGCCAAGAAAGCGATCAAGACCGAAGCCCATGTGATCATCGCCGGCTACGGCCGCAGCGGGCAAAACCTGTCGCGCATGCTGGCGCAGGAGGCCATCCCCTATATCGCGCTGGACCTGGACCCGGACCGGGTGCGGCAGGCCGCGGCCGCTGGCCAAAGCGTGGTGTTCGGCGACGCTGCCCGGCTGCAAAGCCTGATGGCCGCCGGCCTGGCGCGGGCCAGCGCGGTGGTGGTGAGCTACCACGACACGCCGTCGGCGTTGAAGATCCTGCAACTGGTGCTGGCGCACGCCCCCAGGGTGCCGGTGATCGTGCGCACGCTGGACGACCGCGATATCGAGCGCCTGCGTGACGCCGGCGCCACCGAAGTGGTGCCGGAGGCGATCGAGGGCTCGCTGATGCTGGCCGCACAAGCGCTGGCCCTGGTGGGCGTGCCGATGCGGCGGGTCATCCGCCTGACCCGCGATGCGCGCGACGCGCGCTACAGCCTGCTGCGTGGCTACTTCCACGGCCAGGACGACGACACGGTCGAAGAGTTGCAGCAGGCCCGCCTGGCGAGCGTCACGCTGCCGATGGCAGCGGCCTGCCTGGGCAGGCCACTGGCCGACCAGGCGCTGCACGCCATGGGTGTGCAGGTGGCGTCGCTGCGGCTGGCCGGCGGCCGGGTGGTGGCGGCCGATGACACCCTGCTGCTGGCCGGTGGCGACACGCTGGTGCTGTCGGGGCTGCCCGAGGCGCTGGCGCTGGCCGAGGCCAAATTGCTGCGCGGCTGAACCCGCTTGACGGCTTGCCGGGCCGCCATGCGCGTGCCGATGGGGTGATTGGGCTGGGGCATCGGCAGCTTGCCGTTCGGATTGACAGCCACCCCCCCTGATCCGGGGGGGTGTAAACCGCTGTCGCGCCACATCCAAATTTCGGCGTCTGCGTAAGGCTGCCTATCAGCGCCTAGTTCGGGCGCTGAGCGGCGCGCTCAACCGAGGTGCGTCAGTCGACAACACCCACCCTGAGGAACTGCCATGAATTTGCCTACCGTTGCCGCGTCACGTCTGGCGTCGTTGACCCTGCCCCCCGCCCTGGGCGCCGTTACCGCTGTCTGCGCCGCAATCCTGGCCACACTGGCTGCCGGCCCAGTGATGGCGTCGAGCCACCGCGAAGCGCCCAGCATTGCCGCCATGCCCAAGACCGACGGCACCGACTTCTACCTGTTCAACAGCTACGAAACCGGCCGCGGCGACTATGTGACGCTGATCGCCAACTACCAGCCGCTGCAAGACCCCTACGGCGGACCCAACTATTTCAAGATGGACGCGAACGCGTTGTACGAGATCCACATCGACAACAACGGTGACGCCAAAGAAGACATCACCTTCCAGTTCCAGTTCAAGAACAACTTCAAGAACATAAAGCTGCCCATTGGCAACCAGATGATCGGCATCCCGCTGACCCAGGCCGGTGGTGTCAGCGCGCCCAACGACGCGGCGCTCAATGTCAACGAGCAGTACAGCCTGACTGTCGTGCGCGGCGACCGCCGCTCTGGCACCGCAGCCGCCGTCACCGGCAGCAACGGCGGCGCCCAGACAGCCGTGTTCGACAAACCTGTCGACTACATTGGCACCAAGACGCTGGGCAACAAGGCCGCGTACGACACCTATGCTGCCAAGCACGTCTACAGCATCACCATCCCCGGCTGCAACCAGCCAGGCCGGGTGTTTGTCGGTCAGCGTCAAGAGGCGTTTGCGGTCAATCTGGGCCCGATCTTCGACCTGGTGAATGCACCGCTGGGCGTGATCACCGACCCCACGCTGATCAACGCGGCAGCCGCCAACTCGATCCAGGACAAGAACGTCACCACCCTGGCGTTGGAAGTGCCCAAAGCTTGCCTGACCCAGGGCAGCGAAACGGTGATCGGCGGCTGGACCAGCGCCAGCGTGCGCCAGAGCCAGCTCGTCAACCCCAACCCGCCGACCGGTCACGGCACGGCGGTGAACGTGGGCGGCGCGTGGGTGCAGGTGTCGCGGCTGGGCATGCCCCTGGTCAATGAGGTCGTGATCGGCCTGGGCGACAAAGACAAGTTCAATGCCTCGCACCCCAGCAAGGACGGACAGTTCGTCAGCTATGTGACCAACCCGACACTGCCGGCGCTGATCAGCCTGGTCTATGCCACTGACCTGGGCAATGCCAGCATTGCACCGACCAACTTCCCGCGGATGGACCTGGTCTCCACCTTCCTGACCGGTATCAAGACCAACCTCGGCCCGGGCGGCACACCGTTCAACCTCAACCAGCCGGCCAATGTGGTGGCGTCTGAGCAGTTGCGGCTCAACACCGCCGTGGCTGCTGTGCCGTTCGCCCAGCAGAACCGGCTGGGTGTGGTGGGCAGCCTGCTGTCCGGCGGGTCTGACCTGGCGGGCTACCCGAACGGCCGCCGGCCCAAGGACGACGTGGTCGACATCTCGCTGGTGGCGGTGATGGGCGGGCTGTGCGTGGCCAATGGCAACAACAACGCGCTTGGCTTTGGCGCGGCGTGCAATCCGTCGGTTGTGCCGCTGGCGGCCAACGGCACGGTGTTCAAGCTGCACGACGCGGTAGACCAGGCTGTGGTGCCGCTGATGGCGGGGTTCCCGTACCTGAACACGCCCAACCCGGGCGCCAGGTAAGTTCATCGACACAACAGCTTGAAAGGCAAATCATGAACACCTTGACGACTCTTGCCGCCGCACAGCGCAGCACGGCCGCAGCGTTGGCTGCCGTGGCCCTCGTCTGCGCGGCCAGCCTGCCGGCGGCAGCGGCGCCGATCTTCCTGATCGACGCCACCACCAACGGCCAGGCGCCCGATCCCGGATTGAGCAATGTGGCGTTTTCGCTGACCTACGAGGACTTCAACACCGACATGCGGTTCTCGTTGAACGAGTTGCTGGCATTCACCGGCGTGTACGACGCCAACAACAACTATTTTGACCAGCTGCTGGGGCTGCCCACCTTGCCCGGCATCACCGGCACCGGCGCGGGTCAGCTGTGGCAATTTGGCGACAGCAACGGTCTGCTGGGGAGCTTCAGCACGGCCGGCGCAACCTTCACACCGTTCACGACGTTGCTGGATGCGAATGCGGGTGCCGTGCCCGAGCCGGCGTCGCTGGCCTTGGTGGCGTTGGGCGTGGCCGGCATGGTCGCGTCGCGGCGCAAGCGGGTGTCGGTGCGCTGACGCGCCCTTGACTGCCTGCTGCTTGGCGGCAGGGAATTGCGGCGCAGAGCAGGCGTTTCAGAGGCTGGCCTGCACCGTTTTCATTTGCCGATGCAAAAGTTGCCGAAAATCTCGCCCAGCAGGTCATCGGCGCTGAACGCACCGGTGATCTCGCTCAAGGCGTCGTGCGCCAGGCGCAACTCTTCAGCAAACAGGTCGAGCGCGGTGTCGCCCACCGCGGCGTGGTCACGGGCGGCCTGCAAATGGGCCGCCGTGCGCTGCAATGCCAGCAAGTGGCGCTTGCGGGCGATGAACACGCCTTCGGTCGCCGCCTGCCAGCCGGCACGCTGCAAAAGTGCCTGGCGCAGTGCGTCCAGCCCGGCGCCGGTACGGACCGACAACACGATGTCGCCGGGCATCGGGCTGCCGACAGTTGTACCTAAGACCGGTGCCGCGGCGTCTGCTTTGTTGTGCACATGCACGATGCGCGCTGACTGCACCCCGCCGGCGTCGGCTAAGCGCGCTGCGATCATGGCTTCAGCCGCCTCGTAGTCGGCCTCGCCGCGCCGTGTCAGGTCGTGCAAGAAAATCACCGCATCGGCCCTGGTGATGGCGTCCCAGCTGCGCGCCATGCCGATGCGCTCCACCTCGTCGGCCGCCTCGTGCTCGCCGCGCAGCCCGGCGGTGTCGATCACATGCACCGGCACGCCCTCGATCTGGATGGTCTCGCTGACCTTGTCGCGCGTGGTGCCCGGGATCGCGGTGACGATCGCCAGCTCGGCGCCCGCCAAGGCGTTCAGCAGGGAGCTCTTGCCGACGTTGGGCTGGCCAGCCAGCACCACCTGCAAGCCTTCTCGGAGCAATGCACCCTGGCGGGCGCGTGCCATCACGCTGGCCAGCGCACTGTCGATCGCATCGAGCTGGCCACAGGCATCGGCTTGTTGCAGGAAGTCGATTTCCTCCTCCGGAAAATCTAGCGTCGCCTCGACCAGCAGCCGCAGGCGCACGGTACGTTGGCGCAGTGCCTCGATCTCATGGGAGAACGCGCCCGACAACGACCGCACAGCCGAACGCGCCGCCGCCTCAGTGCTGGCTTCGATCAGGTCGGCGACGGCTTCGGCCTGGGCCAGGTCCAGCTTGTCGTTGAGAAAGGCGCGCTGGGTGAACTCGCCCGGCTGCGCCAGCCGCAGACCGGGCAGGCGCGGCAGGGTGGTTTGGCGGTCAAGCTCGGCAGCGGCGGCCAGGCAGCGTGCCAGCAGCAGCTGCAACACCACCGGGCCACCGTGGGCCTGCAGCTCCAGCACATCCTCGCCGGTGTAGGACTGCGGGGCCGGAAACCACAGCGCCAGGCCCTGGTCGATGGCCTGGCCCTCGGCATCGCTAAACGGTCCGTAGCAGGCCTGACGCGGCGGCAGGTTACGGCCGCACAGCGCCACCATCAATTTGCCCAGACCGTGTCCGGACACCCGCACGATGCCGACGGCACCCCGCCCCGGCGCGGTGGCGATGGCGGCGATGGGGTCCAGTTGCTGGTGCAGCGACACCCGCAGCATTGTCTGCGATGGGTTCCGGCCCTGGGGCCTCGGGCCTGCCGCAGGACAAACGCTGCCGCGCGCAGCCGCGCGTGTGCCGCAATTGGCGCGGGGTGGAGCGCCGGGTGGCTCGCGTGAGCTGCCCGTCTTGTACGCCCCAAGCCGGCACTGGGCTGCGCCGGAGGTCCCCGCGTTGATCGGTGGTCGGTGACGCTGCGGCAAAAACCGCAAGCTGCCTTGAGACCCATCATCGGCCGATGGCGTCCCGCGTCAATCCCCGATCAGCGCGTGCCTCGGCAGGTTTGTGCAGCCCGTCACGGACGAGCGTGCGCGGGCTTGCAAGCGGGTATATCCGCTGCAGTGCAGCAGCCGCCGAGCCGCGGTGGCGCCTACTTCACACCCAGCTTTTTGTTGATGAACCACTGCTGGGCAATACCCAGGATGTTGTTCGTCAACCAGTACAGCACCAGACCGGCCGGAAAGTAGAAGAACATCACCGAGAACACCAGCGGCATGATCCACATCATCTTGGCCTGCACCGGATCGGGTGGCGTCGGGTTGAGCCAGGTCTGGAACATCGTGGACGCGGTCATCAACAACGGGAGAATGAAAAACGGGTCTTTGGTAGACAGGTCATGGATCCAGCCGATCCAGGGCGCGTTGCGCATCTCGACGGTGGACAGCAGCACCCAGTAAAGCGCGATGAAAAACGGCATCTGGACAAAGATCGGCAGGCAGCCGCCCAGCGGGTTGACCTTTTCTTCGCGGTAGATGCGCATCATTTCTTGCTGCATCTGCTGCGGATTGTCCTTGAAGCGCTCGCGCATTTCGGTGACCTTGGGGTTGACAGCCTTCATCTTGGCCATCGACTTGTAGGCGTGGGCATTGAGTGCGTAGAACGCAATCTTCAGCAGCACCACCAGCGCGACGATCGCCCACCCCCAGTTGCCGATCAGCGTGTGCAGCTGGTCCAGCAACCAGTACAGCGGCTTGGACAGGATCGTCAGCCAGCCGTAGTCCTTGACAAGTTCCAGGCCAGGCGCCAGGGCTTCGAGCTTCTTTTCTTCCTGCGGGCCGGCAAACAGCGTGGCCACATGGGTCTTGGTCGCACCCGGCGCCACCTCGCCCAGCGGCAGCACCATCGCGACGGAGTAGAGGTTGTCGCTGACCTTGGCGGTGCGAAACTCGCGCACCACCTTCTCGGGCGCCAGCCAGGCGCTGGCAAAGTAGTGCTGCACCATCGCCACCCAACCTGCGTCGCTGGTCTTGTCGTGGTCTTCCTTGGCTTTTTCGATGTCCTTGAAATCGATTTTCTTGAACTTGCTGGCCTCGGTGTACATCGCCGGGCCGGTGAAGGTGGAATAAAAACTCGATTCACCGGCGGGCGCGTTGCCGTCGCGGGTGAGTTGCAGGTACAGCTGCGGCGAGATCGCGGCGCTTGACCCGTTGGTAAAGGCATGCGTGACCTGCGCGGTGTACTCACCCCGGGTGAAGGTGTAGGTTTTGACCAGCTTGTTGCCACCAAAATCCGGCGAGACGAAGCTGATGCTCAGGTCACGGGCGCCGTCCTTGAGCACACGCTCGCCGGGCTGTACCTGCATCACGGTCAGGTGGTTGGGCAGCGCAACGCCCGGTTGCGTGGTAACCAGGCCCGTCTGCGCCAGGTACACCCGCTTCGGGCTGTGGTCAAACAACACCACGGGCTGCTTGTCGTCAGCGGCATCGGCGTATTTCAGCAATTCGAGCCGGACCAGGTCGCCGCCCTTGGCGTCGAAGGTGGCCTTCACCACGTCAGTCGTCAGGCTGACCTGCTCGGTCGACACCGGCACGGCAACGCTGGTTACGAGCGGTGCACCCGGCATGACCACCGCGCCCGGTGAACTGGGCGCGGCACCCGCCGTGGATGGCAAGGGCACACCCGACGGGCTGGCCGTCGACGCTGGTCCAGGCAGGCTGCCTGGCGCAGCGCCTGCGGCTGCCACCGCGGCCGGCTTGGGCGCAAACATCGATGTGCCACCGTTGTGCCGGGTCCAGGCATCCCATAACAGGAAGAGCGAAACGGAGAACACCACCCAGAGGATGGTGCGGCGCATGTCGGTCATGGGCGGGTCTTCGAAGAAAGCAATCGGGTGAACAGGGGTGGCGCAACGTCGGGCACGGGATCACAACCGCCGTCGCACAAGGGATTGCAGCGCAGGATGCGCCGCACAGCCAGGTAACTGCCGGCCATTGCACCGTGACGGTGCAATGCGCCGAGCGCATAGGTCGAGCAAGTGGGCTCGAATCGGCAGGTATTGCCCAGCCACGGTTTGAGAAAAAACCGGTAGAACCGCACCGCACTGGTCAGGCTGCGGCGCGGCAGGTCTTGCAGCAGCGCCAGTACGGTTCGGGGCTCGGCCATCATCGCAAGCAGCGCATCAGCGGCTCAACGCCGCACCGACGCCCGTTCCAGCAACAACTGCAACTCGTCATGTGCGGTGTGGCGCAACGGATCGGACGCCGGACTGGTGAACAGCTTGCGGTCGAAAGGCGCGTTCAGCCGAAGCACCCACAACCCCGGTGTCAAACCGCCCGCCTGACAGGCCATCGCCTCGCGCATTTGCCGTTTGAGCAGGTTGCGCGTGACAGACCGTTTGGCATGTCGCTTGGGCACCACCAGCCCCAGCCAGCAGCCGACTACGGGCTGTTGCAACGACTCATCCACAACCGGTGGGCAACGTTGTGCATCACCTGTGGATAACTCGCGCGCAACGGCCTTTTTGGTCGGCTTCTTGGCCAAGCTGGGACGTGCGGCAACGTGGTGCAACGAAAAGTGGGCGCTGCGTGCCCGAGGTGCTGTGGCCAATACCGACTGAAAATCAGTCGAGCGCAAGATGCGCCCCACCACCACCCAAGCAGCCCCTGGCGGGGCGGGCGTCACAACACAAGCCGGCGTCGTAGACAGCAAGCGAACCGGACCGTTGACAGCGCAAACAGCGCAGCCCGGCCGGTATCAGACCAGCGACAGGCGCTTGCGGCCCTTGGCACGGCGTGCGGCGATGACCGCGCGGCCACCGCGGGTCTTCATGCGCACGAGGAAGCCGTGCGTGCGGGCGCGGCGGGTCTTGGAAGGCTGATAGGTGCGCTTCATGGTCTTGTCCTTGAGGTTAGGCCCCCGCCAAACCACTGTCGCCATCAAGCGTCTTGCGCCGCGCACTGCAAACTATCTTGCAGGCAATTCGCGGCCAGACGGACATTGCAGAGGTTGCCAAGCGACGCATCTTTGCGCACGCCGGCCGCAGCAGAGAAAACCCCTGCGCGTTGGGGAAACCCACTATTAGAGCAAAAACCACCTTTGTGGTCAAACACTTGCACCACAAACCGCGGCCTTGCAGGTGGGTTGAGGTGCGCCCCGGTGCTGTGGATAACTGTGGCTGGCGGGCCCCGCAGGCCTACAATGCAGTCGCTCAAAGAACCACTTGTCCACAATGAGCCCAGACCTCTGGCAGCGTGCGTGCGAGCAACTCGCCACCGAACTGCCCGAACAACAATTCAACACCTGGATCCGGCCATTGCCGGGCGCCGACATCCTCGATGGCGGGCCTGGCAGCGCGGTGGCCCAGGTGCGTGTGCCGAACCGGTTCAAACTGGACTGGATCCGGTCGCAGTACAGCGCCCGCATCGAAGCAATCCTGACCGCCCTGGCCGGCAAGCCGGTGCGTTTGGAATTGTCGTTGGCACCGCGCGACGCCATGCCTGCCGGTCGGCCACTGCCGGCCCATGTGCCGGTACGCGCGTCAGCGCTGCTCAACGGCCAGGCCATCGGCCACAGCGCCAGCGTGCGCACTGCCGCCGTGGGTGGTGGCGGTGGGCTCGGCGGCGGATTTGGCAGCACCCCGGCGGCCGGCACGGCCAACCCCGGGCAGAACCCCGGATACCACCCGCCGCCAGCAGCCAACAGCCACAAGCTCAACACCGCGCTCACCTTCGACAGCCTGGTCGCCGGCCGCGCCAACCAGATGGCCCGCACCGCCGCACTGCATGTGGCAGGCGCACCGGGCGTGATGTACAACCCACTGTTCATCTACGGCGGCGTCGGCCTGGGCAAGACCCACTTGATCCATGCCGTGGGCAACGCGCTGCTCAAGGACAAACCCGACGCCCGGGTGCTGTACCTGCACGCCGAGCAGTTCATCAGCGATGTGGTCAAAAACTACCAGCGCAAGACCTTCGATGAGCTCAAGGCCAAGTACCACAACCTGGACCTGCTGCTGATCGACGATGTGCAGTTCTTCGCCGGCAAAGAGCGTACCCAGGAAGAGTTTTTCAACGCCTTCGAGGCGCTGCTGGCCAAGCGCGCCCACATCATCATGACCAGCGACACCTACCCCAAGGGGCTGGTGGACATTGATACCCGCCTGACCAGCCGCTTCGAGGCCGGGTTGACGGTGGCCATCGAGCCGCCCGAGCTGGAGATGCGGGTTGCGATCCTGATGGCCAAAGCCCGTGCTGAAGGCACCGAGATGCCTGAGGACGTGGCGTTTTTTGTCGCCAAAAACGTGCGCGCTAATGTGCGCGAGCTTGAAGGTGCGCTGCGCAAGGTGCTGGCCTACAGCCGCTTCTCACACAAGGACATCAATATCGCGCTGGCGCGCGAGGCGCTGAAAGACCTGCTGTCGATCCAGAACCGGCAGATCAGCGTCGAGAACATCCAGAAGACCGTGGCTGACTTCTACAAGATCAAGATCGCTGACATGTACAGCAAGAAGAGGCCTGCCAGCATTGCCAAGCCGCGCCAGATCGCGATGTACCTGGCCAAGGAGATGACGCAAAAAAGCCTGCCCGAGATCGGTGAGCTGTTTGGCGGCCGTGACCACACCACCGTGCTGCATGCGGTGCGCAAGATTGGCGGCGACCGCACCAAGGACAGTGAGCTGAACCAGCAGCTGCATGTGCTCGAACAGACCTTGAAAGGCTGAAAACACGAACCCGCGCGGGTCACCGCTGTCAAGGCACAGCGTTGTGGACAACTTTTGAACAAGCACCCACCTGTCCACAGGCCCCGCTCGAAAGCAAAAGTTGTTGTCGGTAACCGTTGAAGTTCAAGCGCCGCGTCGCACAGGGTTCAGCCCGTTCTGAAGCCTTGAAAAGACAGGTGAAAATAGGGTTGTTCACAAAAAACCCCGTCACCTACTAAGTACTACCAGGTTAAGAGGAAGAGATGATTGTTCTAAAAGCGCCGCAACAAAAATTGCTCGAAGCCCTGCAAAGTGTGTCCGGCATCGTTGAGCGACGCCATACCTTGCCCATCCTCGCCAATGTGCTGATGAAGAAGACCGGGGACGAGATCGAGTTCACCACCAGCGACCTGGAGATCCAGGTGCGCACTCAGGCCACGCTGGGCGGTGACGGGGGTAACTTCGCCACCACCGTGGGTGCGCGCAAGCTGATCGACATCCTGCGCAGCCTGCCCAACGACCAGGTGGTGACGCTTGCCGCGGCGCAAAACAAGCTGACGCTGACCGGAGGCAAAAGCCGTTTCACGCTGCAGACGCTGCCGGCGGATGACTTTCCGCTGGTCAACGAGGCGGTGGATTTTGGCCCGGTGTTCTCGGTGCCGCAAAAGACGCTCAAGACCCTGATCAACCAGGTGCACTTTGCGATGGCGGTGCACGACATCCGCTACTACCTGAACGGCATCTTGTTCGTGGCCGAGGGCAAGCAGCTGACCCTGGTGGCCACCGACGGCCACCGCCTGGGCCTGGCGCAATCGCAACTGGAGGCCGAAGTGCCCAAGCAGGAGGTGATCCTGCCGCGCAAGACCGTGCTGGAGCTGCAACGCCTGCTCAAGGACGAGGACACGGCCATCGAGATGCGCTTTGCCGGCAACCAGGCGCGCTTCAACTTCTCGGGCATGGAGTTCGTCACCAAGCTGGTCGAGGGCAAATTCCCCGACTACAACCGGGTGATCCCCAAGAACCACAAGAACGCGGTGATCCTGGGTCGGGCCGCGTTGTTGTCCAGCCTACAGCGCGCCGCCATCCTGACCAGCGAAAAGTTCAAGGGCGTACGGGTCAACATCGAGCCGGGTGTGCTGCGCATTGCCAGCAGCAACGCCGAGCAGGAAGAGGCCAAGGAAGAGATCGAGATCGACTACGCCGGCGACTCGATCGAGGTCGGCTTCAACGTCACCTACCTGATGGAGGCGCTGTCCAACATCAGCCAGGACATGGTCAAGATCGAGCTGCAGGACGGCAATGCCAG
>JANMXG010000215.1:0-1669 GCA_031394235.1 Betaproteobacteria bacterium
ACCCGCTGGCGTTGGCCGCCCGACAGCGCCGCTGGCCGCCGGTCGAGCAGGTGATCGATGTGCAGCAGGCGGGCGGCGTCCATCACCCGGCGCTGGATCTCGGCCTCGGGTGTACCCCGCAGCCGCAGGCCGAAGGCCATGTTCTCGAACAAGGTCTTGTGCGGATACAGCGCGTAGTCCTGGAACACCATCGCGATGTCGCGGTGGCGCGGTGGCAGCGCATTGACCACCTGGCCGTCGATGGCCACCGTGCCGCCGGTGATCGGCTCCAGCCCGGCGATCATGCGCAGCAGCGTGCTCTTGCCGCAGCCTGACGGCCCGACGAACACGACAAACTCGCCGTGCCGGATCTGCAGGTCCACGCCGTGGATGACGGTCGTCTTGGCGTCGTAACGCTTGACGACGCCGGCGAGTTCGACGGCAGCCATTCAGTAGCCGGTGGACGAGCCTGCAGGCATGGGCGGTGGCTGGGCGGGTTGCTGGGCGCCGGCACCCACCGTGGCACCGGACACCGCCTGCGCCCGCAACGCCGCCGACGCCGCCTTGGCCGCGCCCATCAACAGCCCCAGGTCGGACGCGATCGCCAGAAAATCAAAACCCATCGCCCGATAGGCCGCCACCACGTCGGCGGTGCCGCCGACGATGCCCACCGGCTTGCCCAGCGCATGGCAGCGTTGGATGGCATCGGCCAGCACCGCCATCACGGCCGGATGGGTGAGCTGGCCAACATGGCCCATCGCCGCCGACAAATCGGCCGGGCCGAGAAAGATCGCATCCACCCCCTCGACCGACGCGATGGCCTCCAGCGCGTCCACCGCCTGCGGGGTTTCCAGTTGCAGGATCACACACATACCCGCGTTGGCGGTGGTCAGGTAGTTGGGCGTGGTGCCAAAGCGTGAACCCCGGCTCATGCCCGCCATGCCGCGGATGCCTTGGGGCGGGTAGCGGGTGGCGGCCACCGCGCGGCGGGCCTCGTCGGCGTTTTGCACAAATGGCACCAGCAGCGTGGTGGCACCGGCATCGAGCACCCGCTTGATGGTGACGGTGTCGTTCCAGGGCACCCGCAGCACCGGCAGCATGGGCGTGCCGGCCACCGCCTGCAGCAGCTGCACCACCGTGGACAGATCCAGCGGTGAGTGCTCCATGTCGACCACCGCCCAGTCGAACCCGGCCAGACCGATGGCCTCGGCGACGATCGGGCTGGCCGACATCACCCAGGTGCCCACGGGCACGTGGGTTGCTGCGTTATCGAGCAGCTGCCTGAATGGGTTCATCGCGAAATTCCTTGGACAGACGGTCAGAAGTCGTAGCGCAGGTTGACACCGTAGTAGCGCCGGTCGTCACGGGGCACCGCCCGGTTGACAAATGCACCGCCGCGGCCCAGGAACGAAGCATAGGACTTGTCGGTCAGGTTCTTGGCCAGCACCGACACCCGCCAGCCGCCGAGCGGGCTGGTCAGCGACGCGGTGGCGTTCCAGATGCCGTAGGCCGGCTGGATGGTGTCGGCGAACTGGCCGATGTCGTACTGCACTTCGCTTTGCCAGGTGTAGTCGGTGCCAAATTCAACACCCATGCCGTTGGCCAAGTTGAAGCGGTAGGCGCCCTGCAACGAGGCCTTCCAGTCGGGCGAGTACGGCAGTGGCTTGCCGTTGACCTGGCAGCTGGCCGC
>JANMXG010000216.1:0-5650 GCA_031394235.1 Betaproteobacteria bacterium
GCCGCGCGGGTGGGGTAGCGCCGTGTCGGGCTGGCGTGTCCCGCGCAGGTAAAGAAGGGAGGGCCGGTGGTTGTCCGGCCCGGAATGACACGGAGCGGGGCACGCCGGCCCGGCGCGGCGCGGTCGCTCAACATCCACGACCGGCAGCTTTCAGGCCAAAAAACGAAGGGCAGCAAAGAGCCGCAAGCCGAAGGCGGTCATTCGGGCCGCCGGCCCCATCACAACCGCCAGCGTCAGTCGAACGTGGGCAGCACCTCGGCCCGCAGCGCACCACGGTGGCTTTCAAAATCCGGCAGTACCGAGCGAACCACATCCCAGAAAGCCGGGCTGTGGTTCATTTCGCGCAGGTGGGCCAGTTCATGGGTAACGACGTAATCGATCACCGGCATTGCAAAGTGCACCAGCCGCCAGTTCAGCCGGACGGCGCCGCTGGCGCTGGCGCTGCCCCAGCGGGTGGCCGCCGAGCTGAGCGACAGGCGCTTGACACGCACGCCAAGGCGCGGCGCGAAATGGCCGCAGCGCTCCTCGAAGATCCGCCGTGCCTGGCGCTGCAGCCAGCTTTGCACCGCCTCGCGGATCTGCTGCTGCGTGGCGCTCTGCGGCAGGCCCAGATGCAGTGTCAGCCGGGGCACACCGGGCAGCGCCTGGCCGTCGGTGTTGAGTTGGGCGCCGGTGATCCTGGGATCCAACAGCACGATCACCGTCTCGCCCAGAAAGGGCAGCGTGGTGCCGTCACGCCAGTCCACCTTGGCGGCTTGCAGGCGCTGGGCGCGTTCGTGCTGCTCGTGCAGCTTGCGCAGGATCCAGCCGGCCTTGGCCTGCAGCGCCTGCTCGACCTCACTGACCGCCACCCAGCGCGGCGCGCTGACGCTCAAGCCCTCCAGGCCGACGACAAAGCCGATGCTGCGGCGCCGGGCCCGGCGGAATTCGTAGCCGACCTGGTGCTCGCCCAGCGCGATGGTTCGCTGCGCACGCGGGTGCTGAAACCTGGGGGTGGACGCTGCGGGTCGGCGGTCGGGCGGGTGGGTGGCTTCGATGCTGGGCGGCACCGGCCTTTGGCGCGGGTGGGGTGCGGGCGCCGCTGGGAGTGTCGATACCTGCCCGCCGGCCACGGTTGCCGACGGCTCTGCGGGCGCATCGAACAGGGACAGCTGTCGCAGTGTGTCTTGTCGGCCGGAGGCTGCCATGGTCGCGGATTCTACGAACGATGCCGAGCGGCTGCCCGGCGCCGGTCTTCAGGCCGTGGCTGCCGCCGGTGTCGGCGCCGGCACCGTTGGATAGGCGTCCGGGTCGAGCCGGCGCATCTCGGACTCGATCCAGGTTTGCACCTCGACCATCAGTTCGTCGTGGCGACGGCCCTCGACCGGTATCGGCCGGCTGACCGACACCTCGATCAGGCCCGGCCGCAGCAACCAGCTGCGGCGCGGCCAGCAGCGGGCGGACGTGACGGCGATCGGCACGAGCGGCGTGCCGGTGGTGATGGCCAGCCGTGCCGCGCCGGATTGGTACTGGCCCGCCTCGCCCCGGTTGATGCGCGTGCCCTCGGGAAACATGATCACCCAGTTGCCGTGTGACATCAACCGCTTGCCCTGCGCCAGCACCTTGGCCCAGGCCCGGGCACGCTGGCTGCGGTCGATGTGGATCATGTCCATGCGGCCGATGGCCCAGCCGAAAAACGGGATCCACAGCAGCTCGCGCTTGAAGACGTAGGCCAGCGGGTGCGGCATCAGCGCCGGGAAAGCAAAGGTCTCCCAGGTGCTCTGGTGCTTGGGCACCAGCAGTACGGCGGCGTTGCTCTCGGCTGCACTTGGCAGGTGCTCCAGTCCGGTCACCCGGTAGCGCACGCCGCAGATCGCCTTGGCGCCCCAGACCGCCAGGCGCAGCCAGCCGACACACAGCCAGTACATCGGCGCGCCGCGCACAAAGGCCGAAAACACGACCGCCACCAACGCCCAGGGCACCAACGTGACCAGCAAGAACAGGATGTAGAGCGCCGAGCGCAGCGCCATCAGCGGCGTCGGTGCAGCGGCCTGCCTCATGTGGCAGCACCTGAAGCCGGTGGTCGGCTGGGCGCCGGTATGGCGCCGCGCGCCAGCAGGTACTCGGCAAATTCGGCCAGACCTGCGTGCGCCCGGGTGCCCGGCACCGAATCCAGCATGGACTGCACCAATCCGGCGTCGAGCAGCGCGGCGCGCCCGCTGAGGATCAGGTGAGGCTCGCAGCCGGCCGCATGCGCCGCCTGCAGGTCGCGCAGCGTGTCGCCCACCATCGGCACCTGCTTCAGATCGATGCCGTAGCGCTTGCCGATGTCGCGCATCAGGCCGGGCAGGGGCTTGCGGCAGTTGCACAGGTCTTCGGGCGTGTGGGGGCAGAAAAACACCGCGTCAATGCGCCCGCCCACCGCCATCAGCTGTTTGTTCATGTGGGCATGCACTGCGTTGACCGAGGCCATGTCGATCATGCCGCGGCCGATGCCCGACTGGTTGGTGGCCACCACCACATGCCAGCCCGAGTGGTTCAGGCGCGAGACCGCCTCCAGCGCGCCAGGCACCGGAAACCATTCGTCCGGCGCCTTGACATGGTCGTCCCGGAACTCATTCAGGATGCCGTCACGGCCCAGGATCACGAGTTTGACAACCGGTTGCATCGGGGCGGCAGTCCGTTGGGGTTACGAGGCGAGGCGGGCCAGATCGGCCACCCGGTTCATCGAAGCATGCAGCGCGCCCAGCAGCGCCAGCCGGTTGGCGCGCAGCGCGGCGTCGTCGGCGTTGACCATCACGCCATCGAAAAACGCATCCACCGGCGCTTTCAGCCCGGCCAGCAGCTGCAGCGAGGCGGTGTAGTCGCCGCCGGCAAACGCGGCGTCGGCGCGGGGTGCGATCAGGGCCAGCGCGCTGTGCAACGCGGCCTCGGCTGGTTCGACCAGCAGCGCCGGGTTGACGGTCGGGTTGACGGCTGGGTCGCCTGCGGCGTCGGACTTCTTGAGGATGTTGCCCACCCGCTTGTTGGCGGCGGCCAGCGACGCTGCCTCGGGCAGGGCGGCAAAGGCGCGCACCGCAGCCAGCCGCCGAGGGATCTCGGCCCAGCGTTCGGGCTGGCAGCCCACCACCGCGTCCACCGCCTGCGCCGAGTAGCCTTGCTCGCGCAGCCAGCCCGACAGGCGATCGCCCAGGAATACTGCGACCTCGGCCTGTGCCTGGCCGTGGCCAGCCGGAAAAGCCTGGAACGCATGATCGATCAGCGGGCGGATGGCCAGCGGCAGCTCACCCTCGACCAGCATGCGGATCACGCCCAGCGCATGGCGGCGCAGTGCAAACGGGTCTTTGTCGCCCGTGGGCCCTGCGCCGATGCCAAACAGGCCGGCCAGGGTTTCGAGCTTGTCGGCCAGCGCCACCACCAGACCGGCCGGGTTGCGCGGCAGCGCATCGCCGGCAAAACGCGGTTTGTAGTGGTCTTCGACGGCCAGCGCGATGGCCTCGGGCTCGCCGTCGTGGCGGGCGTAGTAGCCGCCCATCACGCCTTGCAGTTCGGGGAACTCACCCACCATGTCGGTCAGCAGGTCGGCCTTGGCCAGATGGGCGGCGGTGTCGGCCTGCGCCGCCAGCGCCGGACCGCCCAGTTGCTGACCGATGGCCCGGGCAAGGGTGCGCACCCGCTCGGTGCGCTCGCCCTGGCTGCCCAGCTTGTTGTGGTAGACCACCTTGGCCAAACCGGCAACCCGGTCGGCCAGGCGCTTCTTGCGGTCCTGGTCGAAGAAGAACTTGGCGTCGGCCAGGCGCGGCCGCACCACCCGCTCGTTGCCGCCAACCACCGCGCTGGCATCCAAAGGCGTGATGTTGCTGACCACCAGAAACTGGTGCGTCAGCCGGCCTTGGGCGTCCAGCAGCGGAAAGTACTTCTGGTTGGCCTTCATCGTCAGGATCAGGCATTCGGGCGGCACGGCCAGAAATTCAGGCTCGAACTGGCACAGCAGCACATTGGGCCGCTCGACCAGGGCCGTCACCTCGTCCAGCAGCGCATCGTCGTCGATAGGCCGCAGGCCCAGGCCGGCGGTGTCCGCCCGGGCCGCCACCGCGGCCAGTTGGCGCACTATCTCGGCGCGCCGGTCGGTAAAACTGGCGATCACCGCGCCTTGCTCGGCCAGTTGGGCGGCATAGCTGTCGGCGTCCGTCAGTTGCACCGGGTTGTGCGGTGCCTCGAAGCGGTGGCCCTGGGTGTTGCGGCCCGATGGCAGGCCCAGCACGGATGCCGGCACCACGGCAGCGCCGTGCAGCGCCACCAGGCCGTGTGCCGGGCGCACAAAGTGCACGGTGGTCCAGCCTGGCCGCACGCCGTCGCCACCTTCCAGCTGGTAGCTCATCACCTTGGGGATGGGCAGCTTGGCCAGCGCCTCGGCCAGCGCTTTTTGCAGGCCCTCGGCCAGCGTGGCGCCTGGCACTGTGCTGTCCAGGAACAGCGCCTCGGCCTTGCCATCGGGCGCCCGCTTGAGCTGCGGCACGGCAGACGCATCGGCACCCAGGGCTGCCAGTTTCTTCAGCAGCGCCGGTGTGGCTTGGCCCGCGGCGTCCAGCGCCACGCTGACCGGCATCAGCTTTTGCAGCAGGCTGCGGTCGGCGGCCTTGGCGGCCACGGCGGTGATGTGTGCGGCCAGGCGGCGCGGCGAGGCAAAGGGCGTGACCACCGCGCCGTCAGCGATCAGGCCCTGGGCCTTGAGCGAGGCCGCCAGGCCGGCGGCAAACGCTTCGCCCAGTTTTTTAAGCGCCTTGGGGGGCAGTTCTTCAACAAACAGTTCAACCAGCAGGTTGGGTGCGGCAGCAGTCATCGGTCAGGCCGCTTTCTTGGCGTTTGCCGCTTGGGCGCTGGTCTGCAAGTCTTTCAGGGCGATGGCGGTCTGCACCTCGTCGGCCCAGTCCCTGGGCGCCATCGGAAAACCCAGCCGGGCCCGGCTGTCGAAGTAGCTTTGCGCCACGGCCCGCGCTAAGTTGCGGATGCGGCCGATGTAGGCGGCGCGCTCTGTCACGCTGATGGCGCCTCGGGCGTCCAGCAGGTTGAAGCTGTGGCCGGCCTTGAGCAGTTGCTCGTACGCCGGCAGCGCCAGGTGCTGGCCCATCAGGTGTTGGGACTGGCGCTCATGCGCGGCAAAGGCAGTGAGCAGAAAGTCCACATCGCTGTGCTCGAAGTTGTAGGTGCTTTGCTCGACCTCGTTCTGGTGGAACACATCCCCATATTTCAGGCCATCGGTGTAGACGAGGTCATAGACGTTGTCTGCACCCTGCAAATACATCGCCAGCCGCTCCAGGCCGTAGGTGATCTCGCCGGTGATCGGTTTGCAGTCGATGCCGCCGACCTGTTGGAAGTAGGTGAACTGGGTCACCTCCATGCCGTTCAGCCAGACTTCCCAGCCCAGGCCCCAGCAGCCGAGTGTGGGGTTCTCCCAGTCGTCCTCGACAAAGCGGATGTCGTTGGCCTTGAGATCGAAGCCGACGGCGGTCAACGAGCCCAGGTACAACTCCAGGATGTTGGCCGGCGCTGGCTTGAGCACCACCTGGTACTGGTAATAGTGCTGCAGGCGGTTCGGGTTGTTGCCGTAGCGGCCGTCCTTGGGCCGGCGGCTGGGCTGCACGTAGGCGGCCTTCCAGGGCTCGGGGCC
>JANMXG010000217.1:0-8869 GCA_031394235.1 Betaproteobacteria bacterium
CACGCATGAGCCCGCTGTTCGAGCTGAGCGACACCGCGCTGAACTTCGTCATGGTGATAGGCAGCATCACCGCCTTGTTCATGGGCTTTCTGGGCATCATCCAGAACGACATCAAGCGTGTGGTGGCCTATTCCACGCTCAGCCAGTTGGGCTACATGACGGTGGCCCTGGGTGCCAGTGCCTACGGCGTGGCCGTGTTCCACCTGATGACGCATGCCTTCTTCAAGGCGCTGCTGTTCCTGGCGGCGGGCTCGGTGATCATCGGCATGCACCATGACCAGGACATCCGCAACATGGGCGGGCTGCGCAAGTACATGCCCATCACCTGGATCACGTCGCTGCTCGGGTCGCTGGCACTGATCGGCACGCCGTTTTTCGCCGGCTTCTACTCGAAAGACTCGATCATCGAGGCGGTGCATGCCAGCCATCTGCCGGCGGCGCACTGGGCCTATTACGCGGTGGTGGCCGGTGTGTTCGTGACGGCGTTTTATTCGTTCCGCATGTACTTTCTGGTGTTTCACGGCAAGGAAAACTTCCACCACAAGCCCTTTCCGGTGGAGCATGACCACCCCGCTGACAGTCATGCCGATGCCCACGGACACGGCCACGCTGAGGCGCACGGGCATGCCGATGCCCATGCCCACACCCCTCGCGAGTCGCCCTGGGTGGTGACGCTGCCACTGGTGTTGCTGGCGATTCCGTCGGTGGTGATCGGTTACCTGACGATCGGCCCGATGCTGTTCGGCGACTTTTTCAAGGACGCGATCGTGGTGCTCGGCGAGCGTCATCCCGCGATGAAAGAGCTGGCCGACGGGTTTCACGGCGCTGCGGCCATGGCCATCCATTCGCTGACGACGCTGCCCTTCATCCTGGCGCTGTCCGGCGTGATCACGGCCTACCTGTTCTACATGGTGATGCCGTCGGTGCCGGTGGCTATCGGCAAAGCCTTGTCGCCGGTGATCCGGGTGTTGGAGAACAAGTACTACCTCGACTGGTTCAACGAACACGTGCTGGCGCGCGGTGCCCGGATGCTGGGCACGGGCCTGTGGAAGGGCGGCGACATGGGCCTGATCGACGGCATCTTGATCAACGGCTCGGCGCGCACCGTTGGCTTGCTGGCCAACGTCACCCGGCTGGTGCAGACCGGCCATGTCTACTGGTATGCGCTGGTGATGTTGTTGGGCGTGTTTGGCCTGCTCACCTGGCAGCTGTGGCCCGCGTTGTCCGGCCTGGCCGGCCATTGATGCGGCTGGGCGGAGAATAAAAATGGGTTTTGGACTTCTGAGTGTTTCGATCTGGTTGCCGATTGCCATCGGCATCGTGCTGCTGGCGCTGGGCCGTGACGACAACCCGGCTGTTGCGCGCTGGTTTGCGCTGGGGGGTTCGGTGGCGAGTTTTCTGGTCACGCTGCCGCTGATCAGCGGGTTTGACAAAGGCACGGCCGCGCTGCAGTTCCAGGAAAACCTGCCCTGGATCGAGCGCTTCAACGTGCGATATCACCTTGGCGTTGATGGCATCTCGGTGTGGTTTGTGCTGCTCACAGCTTTCGTTTCCGTCATCGTGGTGGTGGCCGCCTGGGAGGTGATCACCCAGCGTGTGGCGCAGTACATGGGCGCCTTCCTGATCCTGTCGGGCCTGATGGTGGGCGTATTCTGCGCTGCTGACGGCCTGCTGTTTTATGTCTTTTTCGAGGCCACGCTGATTCCGATGTACATCATCATCGGCGTCTGGGGCGGGCCGAAACGGGTCTACGCGGCGTTCAAGTTCTTCTTGTACACGCTGGCGGGCTCTATGCTGATGCTGGTGGCGCTGGTCTACCTGTATTACAAATCGGGCGGCAGTTTTGATATCGCTGCCTGGCACAGGCTGCCGCTGGGCCTGCATGCCCAGGTGCTGCTGTTCTTTGCGTTTTTTGCGGCGTTTTCGGTCAAGGTGCCGATGTGGCCAGTGCACACCTGGCTGCCGGACGCCCACGTCGAGGCGCCTACCGGCGGGTCTGTGGTGCTGGCGGCGATCATGCTCAAGCTGGGGGCATATGGCTTTCTGCGCTTTTCAATGCCTATCGCGCCAGATGCCTCGCGTGAATATGCCTGGTTCATCATCGCGCTGTCGTTGATCGCAGTGGTCTATATCGGCCTCGTCGCGCTGGTGCAGCGCGACATGAAAAAGCTGGTGGCGTATTCCTCCATCGCCCACATGGGGTTCGTTACCCTGGGCTTTTTCATCTTCAACGAGTTGGGCGTCTCGGGCGGCCTGGTGCAGATGATCAGCCACGGGTTTGTTTCGGCGGCGATGTTCCTGTCCATTGGTGTGCTCTACGACCGGGTGCACTCGCGTGAGATTTCGGCGTACGGCGGTGTGGTCAATACCATGCCCAAGTTTGCTGCGTTTGCGCTGTTCTTCACCATGGCCAACTGCGGGTTGCCGGGCACCGGCGGTTTTGTCGGCGAGTGGATGGTGATCCTGGGCACCGTCTCGGTCAACTTCTGGCTGGCGGCTATCGCGGCGACGGCGCTGATCTTCGGCGCGGCCTACTCGCTGTGGATGTACAAGCGCGTCTACTTTGGTGAGATCGCCAACGACCATGTGCGGCACCTGACCGACATCAACGCCCGCGAGTTCGGCATCATGGCTGTGCTGGCTGTTGCCACCCTCTGGATGGGCGTCTACCCCAAGCCTTTCACCGATGTGATGCATGTGTCGGTGACTGAACTGCTCAAACACGTCGCAGTCACCAAGCTGCCCTGAACCCGAGCAGCACATGACCATGAACCCCATGAACTGGCCTGTTGTCTTCCCTGAGGCCTTGCTGCTGCTGATGGCCTGCGCCGTGGCGCTGCTGGATCTGTTTGTGACCGACCCCAAGCGCCGTCCGACCTTTTGGCTGACGCAAGCCAGCCTGGCAGCCGTGGCCTTGCTGCATTGGGTCTACTACGATGGCGGTGCCACGGTCTACGGCATGCAACGCATGATGGTGGGCGACCCGATGGGCCACCTGCTGGCCTTTTTTGCGACGGTGGCGGTGATGGTCACCGTCGCCTATGCCCAGCCCTATATCGCCAGCCGGGACATGCTCAAGGGCGAGTTTTTCAGCCTGTCGATGTTTGTGCTGCTGGGCATTGGCATCATGTGCTCGGCCAACAACTTTCTGGTGATCTACCTGGGCCTGGAGTTGATGAGCCTGTCGCTGTACGCGCTGGTGGCGCTGCGGCGTGACCACGGCGTGTCCACCGAGGCGGCGATGAAGTACTTCGTGCTTGGCGCGCTGGCATCGGGCTTCTTGCTGTACGGTCTGTCGATGATGTACGGCGCGACCCGATCGCTGGAGATCAACGAGGTCTTCAACGCCATTTCCACCGGTCGGATCAACGGCACAGTGCTGACCTTCGGCGTGGTGTTTGTGGTCGCCGGCCTGGCCTTCAAGTTGGGCGTGGTGCCGTTTCACATGTGGGTGCCCGATGTCTACCAGGGCGCGCCCACGGCCGTCACGCTGTTGATTGGCGGCGCGCCCAAGCTGGCAGCATTTGCGATCACGATCCGCTTATTGGTCGAGGGCATGCTGGGCCTGGCGGTCGACTGGCAGCAGATGATGATGGTGCTGGCCGTGGCCTCGCTGGTGATCGGCAACCTGGCCGCGATTGCGCAGACCAACCTCAAGCGCATGTTGGCGTATTCCACCATCTCCCAGATGGGCTTCATGCTGCTGGCCATGACCGCTGGCGTGGTGAGCGGCAACACCCTGTCGGCAGGCAATGCCTACAGCTCGGCGATGTTCTACGTTGTCAGCTATGTGATCACCACGCTCGGTACCTTTGGTCTGATCATGTTCCTGGCCCGCACCGGTTTCGAGAGCGAAGAGATCAGTGACTTGGCCGGCCTGGGCAAGCGCGCCCCCTGGCTGGCCGGCATCATGACGCTGTTCATGTTCTCGCTGGCCGGTGTGCCGCCGATGGTCGGCTTCTACGCCAAGCTGTCCATCCTGCAGGCGCTGATCACGACCAACATCGCCGGCCACATCGTGCTGGCGGTGGTCGCCGTGATGCTGTCGCTGGTCGGTGCGTTCTACTACCTGCGCGTCGTCAAGGTGATGTACTTCGACGAACCCACGGACGCTTCGCGGCCGCTGCAAGGCCGCGGCTTCAGTGCGCTGTTGGCGGTCAATGGCCTGGCGGTACTGGGCTTCGGCCTGTTGCCCGGTGGGCTGATGGCCATGTGTCGCGACGCCATCCTGCGTGCGTTGGCCACTTGACGCTGCACTGCCGCTGCCCGGTGCTGCGGTCAAGCGGACAGAGGGGTCGTCCGCCCAAGGTAAGACATGGCTGATGAGCACCTGATCGAGCGCAAACTGTCGGGCGCACAGGTCTACCGCGGCCATTTTCTGGATGTGCGCTCTGACACCATCGCCTCGCCCGATGGCGGTACCGCATCGCGCGAGTACATCGTTCATCCTGGCGCGGTGATGGTGGTGCCGCTGCTGGCCGATGGCCGGCTGGTGATGGAGCGCCAATTCCGCTACCCGCTGAACCGGGTGATGCTGGAGTTTCCGGCGGGCAAGCTCGATCCCGATGAGGGCGTACAGGCCTGTGCCGAGCGTGAACTGGCCGAGGAAACCGGCTACCGGGCTAGCGAGTGGGCGCGGGCCTGCGTGGTGCACAACGCCTGCGCCTATTCAACCGAGGGCATCGAGATCTGGTTTGCCCGTGGTCTGACGGCAGGTGAACGGCGTTTGGATGCGGGCGAGTTTCTCGATGTCTGCCTGATGACCGAGGCTGAACTCGACCACCTGGCGGGCCGCGGTGACCTGACCGATGTCAAGACGCTGATCGGCCTGCAGTGGCTTCAGAAATGGCGTGCGGGACTGTGGACACTCGATTGGGTGGCCGGCGCTTGAGGCCAGCGCGCCGATAATGTGAGCACGATGAAGGTTTTGAATCTGCGCTGCGCCCACGACCACGGATTTGAGGGCTGGTTTTCTTCCGAGGACGACTTTCAGGCGCAAAACCAGCGTGCGGCCATCGAATGCCCGCTGTGCGGCAATACCGGGGTCACTCGGCTGCCCAGTGCGCCTCGTCTGAACCTCTCTGGCGCGCGTGCGCCAGCAGCTGCTACGCAGGATGCTGCGCCCGGCCCGGCGTCAGCGGTGGCGGCGCCTGATCAGGTCCCGGCCGAGATCAAGTCGCAGTGGCTGCACGTGGTCCGGCAGGTGCTGGCCAACACCGAAGACGTCGGCGAGCGGTTTCCTGAAGAAGCCCGCCGCATCCACTACGGTGAGACCGGACAGCGCGGCATCCGCGGTCAGGCCAGTGCCGAGGAGCGTGCTGCACTGGCCGACGAGGGTATCGAGGTCATGGCCTTGGCATTGCCCGCCGGGCTGAACGGCAAGTCCCACTGACGCTGGCGGATTGCCGCTGGGTCGGGCGTGTGGCGCGGCCCGCGGCTGCAGATTCTCAGACCACGCGGCCCGGATTGAGTCGGCCGTGCGGGTCCAGGGCCTGCTTGATCGCCCGCATCAAGCCCATGGCCACCGGCGACTTGCGCAGTGCCAACTCGTGGCGCTTCAAGGCGCCGATGCCGTGCTCGGCCGAAATCGAGCCGCCCGCCGCCTGCACCGCGTCATAGACGATGCGGTTGACGGCCGCTTCGTGGTGGGCCAGGAAGTCGGCCGCCGCAGCGCCGGGCGGGCACTGCACGTTGTAGTGCAGGTTGCCATCGCCCAAGTGGCCAAAATTGACCAGCCGAACGCCCGGAAACGCCGCCGCCAGTGCGGCGTCGGTGCGGGCGCAGAAGTCAGCAATCGCCGAGATCGGCAGCGAAATGTCGTGCTTGACGTTCAGGCCCTCCAGCCCCTGCGCCAGTGGGATCGACTCCCGCAGATGCCACAGCGCGGCCGATTGCGCCAGGCTTTCGGCCAGCGCTGCGTCAAGAATCGTCCCGCCCGCCATTGCCGCCTCCAGCAAGGATTCAAAGCGTGCCCGGGTCGCGGCCTCGTCGTCCGACGCGGCGTACTCCAGCAGCACAGTCCAGGGCGCGGGCGCCAGCGGCTGGGCCAACTGGGCAAAGTGCTGGCGCACCAGCGCCAGCGAAACGGTGTTCATCACCTCGAACCCGGTCAGGCCCGCACCCAGCGCCTGCTGGGCCAGACCCAGCAGCGTCACGCAATCGGCCAGCGATGCGCAACTGGTCAACGCCGTGACACTGGCCGCTGGTTGCGGATAGAGCTTGAGCGTGGCCGCGGTGATGATGCCCAGCGTGCCTTCGCTGCCGATGAACAGGTCCCGCAGGTCGTAGCCGGTGTTGTCCTTGCGCAAGCCGCTCAGGCCGTCCCAGACCTCGCCCGCGGCCGTCACCACCTCCAGGCCCAGGCACAGGTCGCGGGCGTTGCCAAAGCGCAGCACCTGGGTGCCACCGGCATTGGTCGCCAGGTTGCCGCCAATGGTGCAGCTGCCTTCGGCCGCCAGGCTGAGCGGAAACAGCAGGCCCGCGCTGTCGGCAGCCTGTTGCACCGCCTGCAGCACACAGCCGGCTTCAACCGTCATCGTCAGGTTGGCGCGGTCGATGGCGCGCACCCGGTTCAGCCGCGCCAGGCTCAGCAGCAACTGCCTGCCGCTGGCATCGGGCACGCCGCCGCCTACTAGACCGGTGTTGCCCCCCTGCGGCACCAGCGCCGTGCCGTGCCGGGCGCAGGCCTGGACCACCGCCGCGACCTCGGCGGTGCTGCCCGGTCGCACAACAGCCAAGGCTTTGCCAACCCAACGTTTGCGCCAGTCGATTTGCCAGGCCGACAAATCGCCTTCGGTCAGCACCTGCTGCTCACCCAGCAAGGCGCGCAGCTCGACCAGCAGCGCATTCGATGTCATGCAGCAGGCTCAAGGGGTCGGGTGGGATGCTTCAAACGCCAGCGCACGTTGGCTGCACAAGCCGCGAACAAAAGCGTGCACAGCGCCACCTCGCCCCAGGCCAATATCTCGCCGGTGCCCAGGGTTGCCCCTGTGGGCAGGCCGGTGGCGCGCACGATGCCCTCGGTAAAATACAACCATACCAACAGGCTGACCCAGCGGTAGGTGTAGAGCCGGTGCTTGAGCAGACCGGCCAGCGGCAGCACCAGCGGCAGCACCTTGAAGGCCAGCCAGCGCGAGCCTGTGGGCGCAAGCCACAACTCCCATGCCAGACCCAACACAATCAGCCCCAGCAAGGCGCCTACCGCCAGGGCGCGGGTGGCCTGCACAAAGGCGTGGGGGGTAGGCTGCAGGTCGGCGGAGGCAGGCGCGCCAAGCGAGATCGCGACTGGAGCGCAGGAGGGGTTGTCAATCACGACTGGCATCATAGACGGATGAACCTGCCCACCCCGGCCGCCGGCCGAACCCCCTTGAGCCTGGCGGGTCTGGCCCATGTGCTGCGCGACTGGCCCTGGCTGGCGACACTGCGCACGCTTCGCCGGCGCTTCCGAGAGGATCACCTGGCACTGACCGCCAGCAGCCTGACCTTCACCACGCTGATCAGCCTGGTGCCGCTGGTCACCGTGATGCTGGCGCTGTTCACCGCTTTCCCAATATTTGCGCGCTTCCAGGTGGCTCTGCAGCAGTACTTTTTGCAAAGCCTGGTGCCCGACAACATTGCCCGGCCGGTGTTGATGGCGCTGACCCAGTTCGCCGGCAAGGCCAACAAGCTGGGCGGTGCGGGTCTGGTGGTGCTGGGGCTGACAGCGCTGGCGTTGGTGTTCACGATCGACCGCACCCTCAACAGCATCTGGCGCGTGCCCAAGCCCCGGCCGCTGGCCCAGCGTGTGCTGGTGTATTGGACCGCATTGACGCTTGGCCCATTGGTGCTGGGCGTCAGCCTGTCGCTGACCTCGTTGGCCTTGTCGGCGTCCAGCGGCCTGGTCAAGGGCTTGCCTGGCGGCCTGGGCCTGTTGTTGGGTGCCGTCGAGTTCGCATTGCTGGCGGGCTGCATGGCTGCGCTGTACCTCTTTGTGCCCAACACCCCTGTGCGTTGGCAACATGCCTGGGCAGGCGGGGTGTTTGCCGCGATCGGTTTTGAATTGGCCAAGCGCGCGGTGGTCTGGTACGTCACCCTGGTGCCGACCTTTTCGGTGCTGTACGGCGCCTTCGCCACTTTGCCCATCCTGATGTTGTGGGTCTACCTGAGCTGGGTGATCGTGCTGCTGGGGGCCGTGATCGCCGCCTACGCGCCCAGCCTGGCGATGCGGGCGGTGCGCCTGCCGGACCGGCCGGGTGAAGAGTTTGCGCTGGCGTTGGCCCTGCTTCAGCTGTTGAACCAGTCGCGCAGCAACGAGCAGCCCGGCCTCAGCGCCGAGTCGTTGGCGGGCGGCTTGCGGGTTGATCCGTTGCAGGTGGAGCCGGTGCTTGAAGCCTTGCTGGCCCTGGGCTGGTGCGGCCGTCTTGACGAGCCAGGCGCGCAGCGCCATGTGCTGCTGATCAACCCGGTCAACACTTTGGCCTTGCCCCTGATCGACAGCTTGCTGCTGCGCGAGCAACGTGTTTCGCAGGCCTTCCGGCGCCGTGCCGGTCTGGTCAACCTGACGGTCGCGGACCTGCTGACCTGAATCGCCGCGGTGGGGCACGGCAATCAAGTCCGCTTGCCGTCCTGGCTTGACGAGCCGGGGATAATCCCCCGCCTGTGAACCCGCCTGCCGCCCCGGCGCGCCCACCCCGACCCGATCACCCTGACCGCCCGGCCAGGCGCGAGCGGCCGCCGCGGGTAGCAACGCCCATCCCCCCCATCACCTACCCCGAATCGCTGCCGGTCTCAGCCCGGCGCGAGGAGATTGCGCACGCCATGCGCGACCACCAGGTGGTGATCGTCTGCGGCGAGACCGGCTCGGGCAAGACCACCCAGCTGCCCAAGATCG
>JANMXG010000218.1:0-5683 GCA_031394235.1 Betaproteobacteria bacterium
GGCTGTCCTTGGGCGTGCTGGTGGACGCACTCGGGTGCAGGGTCGTGGGGTCAGGCAGGGACATGGCGGCAACGGGCGAGAGCAACCGGCCATGATACCGGGGCGCCGCTGGGCCGACTTGGCCCGCTGCACGGCGCCGCCACCCGGCCCGCTCAGGGTCTGGAAGCTCCGGCCGCCAGTGCCGCGCTGACGGCGGCCAGCAGGCGGTGCAGTTCCAGCGGCTTGGTCAGGTAGTCGGCAAAACCGGCGGCCTGGCCGCGCGCCAGGTCTTGCGGCATCGCATTGGCGCTGACGGCAATCACCGGGATATGCCGGGTGCGGGGCTCGGCCTGCAGGCTGCGCAGCAAGCCGTAGCCGTCCATCCCCGGCATCTGGATGTCGGCCAGGATCAGCGCCGGGGGCTCATGGATGGCCAGCGCCAGCCCCTCCTCGGCCACACTGGCGCAACTCAGCTCGACGCCGGGCAGGCGGTCCAGCATCGCACACATCAGCATGGTGTTGATGGGATTGTCCTCAATGTAGAGCACCCGGTACGGTTTGGCGGGCAGTGCTGCCAGCGCCGCCACCGCCGCCTCCAATGGCGACACTGCCTGCGCCACCGGCCCAGCCGCAGCGGCCGGCGCTGCTGGGCTGGCCGTCAGCTCGCCCTCAGTCTCAGCCGCCTCCAGCGTGATCCAGAAGCTGCTGCCTCGACCGGCTTCGCTTTGCACACCGATCTCGCCCTGCATCAATTGCACCAGATGCCGGCTCAAGGCCAGGCCAATACCGGCGCCTTCGACCTGCGCACCTTCGGCCTGCAAACGCTCAAAGCGCTGGAACAAAAGCGGTTGCTGCGTTGCGGCGATGCCTGGGCCGCCATCGGCCACCGTCAGCCGCACCTGGTTGCCCTCGCGTCGGGCCGACAGCCGCACCCAGCCACCGTCGTGGTTGAACTTGATCGCATTGCCCAGCAGGTTGAGCAGCACCTGGCGCAGCCGGGTCGGGTCGGCGCTGACGGCCAGACCAGCGTCGCCGGCTTGCAGGTCAAGGTGGATACCCCGGCGCTGGGCCAGCGCCGCGAGCAGGTCGACACAGTCGGCCAGCAGGGCCTGCACCGGCACGGCGCGCCGCAGCACGGCGAGCCGGTCGGCCTCGATGCTGGCCAGATCAAGCAGCTCATTGATCAGCGCCAGCAGGTGCAGGCCACCCTGGCGGATCTCACCCACCTGAGCCCGCTGGCGCGAGGAAAGTGCCGGGTCGGTGTCCAACTCCAGCAACTGGGCAAAACCGAGCATCGCGTTCATGGGCGTGCGCAACTCGTGCGACATGCTCGACAAAAACGCCGACTTGGCGCGGTTGGCGCGCTCGGCTTCGTCTTTGGCGGCCTTCAAGCCCTGTTCGGCACGGGCCTGGTCGGTGATATCGCGGTAGCTCCAGACCCGCAACTGGCGGCCGGACTGCGGCGCCGGAATACAGCGCCAGTGCAGCACCCGCCCGTCGTTGAGATGGATTCGGCCGTCGCGGGCCTGCCCGCTGCCGATCACCTCATTCAGCACGGCCAGCTCATGCGCCGGGTCAATGAAGAGCGGCAGGCCAAAAGCGATCAAATCGGCTGGCGACAAGCGCCCGGCCTGATCGGCTGGAATGCGCCACATCTCCAGCGTGCGCTGGTTGAAAAACAGCAGCGGCTCGGTGGGGGCCAGCGCGTCGCTGGCAAATATGGCGTCGCCGGTGGCGTTGAGCGTGAGTCTCAGGTTGTCCAGGCTGGCGGCCAGGGCGGCCTGCTCCGCCAGCCGTTCGGTGACATCGCGTGTCACCATCACCGCGCCCTTGCGCTGGCTGTGCGGCTCGCGGTAGGGGTAGATCGTCACCTCCCAAGACCGCAGCCCCAGGCCGGGCATGTCTTTTTCAACCAGCATCACTTGCTGACGGTTCTGGTCCAGGCAGCGCTGCAGCGCCTCTTCGCGCTCAGGGCTGTTCACCCGCTGCAGCGAGACGCCCGGCGGCTGGCCGATGACTTGCTCGCGTGTCAGGCCGGTGATGCGGCACCAGGCGTCGTTGACGGCGTGAAAAACGCGCTGCTCGTCAATCACGCTGATCGGGTCGGCGATGGCGTTGACGACAAATTCATGGGTGTGCAGGCGGGCTTCGGCCTCGCGCTGGGTACTGACGTCCTGCACCGTGCCGATGAGGCGTTGCGCCGTGCCGGCGGCATCAAACAGCACTTCGCCCCGGCTATGGATGTGGCGCAGTGCACCGTCGGGCAGCACGATGCGGTAGCGGCAGTCGTAAGAGCCGCTGACCAGCGAGTGCTGCACTTGCGCCTCCCGCTCGGCTTGGTCATCCGGGTGAATGCTGCGGCAAAAGTGCCCGTAGTCGGGTGCCTGGGCGGCGGGCGCCAGTCCCCAGAGTCGGAAGTGCCCCTCCGACCAATGCAGCATGCCGTTGACCAGGTCCCAGTCGAAGCTGCCGATCCGTGCCACTTGCTCGGCGTGGCGAAACTGCCGGTCGCGCCGCGCCAGCCTCTGCCAGCGCAGGGCATGGGCCTCGGCCTGTTGCCGGTCCTGGCGCAGGCAGCGCCAGGCCTGCAGCGCCAGCCCCAGTGGCAGGCTGACGCCGGCCACCACCAGCCCGCTCCAGAGCGGCGTGCCGGGCCCGGCCTGCCAGGCCAGGCCGCCACGTGCCAGCCTTGCCAGCGCCGCTGCGGCCATCAGCCCAGGAGCGGGCGAGGGTACGGGTGCAGAACCGGGCAGATCCCCCTCGCCATCCTCCGCCGCAGCTGCTGCGGTCGGGTCGGGGCTGGTGACGGGTGAGGTCATGTCGTTACCCGGTGGTATCAGCCTTGCAGCACCCGCAGGATTTCGGGGCCGTAGGCTTCGAGCTTCTTGGCGCCGACGCCGCTGATGCCGGCCAGCGCGTCCAGCGAGTCGGGCGCCTCGCGCGCCATCTCGGCCAGCGCGGCGTCGTGGAACACGACGTAGGGCGGCAGCTTGTGCTCGCGCGCGATCTCGCCGCGCCAGGTCTTGAGCGCAGCAAAGCGTTGCAGGCCGGCATCGTCGAGCGGCAGGGGTGGTGGTTTGCCGGCGGCGCTGCGGCTGCTGCCGGCACTGCTGCGCGGCGACTTGCCGCCGCGGCCGCGGGCAGGCGCCTCGGCGGCCACCCGCAGCATCACCGGCACCTCACCCTTTAGCACCGCGCGCGCCGAGTCACTCAGCTCCAGCGTGTTGAACTCACCCACGCTGTGCACATGGCCCAGCGCCACCAGCTGGCGCAACACACTGCGCCAGGCCTGCTCGGTGACGTCCGAACCAATACCAAAGGTGGACAGCCGCTCGTGGCCGCGCTGCGTCACCTTGTCGGTCACCTTGCCGCGCAGCACGTCGATCAAATGCCCGGCGCCAAAGCCGAAGCCGCTCTGCTGGTGGAAGCGGTAAATGCAGCTCAGCGCCTTGCGCGCGGCGTCGGTCGCGTCCCACAGTGGCGGCGGCTGCAGGCAGTTGTCGCAATTGCCGCACCGGGCACTTTCTTCGCCGAAATACGCCAGCAGCCGCACCCGCCGGCAGTCATGTGCTTCGGCCAGCGCCAGCAGGGCGTCCAATTTGGCGCGCTGCAGGCGCTTGAAGTCCTCGGCGGCCTCGCCCTCGTCGATCATGCGGCGCTGGTTGACCACATCGGCCAGGCCGTAGGCCATCCAGGCGGTGGCGGGGGCGCCGTCGCGGCCGGCTCGGCCGGTTTCCTGGTAGTAGCCCTCGATGTTCTTGGGCAGGTCGAGGTGGGCGACAAAACGCACGTCGGGCTTGTCGATGCCCATGCCGAAGGCGATGGTGGCCACCATCACGATGCCGTCCTCGCGCAAGAAGCGGTCCTGGTGGCGGCGCCGCACGTCGGCGTCCAACCCGGCGTGGTAGGGCAGCGCGGCAATCCCTTCGCCCGCCAGCCAGGCAGCGGTCTCTTCAACTTTCTTGCGGCTCTGGCAGTAGATGATGCCGGCGTCGTCCTCATGCGCGTCGCGCAAAAAACGCAAGAGCTGGGCCCGCGGGTTGTCTTTCTCGACGATGTGGTAGCGAATATTGGGCCGGTCAAAACTGGCGACAAACAGCTGCGCTTCCTCCAGCGCCAGCCGCAGCACGATGTCGGCCCGGGTGTGGTCGTCGGCGGTGGCGGTCAATGCCAGGCGCGGCACGCCCGGATAGCGCTCGTGCAGTTGCGACAGGCCCAGGTACTCCTCGCGGAAGTCATGGCCCCACTGGCTGACGCAGTGCGCCTCGTCGATCGCAATCAGGCTGAGCAGGCCACGCTCATGCAGGGAGTCCAGCATCGCCAAAAAGCGCGGCGTCAGGATGCGTTCGGGCGCGGCATACAGCAGCACCAGGCGGCCGGCCAGCAGGTCGCGCTCGATGCGGCGGGCCTCGTCGCCTTCGAGCGTGCTGTTGAGAAACGCCGCCGCCACGCCGGCCTCAGCCAACGCGCCCACCTGGTCGTGCATCAGCGCGATCAGCGGGCTGACCACCAGCGTCACGCCCTGACCCGCGCGGTGGCGCGCGATGGCCGGCACCTGGTAGCACAGGCTTTTGCCGCCGCCGGTGGGCATCAGCACCAGCGCGTCACCGCCTTGCACGACCCGGTCGACGATCGCCGCCTGCTGGCCGCGAAACGCGGCATAACCGAAAACCTGTTGCAGGATGTCGACGGGGTCAGTCGATGTGGCGGTGGTGGTGCGGGACGTAGGCATGAACCGAGGATGGTAACGACGGCAAGGCCCTCGAGGCGAGGTGAGGCCGCTATCGTCTGGGGTCCTTCAGCGCCTCGACCGATCGGATTCCGACCATGACCGATGCCACAGACCCCCACGTGCCCGCGCCATTGCCCGGCGCCCTGCTCGCCAACCCGCAGCCAGAAACGCCCCTGGCGGGCCCGGCCGGGGCGCCAAGCGGTGTGTCCAGCAAAACGTCCAGCAATACGTCCAGCGGTCTGCCCAGCAATACGTCCAGCCCTGCGCCCAGCGGTGCGCTGGCCGACAGTCAGCGTGATGCTGCGGTGTCGGCGCTGCGATCAAAGCTGGTGCGCAACCTGGACGAAGTGGCCTTGCAGCGCGAACACCGGCCGCCGCTTTACGACTCGGTGTGCGGCCGGCTGTCCACCGGCACGGCGGCGCGCAAGCTGGGCGCCGGTTACGACATCCTGGCACCCGGCCAACGGGTGTGTCCTTACCATTTTCACCATGCCCAGGAGGAGATGTTCGTGATCCTGGAGGGCTGTGGGTCGTTGCGGGTGGCCGGTGAATTGCTGCCACTGCGGGCCGGCGACGTGGTATTCATCCCGCCCGGCCCCGAATATCCGCACCAGATCATCAACACCAGCGACGCACCGATGCGATATTTGTCGATCAGCACCCAGGAGCGCCCGGAGGTGTGTGAATACCCGGACTCGGGCAAGCTCAGCGTGTCCGGGGGCGGTGTATTCCGGGCCGAGGACGCGGTGGACTACTGGCACGGCGAGCCTTGAGGCGAGGGCGATCTTCAGGGCTGGCCCGAGTGGCGGCAGGCGGCTCTGAGCTGTCTTTCCTCTGGTGGGGATGCAGTCGTTCGATGTGCGGCGTTCGGCGTTCGACGTTCGGCGAGCGGCGTGCGGCGTGCGGCGTGCGGCGCCAAGGCAACCCACGCCCACGGGCAACCGCCAACGTGAATGTGCACCATGTCGGCCG
>JANMXG010000219.1:0-3214 GCA_031394235.1 Betaproteobacteria bacterium
GCCACGACCGCGGCCGCTGCCTGCAGATAGGTTTCTGCTTTCAGGGCTGCAAGAGCGGCGCCAAGTGGAGCACGCTCTACACCGAGCTGCCCGCCGCCGAGAAAACCGGCAACATGGACCTGCGGCCCGAGAGCCATGTCACGCGCATCGAGCACGATGCCGCCGGCAAGGCTACCGGCGTCGTCTACTTTGACAAGGACGGCAAGGAGCAGCGCCAGAAGGCCCGCATCGTCTGCGTGGCCGGCAATTCGATCGAGACTCCGCGGTTGCTGCTGCTGTCGGCCTCCAGCCAGTTCAAGGACGGGCTGGCCAACAGCTCGGGCCAGGTGGGCCGCAACTACATGCGCCACATGACCGGCTCGGTCTACGCGATGTTCAAGCAGCCGGTGCACATGTACCGGGGCACCACCATGGCCGGCATCATCCGCGACGAGGCCAAGCACGACACCAAGCGCGGTTTCGTCGGCGGCTACGAGCTGGAGACGCTGTCGCTCGGGGTGCCTTTCATGGCGGCGTTCCTGAACCCTGGCGCCTGGGGCAGCGACTTCACCGAGTACATGGACAACTACACCCACCTGGCCGGCATGTGGCTGGTGGGCGAGGACATGCCGCGCGAGACGAACCGCGTCACCCTCAACAATGCCGTCAAGGACAAATGGGGCAGTGCGGTGCCCAATGTGCACTTCGACGACCACCCCAACGATGTGGCGATGCGCGAGCATGCATTCACCCAGGGCCAGCGGGTCTACCAGGCGGCCGGCGCGGTCAAGAGTTTCCGCACCCCGCCCTACCCGAGAACCCACAACCTGGGCACCTGCCGGATGGGCGCCAGCGCCAAGGACAGCGTCTGCAATGCCTATGGCCAGACACACGATGTGAGCAATCTGTTCATCAGCGACGGCAGCCAGTTCACCACCGGCGGGGCCGAGAATCCCACCCTGACCATTGTCACGCTGGCCATTCGCCAGGCCGAATACATCGCCAAACAGATGAGCGCCCGGACGATCTGAGCGACCCAGCCCCTCCCCAGCCCCCGGAGCCCACCATGTGCGAGTTCTTCGTCAAGGCCGATCCGATCCAGTACGAGCAACGCAGCCGCACCGTGCGCATTCACGGCGTGCTGACCAGCCTGCGGCTGGAGAACATGGTCTGGGACGTACTGGCCGAAATGGCGCAAGCCGAGGGCCGCACCACCAATGCGCTGATTTCGCTGTTCCACGATGAAATCCTGGCGCACCGGGGTGAGGTGCCCAACTTCGCGTCTTTCCTGCGGGTGACCTGCCTGCGCTACTTGCAGCGGGCGGCGCAGGCCGCCAGCGGCCGGCCCGACCTGCCTGCCGAACGCACCGCCGGCCAGCCCGACCCGCCGCGCCTGGCGGTGGTGTCGGCCGGCGCGGGCCGGCCCTGATCCCATCCCCTAGCCCACCCCAACAATCGACCGATGAGCTTCAGCACCGAGCACCACCCCGGCGTCCACACTGAGCCCGACGCCGCCACCCGCGGCTTCGTCTTCAACCACTCGATGTTGCGGGTCAAGGACCCAGCCATCGCGCTGGACTTCTACACCCGCATCCTGGGACTGCGGGTGCTGCGCAAGCTCGACTTTCCGGAGATGCGCTTTTCGCTCTACTTCCTGGCCCATCGGCCGCCTGACGACGCGGTGCCCGACGATGCCGGCGAGCGCACGGCCTGGACTTTCTCGCAGCGCGGCGTGCTCGAACTCACCCACAACTGGGGCAGCGAGACGCAAGCCGACTTCAAGTACCACGACGGCAATGCTCAGCCGCAGGGCTTTGGCCACCTCTGCTTCTCGGTGCCCGATCTTGACGCGGCGGTGGCCTGGTTCGACCAGCACCAGGTGCCGTTCGTGAAGCGGCCCGACCAGGGCAAGATGAAAGACGTGGCTTTCATCCAAGACCCGGACGGCTACTGGATCGAGATCGTCGAGCCAGCGCGCTTGAAGAACCTGGGCCGTTGAGCGCCAGGCCAGCGGCCACGGTGCTGCTGTTGAACCCTGTCGCCTGGGCCGTGCCGATCAGCCTGCTGGTCGGCCTGATCGGCGCGGCACCGGCCGGCCTGATCATGGCGCCGGCCGCCGAGGCCATGGCGCTGCAGCGTCGGGGCTTTGGCATAGGGTATTTGCAGGGAGCGGTCGAGTTGCTTGGCGCTGAATCTGCTGGCCGTGGTTGAGACGCATGGCCTCAAAGTGCTGGCTTGAACCTGCGGGCGGCACCCCGCCGGCACCCGCGTTCACCCGGTATGTTGGCGTCGACTTCTCCGACACCCCGGGCTTGATCACCCGGTTCAGCAAATTCGACACGCCAAGCCCCGGTCTGCGAAACAACCGCCAGTGGTCGTTGGGCGTGCAGTCTGGCGGTCGGCGACATGGCGATGAACTTGAAGGACGGGAGATCCGCACTCGGCCGTCAGCCAACGGTGGGGACAGGCAGCTTGCTGGCATCTCACCTCACCCTGCACGTGCAGTCGGTAACCAAGTCGTAGCCGCCAGAAGGTAGCCACTTGAAAAACGCCCCACAGGCAGGCGCCCGACAACGCGATTGCGATGCCGTGTCAAGCCTGAGACCGTCCGAGGACACCACCTCGGGCGCCCTGCGTGCAAGCCATCGACCGGCAAACCCATCCGGCGATCGGGTCGCCGGATGGGGACCCAATCCACCGCCGGCGCCACGGCCCCGAGCACGCCGCGCTATACCGCCTGGTGCAGCAGCACGCCGCCACCTTCTTCGAGCAGGCCGCAGCGACAGCCGGCAAGCGGGTGCCGGTCGGGCCGTCACTTGGCCCGATACTTGTCAAGTCTCAGTGGGTATTTTCCGAGTTAACGACGTCGAGGGTTTTTGTCATGCCAGATCTGTTCAGCCCTTTCACGCTCAAGGGCGTCACCCTGCGCAACCGCACCGTGATGTCGCCGATGACGATGTACAACTCGGTCGACGGGCAGCTCGATGACTACCACGTGAGCTATCTTGGTGCCCGTGCCGCCGGAGGCTTTGCGCTGGTCTTTGGCGAGCAGATGGCGATCACCCCCGAAGGCCGCACCACCACCTCGTGCGGCGGCATCTGGCAGGATTCGCAGATCGAAGGCCATGCCCGGGTCTGCAAGATCATCGAGCGCATGGGCGCCGTGCCGGCCATCCAGCTCGGCCACACCGGCCGCAAGGGCAGCGAGCTGCCACCGCACCGCGGCGTCAATGCC
>JANMXG010000220.1:0-17268 GCA_031394235.1 Betaproteobacteria bacterium
TCGTAGCGGGCGGCAAAGCTGCTGATGATGTCCATGAAAACCTCCGGGTAGGGACACAGCGACGATGCGGGCATGGGCCCCATCGGCGGCGGGGAAGATCTGATGGAGTCCCGGCTTCACAGGCCCAGGCTCCATCAGAGCTTTCCGGTCAACATGTTTTTCTTGGTTTGAACGTGTCTCCAGCTTGATCCATCCTGCGCGCTTCGATGCGGGGAGAAAGCCCGAAATTCCATCGCTTCTTCATTCAGTCATTGCAAGCCCTGCGCCAACTTGAACGAGGTCATTTTCCGTATTCAACGCTGGAGCCTTTACCCCCGCTGACAGCGGCGCACCGCGCTTGAGCATGATGCGCCGATAGCAGGCAACTTTCAGCAATATGCACACTGAGGGGTCGGCCAACCCTATGGGCTCTGGACTCAGGCTCCGGACTCATGCCGTGCATCGTGCACCCCTGCTCGGGCCGACACGATCGCCAACCCAAACGACCCTGCAACGTCTGGGGCTGCCAGGTGTCAAGCCCGCATCGGCGTGGCTCCGCGCAGCGGACTGCCAGAACGTAGCGCGACGCGTGGGACCGCTGCGGGGGCAGGATCAGTCTGCGGCCGCAGCGCAGGGCTCAGCGGTCTGAAGCGCCCAGCTTGGCCAGCAGGCCGTTGAGCGCGTCGAGCGAGCCAAAGGCAATCGCCAACTCGCCCTGCTGGCCACTCTTGTTGCTTTTGAGCACCCGGATCTCGACCTTGGCGGTCAGCGCATCGGCGAGTTGTTCTTCCAGCCGCAGGATGTCGCGTGACTTGACCTTCTTGACGCGCAGCAGCGTGGCCTGGCGGCCATTGCCTTGCGCCTTGGCCACGAGCTTTTCGGCGTCGCGCACCGACATCTTGCGCGCCACAATCTCGTTGGCACTGGCCACTTGCTGCCCGGCCTCCAGACCCAGCAGCGCACGGGCGTGGCCCATGTCCAGGTCGCCGGCCATCAGCATCTGCTGCACCGGCGGCGTCAAGTTGAGCAGACGCAGCAGGTTGCTGGCAGCACTGCGCGACCGGCCCACCGCCTGCGCGGCCTGCTCGTGTGTGAGCGAAAACTCAGCAACCAGGCGCTGCAGGCCTTGGGCCTCTTCCAGCGGATTCAGGTCTTCGCGCTGGATGTTCTCGATCAGCGCCATCACGGCGGCGGCTTCGTCCGGCACCACCTTGACCAGCACCGGCACCTCGTCCAGCCCGGCCAGCTTGGCCGCCCGGAAACGGCGCTCGCCCGCGATGATCTCGTATCCAGCCGCCCCGACTGGGCGCACCAGGATCGGCTGCATGATGCCCTGGCTCTTGATGCTCTCGGCCAACTCGTACAGCGAGCCCTCGTCCATGCGGGTGCGCGGCTGGTACTTGCCGGCCTGCAACTGGCTGAGTTTGAGCGACGTGGGCCGGGTGGCGTCTGCCGGCGTGGCATCTGCGACCCTGGGGCCCAGCAGTGCTTCGAGGCCGAGGCCGAGGCCCTTGGGTTTCTTGGTGACCATAGCGGCAGATTGTCGGTGATCGCCTCTGATGTCCGCCATCACGGCACACCCGTACACGGCGCGGCCGCAGAGGGCTCGCCCGGGCCGGGGCATGCACCGATCGGCGCCAAGCCGGCCCGCTGCACCAGCGCCTGCAACAAGGCCCGGCCAGCCGGCCAATCGTCCAGGCCGCTGTGGCCCAGGCCGCTGCCACCCAAGATGTGCCAGGCAGCCGCCATCATCACGACCTGGCTGCCCCAGCCTCGGGCGATGTCCCGGCCGCGCGCCAGACTGCAGAACGCATCGTCGGCACTGAGCACGGCGGTGCTGGCAAAGGGCAACGCCCGGTTGCCGATCGGCAGCCAGTTGTGCAATTGCGGCGGCGTGTCGGCCCGCAGCAGGTCGGGTGGCGCCACCAGCAGCGCAGCGTGCACGCGGGCGGTGTGTTGCGAGTGGCCGGCCCAGGCGGCCACCAGGTGACAGCCGAGGCCGTGCGCCACCAGCACCGCCGGACGCGGATCGGCGAGCAGTTCGTCCTCCAGGCGGGACATCCAGTCGCCGCGCCGCGGCCACCACCAGTCGTCTTGCTGCACCCGGTGAAATCCCGCCGCTTGCTGCCAGCGGCTTTGCCAGTGCGTGGGTCCGGAATCCTGCCAGCCGGGCAGCAGCAAAAATCGGGGTGAAATCATGGGCTTGCTTTATCCTTGCGGGTTCCCCCGTATTGTGACCAACAGGACTTCAAAACATGAGCACCCTCGCCTTTGTCGATGGCCAGGAAGGCACCACCGGCTTGCGCATCCACGAGATGCTGGCGCGCCGCGCCGACGTGGAGGTGCTGCGCATCGCGCCCGACCGCCGCAAGGACGCCGCCGAACGCGCCCGCCTGCTCAATGCCGCCGATGTGGCTTTTTTGTGCCTGCCCGACACCGCGGCGCGCGAAGCGGTGTCGCTGGTGAACAACCCCAACACCTGCGTGATCGACGCCAGCACCGCACACCGCACGCTGGCCGGCTGGGCCTACGGCCTGCCCGAATTGGCGCCGGACCAGCGGTCCAAACTGCGCGCCTCCAAGCGGATCGCCAATCCGGGCTGCCATGCCAGCGCGTTCATCCTGTTGCTGCGCCCGCTGGTGGACGCCGGCTTGGTGCCGGCCAGCGCGCTGCTGTCGGCCACTTCGATCTCCGGTTATTCGGGGGGCGGCAAGAAGTTGATCGAGCAGTACGAAGCCGGCGCAGTGGTAACGGCCGCAGGCGTCACTGACGCCCGTCTGCAATCGCCGCGCCCTTACGGGCTGAACCTGGCGCACAAGCACCTGCCTGAGATGATGGCCCACACCGGCCTGACCCAGGCGCCTGTGTTTTTGCCCATGGTTGGCAACTTCTACAAGGGCCTGGCAGTGACCGTGCCGTTGCACCTGAGCCAGATGCGGGCTGGCACGACGGCTGCTGCAGTGCAGCAAATATTGGCCGACCGCTACGCCGGCGAGCGTTTTGTGACCGTGATGCCGCTGGGCGATCCCGCCACGTTGGAGGAAGGATTTTTCAACGTGCAAGCCTGCAACGACAGCAACCGCTGCGAGCTGTTCGTGTTTGCCCATGCGCAGCAGCTGGTGCTGATGTCCCGGCTGGACAACCTGGGCAAGGGCGCCAGCGGTGCTGCCGTGCAGTCCATGAACGTGCACCTGGGGCTGGACGAAGCACTGGGGTTGTAAGGCGCAAGCGCCATGAGCGCCTGACGCGGTGGCCGCGCGATGGTGCTCAGTGCGCGTTGGCGTCCGGCGAGCGGTAGTGGTAGCTGTAAGCGTCGTCAAAGCCCAGCCGGTGGTAGATCGCCCTGGCGGGTGTGTTGCCCGGGTCCACCTGCAGGTAGGCCGTGCGGGCACCGGCAGTCCTGGCTCTGGCCAGCAGCGTGGCGCAGAGCCAGCGCGCCAGACCCTGGCCCCGGGCGTCGGGGTGGGTGAAGACGTCATACAGCCCAACCAGATCGGCCTCGATCGCCGTCTGACCACAGGCCAGGACGGCTGAGTCAGCGCTGCGGCGCAGCACCCAGCCCTGGTACGGTACCGGCGACATTGCCAGGCGCTGGCCCTGCGCCGCACGCTGACCGGCCGGTGAGCCCCGCAGGTCGCCCACCACCTCGGCAAAGCCGGCCGCGTCCAGCATGGCCAGCTGCAGGCCCTGGGGCAGCGGGTCAGCGGCCCCTGGCAGTTCAGGCGCCACCATCACCCGGGTGTCGTCCAGCAGATGCCAACCGCGCGCAGCAAGGTTGGCGTCCAGTCCGAGCGGGCGGCTGAACGGGGTTAGCCGTACCACCAGCGGTAAATCCGCCTCGGCAAACACCTGCGCACAGAGCGACAGCCGCTGGTCCAACGGCAAGCGACCGTCGGCCACCGCCTGGATACAACGCGCGCGTTTGGCCTTGCCGGGTGAAAAGCGCAACAGCCAGCCGTCCAGCCAGCGTTGCTGCGGCGGCGCGCTGGCGTTGATACCAGCGTCTTCGATGCGCGACAGCAGAGATTCGGGCAAAGCCCGTGGATTCAGCACCTCCATCACAAGCCCGTCATCGACCCTACACGTCGCACCAGTTCACGCGCAAATTCCACATAGGCCACCGCACCCTTTGACGACGGGTCAAACACCACGCCGGGCTGGCCGTAGCTGGGGGCCTCGGCCAGGCGCACGTTGCGGGGAATGACGGTTGAAAACACCTTCTCGCCGAAGTGGTCCTTGAGCTGCTCACTGACCTGCTGCTGCAACGTGATGCGCGGGTCAAACATCACCCGCAGCAGCCCGATGACCTGCAGGTCGCGGTTCAGGTTGGCATGCACCTGCTTGATGGTGTTGACCAGGTCAGACAAGCCCTCCAGCGCAAAGTACTCGCACTGCATCGGCACGATCACGCCATGCGCGCTGCACAGGCCGTTGAGCGTGAGCAGGCTGAGCGAGGGCGGGCAGTCGATCAGCACAAAGTCGTAGCCACCGGCCGGGTCGGCCGCCACCGCGGCCAGCGCACGGCGCAACCGCTCGTTGCGGTGATCCAACGCCACCAGTTCGACCTCGGCACCCGCAAGCTCCCGGTTGGCGCCCAACACGTCGTAGCCGCCCTGCGCCGAGTGCTGGCGCGCCTCGGCAATGCTGGCCGACTCAAGCAGCACGTCGTAGATGGACAGCGGCATCGCGCGTTTGTCGATGCCTGAGCCCATCGTGGCATTGCCCTGGGGGTCGAGGTCCACCACCAGCACACGCTGCTGGGCCCGAACCAGGCCGGCGGCCAAGTTGACGGTGGTGGTCGTCTTGCCAACGCCGCCCTTCTGATTTGCGATGCAAAAGACTTTAGCCATGCTGGAGTATCGCCGCGCCGCCATCCCTGTTTGAACATTCCCAGTGGCCGTCGCTTTGCTGAGGTCAGGGCACAGGCCGAAAATCACAGGGGTGTGCGGCGCATCCAGACCAGGCAACGCTGGGCATCCAGGCCAGGCACCCGCAATTGTTCCACGTGAAACACCTGCACGCCGGGCGCCAGTTGGGCTCGCTCATCGTGCGGATCTCGGCCCTTCATTGCCATCCACATTCCCTGGTCAGCCAACACATGCTGCGACAAGGCCGTGAAATCAGCCAGAGAAGCAAACGCCCGCGAGGTGATCACCTCGAACCGGCTGTCGACGGGATCAAGGTTCTCGACCCGATCATGCAGGCCACGAAGATTGCCCAGCCGCAGCTCAGCCGCCACCTGGCGGATAAAGCTGCTTTTCTTGGCCACCGTGTCGACACAAGACACCTGCCAATCAGGTTGCGCCACCGCCAAAACCACACCTGGCAAGCCACCACCACTGCCCACATCCAAGATGCGCATCGGCCCATCTGCCAAGGTCGCGACCTGCCGGCGCAAGGCGGGCAGGGCGGCCAGGCAGTCGATCAAGTGGTGGCTGAGCATTTCGTCGGGATCACGCAAAGCGGTCAGATTGTAGACCTTATTCCAGCGCTGCAGCAAGCCCAGGTACTCCATCAACCGCTGCAGGGTTGCGCCCGACAGGGTGAGGCCCAGCGTAGACGCCGCGGCCGCCAGCTGCGCCAGCCGGCGCGCGCTCTGGTTTGAAGTCTGGCTCGCAGCCAGGTTGTCAACCATGTCAGGCCGCATCTTGGGCGGGCGCAACAGGGTTGTTGCCATGGCCCGCCGCGGCCGTCGTCACCTTTGCCCCGGCGCGCACCGCTTCGAACCCACTGAATCGACCCTTTTTCAGGTGCACCAGCAACAGCGAAATAGCCGCTGGCGTGACGCCAGAAATGCGCGATGCCTGCCCCAGCGTCTCCGGCCGGTGCCGATCCAGCTTTTGACGCACCTCAAACCCCAGCGCCGGCACCTGGCTATAGTCCAGCGCAACCGGCAACTTGATGTGCTCAAAGTGTGCCGCGCGCTCTACATCCTCAACCTGCTTGCCAATGTAGCCAGCGTACTTGATGGCAATTTCCACCTGCTCCAACACAGAATCCGCCAGGACCTGGCCCAGCTCAGCGGACAGTGTTTCACGTGAAACAACGGCAGCGGTTGGGGCGCCGCCCAGCTGGCGCCGTGTGACATCGGCCACCCCAGCCACCTCAACCACCCGGTCAAAACCGATGCCTGGCCGGCGCAGCAGATCGGCCAGGTTGTATTCATGCTCGATGGCCTTGCCCAGCAGACGCTCCGCTTCGAACGCAGGCAAGGTATCCGGTCGCACCCAGCTGGCCTTGAGTTGCTCACTCACCCGCGCCACTGAATCCCGCTTGCGGTTGAAGGCTTCCCAGCGCAGGTCATCCACCAAGCCCAGCTGCCGGCCGATATCTGTCAGCCGGGTGTCGGCGTTGTCCTCGCGCAGTTGCAGACGGAACTCGGCACGGCTGGTGAACATGCGGTAGGGCTCGGTCACGCCCTGGGTGGTCAAGTCGTCCACCAGCACGCCCAAGTAGGCCTGGTCGCGGCGCAACGACAGCGCATCCCGGCCTTGCGCCTGCAACGCCGCATTGGCGCCGGCAAACAGGCCTTGGGCTGCCGCCTCTTCGTAGCCCGTCGTGCCATTGATCTGCCCGGCAAAGAACAAGCCGGCAATCGCCTTGGTCTCGAAGCTGTTCTTCAGCGCGCGCGGGTCGAAGAAATCGTATTCGATGGCGTAGCCGGGCCGCAAGATGTGGGCGTTCTCCAACCCGGCCATCGACTGCAGCGCCGCCAGCTGGATATCGAACGGCAGCGAGGTGGAGATGCCATTAGGGTAGAACTCGTGTGTCGTCAGGCCCTCCGGCTCGAGAAAAATCTGGTGCGAGTCTTTGTCGGCAAAGCGGTTCACCTTGTCCTCGATGCTCGGGCAATAGCGCGGGCCGACGCCCTCGATCACGCCAGTGAACATCGGGCTGCGCTCGAACCCCGAGCGGATGATCTCGTGGGTGCGGCCATTGGTGTGGGTGATCCAGCAAGGCACCTGCCGCGGATGCTGGCTGGCACGCCCGAGAAAACTGAACACCGGCACCGGATCTTGGTCACCCGGCTGCGCGGTCAAACGCGAAAAGTCTATGCTGCGGCCGTCGATGCGGGGCGGGGTGCCGGTCTTCAACCGCCCTTGCGGCAGCTTCAGCTCTTTCAGCCGGGCCGACAGCGTGACCGACGGCGGATCACCCGCACGGCCCGCCGCATGGTTGCGCAGCCCGACGTGAACCCGGCCGTCCAAGAAGGTGCCTGCCGTCAGCACCACCGTCTTGGCCCGGAAGGTGATGCCCATCTGGGTCACCGCGCCGACCACCCGATCTGCTGCGCCGTCAAACTCCACCAGCAGGTCGTCCACCGCTTGCTGGAACAGCCACAGCATCGGCTGGTTCTCCAGCCGTTGGCGGATCGCCGCTTTGTAGAGGATGCGGTCGGCCTGTGCGCGTGTGGCGCGCACGGCCGGACCCTTGCTGCCGTTCAGGATGCGAAACTGAATTCCGGCCTCGTCGGTGGCCGCGGCCATGGCGCCGCCCAGCGCGTCTACCTCCTTGACCAAGTGGCCCTTGCCGATGCCACCGATCGAGGGGTTGCAACTCATCTGCCCCAGGGTTTCGATGTTGTGCGTCAGCAGCAGGGTGGCGCAACCGATGCGGGCGGCGGCCAACGCCGCCTCGGTGCCGGCATGGCCGCCGCCAACAACGATGACATCAAAAATTTGGGGGTGCTGCACGGTGGGCTTTGGCGCGGTTGGGCGTCAGATCGAAGGAGAACAGGCGTGCATTGTAAAAACCTGGCCAGCGGCAGCGGGAAGATTCGGCGTGAAGGCCTTTCCGCTTTGGGCTGTGGCCTTGGGGGCGGCCACACGGCGCCAACCCGCGACAATAGAGACCAGCGTTGCCGCCCGACACTTGCCTCCGTGCCCGCCATGCCCTTGACCGCAGCCCATACCGCAGCACATACCGCAGCACATGGTTCGACACCCTGCCGACCTGCTTGTGCCGCCTGCTGCATCGCGCCGTCCATCAGCAGCGCCATTCCAGGCATGCCCCAAGGCAAACCGGCCGGGGTGGCTTGTGTGCAACTGGATCAGGCGTGGCGCTGCAAACTGTTTGGCCAGCCAGAGCGGCCCGCCGTGTGTGTGTCACTCCGGCCATCGGCCGAGATGTGCGGCAGCAGCCGCAGCCACGCCATGGACTGGCTGCAACGGCTGGACGCACTGACCGCCCCGGACCCGATACGACCCAGCGCCTGACGGATCGTGACGCCGCCCGGCAGCCCCAGAATCGGGCCGGCGTGTTGGCGATTCCAAGTGCTAACCCTGCAGTGCACAGGCGCTTGCGCAAACTGCAACCGGCTTTGCAAAAGAAAACGGCCCGGTGTTGAGCGGGCCGTTGAAACCGGCTGCGCAACAGCGCAACCGGGAGCAAATCTAGGTTGGTTTACCAGCCCGCGCGCGGCAGTTGGGTGGCGGACTGGGATTGAATTTTGGTGGCTTGCATGAGGGCGACTCCAGAGGTTTATGGATGAGGCGCCTGTCTCAGCGCTTGTGCACTATTTCACCAGCGCATCTCACCATGCGGTACTGTCAAGTCTTACAGGGGTGTGCCGGTGCAACACCGGACTGGGCTGGCAATACACCGTCCGCCAACCGCCGCGGGCGGCAGACAGCGGCATGCCGTCAGCTGATCAGGCCCAGCCGCAAGGCCTTGAGCACGGCCTGGTGCTTGCTGCTGCAGCCCAGTTTTTTCATCGCATTGGTGACGTGCAGCACAGCGGTGCGCTCACTGATGCCCAGGATGGCGCCCACCTCCCAGGCGGTCTTGCCCGCCATGGTCCAGCGCAGGGCCTCCAGCTCGCGCGGCGTCAGCGAGGGCCGTTCGCCGTCGGGCGATGCCGGCGACATCACCCGCAGCGCGGCGTCCTGCGCATGCACCGCAAACAATTGCAGATCGGCCACCAGCCGGGTCAACTCACCGCCGTCGGTGGGCAGAGGCTGGTCGCGCTCGACGCCCAGCGCAAAGTGGCGGCCCTCAGGCAGGTGCAGCGCCATCGCGATGCCGGTGCGGTAGCCAAAGCTGGCCTGCTGCTCCCAAAGCTCGCCCAGGCCCTGGCTGGTGTAGGTCTGCTGGTCCCAGACGATAGGCCAGGCATGGCGTCTGCAGTGTTGCATCACCGGATCGCGTCGCATCGCTGGCACGTCGTTCATCACCGCGGCGTACCCGTCGGGGGCGTTGTCGATCTGGACAAACTCCGACCGTCCCACCGCGACGTCCACCACCGCCATGGCCGAGACCGTGTTGAAGCCGAGCTGCCGCGAAAAGCGCACCACTTCATCACGGAAGTCGTCGCGACTGACCGCTTGAAGAATCGAAGAAAACCCAGCTTGCAACATGCCTACAGGTCAACAGGATGGCCGCGGTTTGGGGACACCCCCTGCAAGGGTTTACATGTTTTCATTTGATGACGGTTGTCGAAAACTACCCGACATACACATAACAGTCATGGTGACGATGATGAACTCCACGCTAGAACATTGCCCTCCCTGGACCCTGCACGCCTGGCCACCTTTATTGTGGCAGGTCGGCAGAAGCATTCCGATACGCTTGCAGCACCTCGGCACACAAATCACCAACCCCGGCGACGCCGTATTTCGAACCGTGGGCCAGACGCTGTGGGCCTGGCACGACGACGATGGCGATGTGGGTATCGCCTGGGACTGGGTACAACTGACGCGCGGTGTGGTGGCGATGGCCGATCCGATGGCGGTGGTGACCAACCTGCGCCTGGTTGGCGAGGAGGGCGAGGTGCTGACGGCTGTCGAGGCGGCCCGCCACTTCAACGTCATCGTGCATTCGCTGCCCTGGCAGCATGAGGTGGAACGCGCCTTGGGCGGGCCGAGCAGCCTGGTGCATCCCGCCAAGCTGGCCATGATGGTGCAGAGCGACACGCTGACGCAGTAGGCGCACCGGCACACCTCAGCGCAGCGCTGACGCGCGCAGCTGCCGCGCCACAAAGACCACGCACAGCGCACTCAGCGCTGTTGCCACGGCCAGCGGCAGCAGCAGGTCGGCGGCGCCCGGCACCTCGCCCTCCAGCACGCGCTGCATCAGCGTGAGCTGGGCCAGCGCCGGCACCCAAAGGTGCCAGGGCTGCTCACCGCCCTGGTTGAACAGCGTGACCATCGGCACCAGCGACACCGCCAGCACCACCACGGTGTTGTTGGCCTGCGCCTCCTTGAAGCTCTTGCAGCGGATCGCCACCGCCATCAGCAGTGCCGACAGCATCGCCGCCAGCGGCAGCAGCAAGGCCAGGAACAGCAGCGCCTCGCGCAGGCCGAACAGGAACATGGCCGACAGCGTCTCGCTGCGCAGCAGCCACTGGCCGGGCAAGAAACTGAAACACGACAGCACCGCCACCCCCATGCCGACGCTGGCCACCGCGCCCCATTTGCCCAGTACCAGCGCCCAGCGCGGTGCGGGCGTCATCAGCAGCGGCTCCAGCGAGCCGCGCTCGCGCTCGCCTGCGGTGGTGTCCAGCGCGGCATGCAGCGCGCCGTACAGCACGGCCATCAGCACAAAAAACGGCAACATCCGGGTGAACTGCGCGGCCCGCACACTGGGCGCAGCCAGGTCCTGCTGGTCCACCTGCACCGACTGCAGCAAGCCGGGCGCAACACCGTGCATCACCAGCCGCAGGGCCGCCTGCTCCTGGTTGAAGCCCTGCAGCAGGTGCATGAGACTGCCTGCCTCGCCCTGGGCGCGGTTGTTGGCGCTGGCGCTGACCACCGTCAGCCGCGGGGCAACGCCGTCAGCCAGGTCCTGCTCGAAGCCGGCAGGCACCACCAGCACCGCATGGCCGAAGCTGCGCTTGACCATCGCAGCCGGGTAATCCGCGGGGGCTGCCTGCAGCGTCCAGGCCTGGCGCAACAGGTAGTTGTGCAGCGTGGGAGCGGCCTCGATGCCCACCGTAAACACCTCGCGTGACTCGGCCCGGGCCTCGAAGTCGGCCACCAGGGCCGACAACGCCACCAGCAGCAGCGGCCCGATCGCCACCGACGACAGCAGCACCATCAACAGCGTGCGGCGGTCGCGCAGCGCATCGCGCAACTCCTTGCAAAAAACTTGCCAGGCCGCACCCATCAGGCCGACTCCGCCGGTGATGGCACCGCCGCCGGAAACGCCAGCTGCACGAACGCGGCCTCGAAGTCGGTCTGCCCGGTGCGCGCCAACAGCTCGGGCACACTGCCCACCGCCACCGTGCGGCCGCCGGCCATCACCACCACCTGGTCGCACAGCCGCTCCACCTCCTGCATGATGTGGGTGGAGAAAACGATGCACTTGCCCTGCTCATCGCGCAGACGGCGCAGGCAGTCGCGCAGGCTGCGCGTGGCCAGCACATCCAGGCCGTTGGTCGGCTCGTCCAGGATGATGTGCGACGGGTCGTGCACCAGCGCCCGGGCCAGCGCGGTCTTCATGCGCTCGCCCTGGCTGAAGCCCTCGGTGCGGCGGTCCAGCAGCGGCGCCAGGTCCAGCAAATCAGCCAACAGCACCGCCCGTGCATCGGCGGCCGCTGCGCCTAAACCCTGCAGCCGGCCGTAGTAGACGATGTTCTCGCGCGCGGTCAGCCGGGGGTACAGGCCCCGGGCGTCCGACAGCACACCCAGGCGGGCCTGCGCCACCTGCGGCCGGGCCACGACGTCGATGCCATCGACCCGGATGCGACCGGCATCCGGCACCAGCAGCCCGGCCACCATGCGCAAGCTGGTCGTCTTGCCGGCGCCGTTGGCTCCCAGCAAGCCGGTGATGCAGGCATCGGCCGCCACGAAACTGACCGACTGCACCGCATCGACCCCCCGCGCCCGCCGGCCCCAGCCGGTGCTGAAACGCTTAGCCAGCGACTCGACCACGATCACCGTGCAGCGCCTTGCGGTGGGGCCGACGCAGACGCCGACGCCGATGTGGCTGGGCGGACAGGCGGCAGGCTTTGCGGCAAGCCCGGCGGCACAAAGGCCAGCGGCCGCGGCACGGCAGCAGCGCAAGCCACGCCGGTGTCGGCAACCGCCAGCGCTGCAGCCTCGGACTCGGTGGTGATGAAGCGCACCACCGCATCGCGCACGCAGCCCAGGCCGGTCACGCCATGGCCCGCGTTGGCCACCACGCCGTGGCGCGCCATCGGCCCCAGGGCCTTAGCCACCCGCTGGCCGTGGCGCGGCGGTGTCACCGGGTCCAGACCGCCCGAGAGCAACCAGGTCGGTGTGCTGCTGGGCGGCACGGTGTAGAAAGCGGGATCGACCCGGCCGCGGGGCCAATCGGCACAGGCCTGGCGGTACAGCGTGGCAAAACTGCTGCCGAAGTCGTTGCCGGGCGCGGGGCTGGCCGCTGCGGCGGTGGCCGGGGCGGCCGCCGGGGCGCTGGCCGGGGCGATGGCGGTGGCGGCGACCGCGGCGGTCAGACTGCTGGCCGGCGCGTCGGGGCCCAGGTCCTCGGCGCAGACCACCGAAAAGTGCAATCCTGTGGCCAGCCCGCCCGCACCACCGCCCACCGCCGCGGCCAACGCGGCCAATGGCGCCCAACGGCCGGCGGCAGCCTCGCCGACCACCGCCGGCAGTGCAGCGGCCAGCGCCGGCGCGTAAAGCGGTGCGCGCACCATGCCCAGCACCGTCTCGCGTTGCAGGCGCACGGCCTGCGGCCGACCGGTCAACGGATGCGGCAACAGCACGTCCTGCGGCAGGTTGTTCAGCACCGCCTGCCATTGGCCGCGCAGGTCGGGGTGCTCACGCTGGCAGGCGGGTGCGCCGGCGCAGGCTTGCAGCAGCGCGTCCAGCGCGGCCTGGTTGTCGCGCGCAGCGGCGTCGGGCAAGCGCATGTCGGGCGGCGCCACGCCGTCCAGCACGGCGCGCCGCACCACGCCCGGAAACAAGCGCAGGTAGTCCAGCACCGCCCGCGTGCCGTAGGACCCGCCGATGGCATTGATCTGCGCCAGGCCCAGCGCACGCCGCACCGCGTCGACATCGGCCACCGCCAGCGAGGTGGTAAAAAAACGCAGGTCGCCGTAAGGCAGGGCATGCAGCGCAGTCCGGCAGTCCGCCAGCCGCTGGCGGCGCCGCGCGTCGTTCAGCGCATCGACCAATGGCTGCAGCGCCGCGCGCTCGTCGTCGTCGGCACAGCGCAGCGGCGCGCTGCGCCCGGTGCCGCGCAGATCGACAAACACCAGGTCGCGGCGCTGGCCCAGCCGGGCGTAACGCGCGGCCAGCGCGCCGGCCAGGTCGATCGCGCTCTGGCCCGGTCCACCAGCAAAAAACACCACCGCATCCGCGGCCTTGCGCCGCGCCAGCGCGGGCAAGACGGCGTAGTGCACATCGATCTGCACGCCTTGAGGCCGTGCCGGGTCAAGCGCGCGGCGCAGCGTGCCACACAGTGCGGCGTGCGGCAGGTCGTGCAGGCGGCAGGGCTGGGGCGCGGCGTCACCGGGTGACGGCGCCGATACGGATGCTGCCAATGCGGCGCTTGATGCAACGGTCGATGCAGCGGTCGATGCGGCTTTCGGCGCGGCGGCCTGTGCTAGCGCAGCGGTCAGGCCGAGCAGCACCAGCAGCGGCCCGGCCACCAACCGGGAGCGCGCGCGCGCGGGGTGTCGCGGCCGGGCCGGCATGCCGACCGCCACGCCGCTCACGCCAGCAGCCGCTTCAGCTCGCCGCTGCTGATCAAGCGGTCGAGATCGGCAGCACCCCCGACCAGCTGACCCTTGACAAAAACCATCGGGAAAGTGGGCCAGCCGCTCCACATCTTCAGCGCATTGCGGCGGCGCCAGTCGCTGAGGTAGCCGCCGTAGTCCAGGTCGTGGTGGGCCACGCCGGCGGCGTCCAGTGCCCGGCGCGCCTTCTTGGGCCAGGGGTTGCTGCGCATGCCGACCACCACCACCGGGTGGCGGCTGACGGCGGCCTGCACCTCACGCACGATCTCGGTCTGGTGGTTGGCCACCTGGGCACGCACCGCAGGATGGATGGCGGATTCGTCGAGAACGGCACGGGGCATGGTGGATTTCTGCAGGAGTGTGGTCCCAAAGCATACTGTGCCGCCCCGCCGTACCGCGCCGATCAGGCCTTCCGGACAGCGCCCTTGAGGATGCCGTCGCAGGTGGCGCGCTGGGCATCGGCCGCGTCGAGCCGACCGCACACCGCCGCCAAGCCGGATTGGCCGTCCTGGCCGTCGTTCAGGCGACGCAGCGCGGCGTCGTGCTGGCCGGTTTTGTTCCAGGCCGACAGCGTGCTGCCTACCCGCTGCAGCGACCGTGCGCTGCGCTCATGGAACGCCGCCGGGTCCTTGCCGGCCTCGGCAAACAACTGACGCGCCACCCGCTCGATGCGGGCCGCGTCCTGCGGCGCCAAGTCAACCAGCGCCGCCAGGTAGGACGCGCCCCACTGCAGACGGGTGGCCGGGCCTTCGCTCTGGTTGTAGGCCGACTCGAACCAACGCAGCGCGTCGTCGCTGCGGCCGAGCTTGCGGGCGTTGCCGCCGAGCTGGCTCATCAGGTAGTAGGGCGAATGGCTCTTGGCCAGGTTGGCCTTGAGCAGGGCATCACTCTCGGCCCACAGCCCGGCGTTGCTCAGCAGGCCGGCACCGGCAGTGATTACCGCCTGGCGCTCGTAGCCGTCGCTGATCTCGCGGTCGTCACGCGCCACATGATCGCGCACCCGCTGCACCAGCGCGGGCGGCAGCTTGGGCCGCAGGGTGTCCTTGGGCTGGTCGATGCGGGCCAGCGCGACACGGGACGACAAGGCGTTCAACCGGTCGGCGCGCGACAGGCTGGCGTCGGACTCCAGCCGCTGCAGCGCCGCCTCAAAGGCGGCAGCGACGCTGCGCCGGTCGGCACCGGGCTCGGGCGCCAGCGCCTTGGTGATCTCGGCGGCATAGTTCACCACCACGTCCATCTGCGCCCGGCTGACCGCCGGGTCGGCCAGCAGCGCCTGCACCCGCGTGCGCAGCGCGGCATCGGGCTTGATGCCCTTGCCGTCGTCGCTCTCGGCCAGCGCCTTGAGCAGCAGCCGGGTGGCGGCGGCGGCCTCGGCGGGCGGGCAGGCCAGCGACAATTGCGCCAGCAGCCCGGCGCGCTCGGCCGCCGGCACCAGTTGCGCCTCGTCGGTGTCCCAGGCGTAAAAGGCCAGCGAGCGCCACTCCGGCCCGCTCACCGGCTTGCCGGCGCGGGCATCGGCCAGCACCGCCTTGACCGGCCGGCCGCCCGCCAGCCCCAGCTGCAGCACCGCCATGACCTGCGGCGCGTCCACCTCGCCGGGCAGGCGGGTGATCTCGCTGCCGTCGGCCGCCATCAGGATCATCGTCGGGTAGCCGCGCACCTTGAAACGCCCGCCCAGCTTTTGCGCACCGGGCAGGTCGCCGTCGATGTGCACGGCCACGAAGCTCTTGGACCGCTCGATGAAATCGGCCCGGTTGAACAGCGTGGCCTTGAGCTGGTTGCAGGGCGGGCACCAGGCCGCTCCCCAGTACAGCAGCAGCGGCTTTTTCTCGGCACGCGCCTGGGCAAAGGCGCGCTCGATGTCGGCATCGGCGGCGGCGGGTTGCCAGGCCACACTGGCGCCAGCGGCGGGGGCCGCCGCGTGGGCGGCGGGCGACCCGGCCAGCAGCGCGGCGGCGCTCAAGGCGGCAAGCAGGGCGGAACGGGCAACCAGTGTCAGGCGGCGCATGGCGGAGTCTCCTTCATGGGGATAGCGCATTGTCGCGTTGGGTGCGCGGGTGTGCGGGGTATCGGTGGCCTCAGCCGGGCGTTCCATCCCCATCAGGCTCAGCGTCGCCATGCCCCAGCGCCTGCTGCGCGTCATCGTCCAGCCGCTCGGGCGTCGCCCGGGCCAGCGCCATCCACACCCCGAACGGCAGCTCAAAGGCCCGGCGCGGCGCCGGCCGGGCTACTGCCAGCGCGCCGCCCGGTTGCGCCAGCATCACGCCGTAGACCTCGGGGATCTCCTGCGGCTGGGCGATGCCCTCGCGGATCACATACCAGCATTCACTGCTCAGCCAGCGGTAGGCCTCGCCTTTGGCGGGCCGGCGCAGGTCGGCCAGCAGGTCGGCACGCTGCACCTTGATCTCGTGCGCCACCGGCGCCACCCGGTCGGCGCGACTGGTGTGGCGGATCGAATAGACGTCGGGCATCGCAACCGTCCAGCGGCCGGCTGCCGCAGAGGTTGAACCGGCCGCACCCGCATCAGCCAGGCAGACGTCCGCGGTGGGCGTTGTGCGGGCGGGCGTTGTGCCGTTGGGCGTTGTGCCGGTATGCGCGGTGCCAGCCACCGGCTCGGCCACCCAGCCGCGCAGGCTCAGCCCCCGCCACACCAGACGCCCGGCGCGCTGCATCTCGCGCGCCACCTGGGCCACCAGCGCCTCGTGGCTGTTGCGCACTGCCCGGTTGCCCTGCAGGGTCTCGGCCAGCTGCGCGATGCCGGCATCGGTCACGCGCAGCGTTTCGCGCCCGACGGCATCGCACCGGCGCACCAGCAGCCCGGCGGCCAGCAGGTCGATCTCGATGCCGTCCTGGAACGGCCAGCCCGCCGACCGCCACAGCGCGCGCAGCCGGCGCCGGTGGGCAGGGCCGATCGCCGGGGCAACGTCAGGCGCAGGTGTCATGGCTGGCAAGCGTAGCGCTTAGAGTGGCGGCTCCCTCGCCACCCGACCCACGCCATGCCCGCCACGCCAACCCGATCACCGCTGTCCACCCGCCTGCTGCGCGGCCTGCTGTTGACAACCGCCTGTGCCGTGCCGCTGGCCATCGGGGCCCAAGCCGTGCCCGCACCAGCGCCCAGCCTTGCCGCCTTGCAGGCGCGCGCCACCGAGCAGGTCGGCCCGCTGCTCGACAGCCTGAAGTCGCTGGTGGCAATCGAATCTGGCAGCCGCGATCTGGAGGGCCTGGCCCGGCTGGCCACGCTGGTGGCCAGCCGTCTGCAGGCCGGCGGCATGGCGGTGCAGCGGCTGCCGACGCGGGCGCCGGACTTCCACCCCCAGCTCAAGGGCGCGCCGCTGGGCGAGATGGTCTACGCCACCCGCACCGGCACCGGCCAGCGCAAGGTGCTGCTGATCGCGCACATGGACACGGTGTACCCGCGCGGCATGGGCGCGAAGCAGCCCTTTCGCATCGACGGGGATCGCGCCTACGGCCTGGGCATCGCGGACGACAAGCAGGGCGTGGCGCTGATCCTGCTCACGGTGTATCTGCTGCAGCAGATCGGCTTTGCCGACTACGCCCTGCTGGGCGTGCTGATCAACGCCGACGAGGAGATCGGCTCGCCCGGATCAGCCGCGTTTTTGACGCAACTGGGC
>JANMXG010000221.1:0-12730 GCA_031394235.1 Betaproteobacteria bacterium
GGGCGACCACCAGCACGGTGGGCTGGGTCTTCATCTTCTCCAGCACTGCCGGGTTGTCCGAGAAGCGCTTGAAGCGCAACAGGCGGCAAAACGGCTTGGTGATCGGCACCTGCTCCAGCACAGCGACTTCGACACCATCGATCTCGACCGTGCTGATGTCGAATTTTGGCTTTTCGTAGTCCTTGGCCAGGCGGTGCATCAGGTCGAGGCCGGCAGACACCCGCTGCGCCATGGGCGTGTGGGTGAAGGGCGATAGCGGGTGGGTGTAGAGCTTGGCGGACGCGCTGGCGAACTCGGAGAACGGCGCCATCAGCGCGCGTTGGGTTTCATACAGCTGGTAAAGCATGGCTTTAGGCTCCGAGAAGTGGGCGTTGGGTCAGTCTGCGGGCTGCATCATGTGGCAGCGCCGCTGATTGGCACCTGACATCGAGGGGTAAAAATTGTGCAGTGCAGCAATTATGTGCCCATCTCAACGATATTGCACGCGTCCCGCGAATTTTGGTGCCGTAAAAACACCCGTCGCAGTCGGGCAATTGGCAACGCTGTCACGTTGGTGACCGGCGAGCGGTGACTGCAGACTTGCTAAAAGTGGCAAAGCCCGGCAGTTGTCGGCCTCACAGGGGTGGTCCAGCGTCTCGCCCGGTCAGGCCCGGCGAAGGGCAGGCCTGTCTGGGGCCCTGCCTGCCGTGCGCTACAGCACCTTGGCAATGGCCGACACCACCGCATCGATGTTGCCGGTGTTGAGTGCGGCCACACAGATGCGGCCCGAATCCACGCCGTAGATGCCAAACTCGTCGCGCAGGCGCTCCATCTGCGGCTTGCCCAGGCCCGAATAGCTGAACATGCCGCGCTGGCGGGTGATGAAAGAGAAGTCCTGCTTCACGCCCGCCGCCACCAGCTTGTCGGCCAGCAACTGGCGCATCTGCTTGATGCGCTGGCGCATGCCGGCCAGCTCAGCCTCCCACTGGGTGCGCAGCGCCGGCGTGTCGAGCACGGTGCTCACCACTTGCGCGCCGTGGGTGGGCGGGTTGCTGTAGTTGGTGCGGATCGTGATCTTGAGTTGCGAAAGTACCCGTGCGGTCTCGTCCCGGCTGGCACAGACCACGCTGAGTGCGCCCACCCGCTCGCCGTAGAGCGAAAAGCTCTTGGAAAACGAGGTGGCGACGAAGAAATCCAGCCCCGACGCCAAGAACTGCTGCACCACGGCGCCGTCTTCGGTAATACCGTCGCCAAAGCCTTGGTAAGCCATGTCGAGGAAAGGCACCAAGTTGCCGGCCTTGAGCACGGCGATGACCTGGTCCCACTGCGCCGGCGTGATGTCGTAGCCGGTCGGGTTGTGGCAACAGGCATGCAGCACCACGATGGTGCCGGCAGCAGCGGTGGTCAGGTCGGCCAACATGGCGTCGAACCTGACGCCGCGGTTCTGCGCGTCGTAATAAGCATAGGTGGCCACCGGGAAGCCGGCGTTGGTGAACAGCGCGCGGTGGTTCTCCCAGCTCGGGTCGCTGATCAGCACGGTGGCGCCGGGGTTGAGCTTTTTCAGGAAGTCGGCACCCACCTTCAGCCCGCCGGTGCCGCCGATGGCCTGCACCGTGGCGACCCGGCCAGCGGCCAGCACAGCGCTGTCGGCGCCGAAAACCAGCCGCTGCACGGCCTTGTCGTAGGCGGCGATGCCAACGATCGGCAGGTAGCCGCGGGGCTTGGCGGCGTCGTTCAGGCTTTGCTCGGCGGACCTGACGCAGGCCAGCAAGGGCAGCTTGCCGGCGTCATCGAAGTACACACCCACGCCGAGGTTGACCTTGGTCGAGCGGGTGTCGGCATTGAATTGCTCGTTCAGGCCCAGGATCGGGTCGCGGGGGGCCAGTTCGACGGCGGCAAAAAGCGTCATGAATAAGTGTCCTGAAGTGACGGTGGCAGCAGAAAAGCGGGTCGGGCGAAGCGGTGGAAGACAGCCGACGCCGGCCTGCGCTACCCTGTTGGGTTGCTCGACCGTTGTGATTTTTGGGTCAATGCCAGCGGGAGAGCGCACGATTTTAGGGCCTGCGGGCCAGCAATTAAGGGAACACCCGATGTCGAAAATCAGCAGGCGGCCAGACTTGGCCGGCGTAGAGGCCACCGTCGAATTGGAGACTGCATTCCCGACCGATAACGTGGCCGGGCACCCAGCCGGACACCCGGCCGGTCACCCAGCCGATCAATCGGCCGGGCTCTCGGCCGTGCTGGCGGCTGAAAACGTGAATCTGCGGTCCGCGCCTGTCGAGGGCGTGTTTGTCAGCTTCCCGGATTCACCCTTCCAGCTGTTCCAGCCTTACCCACCGGCCGGCGACCAGCCGGCAGCGATCGACCAGCTGGTCGAAGGGCTGGAAGACGGCTTGGCCTACCAGACCTTGCTGGGAGTGACCGGGTCAGGCAAGACCTTCACGATGGCCAATGTGATCGCCCGCATGGGCCGGCCAGCCATCGTGTTTGCGCCCAACAAGACGCTGGCCGCCCAGCTGTATGCCGAGTTTCGCGAGTTCTTTCCGAAGAACGCGGTGGAGTATTTCGTCAGCTACTACGACTACTACCAGCCCGAGGCCTATGTGCCGCAGCGCGACATGTTCATCGAGAAGGACTCGGCGATCAACGAGCACATCGAGCAGATGCGCTTGTCGGCCACCAAGAGCGTGCTGGAGCGGCGCGACACGGTGATCGTGGCCTCAGTCAGCGCGATCTACGGCATCGGCAAGCCCGAGGACTATTCGCAGATGCGCTTCATCGTGCGGGTGGGTGACAAGATCGGCCAGCGCGACATCATTGCCCAACTGATCCGCATGCAATACAGCCGCAACGACGTCGACTTTTCGCGCGGCACCTTCCGGGTGCGCGGCGACACGATCGACGTGTTTCCGGCCGAGCACAGCGAGCTGGCGGTGCGGCTGGAGCTGTTTGATGACGAGATCGAGACCCTGAGCCTGCTGGACCCGCTGACCGGCCGGGTGCGGCAAAAAGTGCCGCGTTTCACGGTCTACCCCAAGAGCCACTACGTCACGCCGCGCGAGCGGGTGCTGGCAGCGGTCGAGACGATCAAGGCCGAGTTGCGGGATCGCAGCGCCCACTTTGTCAGCACTGGCAAGCTGGTCGAGGCCCAGCGCATCGAGCAGCGCACCCGGTTCGATCTGGAGATGATGCAGGAGGTGGGCCACTGCAAGGGCATCGAGAACTACAGCCGGCATTTGTCCGGCGCCAGGCCAGGCGATCCGCCGTCCACGCTGGTGGACTACCTGCCCGGCGACTCGCTGATGTTCATGGACGAAAGCCATGTGCTGATAGGCCAGTTTGGCGGCATGTACAACGGCGACAAGGCGCGCAAGACGACGCTGGTGGACTATGGCTTCCGGCTGCCCAGTGCCATGGACAACCGGCCACTGAAGTTTGACGAGTTCGAGGGCAAGATGCGCCAGACCGTGTTTGTTTCGGCCACGCCGGGCAATTACGAGCAGCAGCATGCGGGCGCGGTGGTCGAGCAACTGGTGCGGCCGACCGGGCTGGTGGACCCGATGGTCGAGGTGCGTCCCGCCACCAGCCAGGTCGACGATGTGCTGCAGGAGATCCGCATCCGGGTCGACCTGGGCGAGCGGGTGCTGATCACCACGCTGACCAAGCGCATGGCCGAGCAGCTGACCGACTACCTGACCGACAACGGTGTGAAGGTGCGCTACCTGCACTCCGACATCGACACGGTCGAGCGGGTCGAGATCCTGCGCGATTTAAGGCTCGGCCTGTTCGACGTGCTGGTGGGCATCAACCTGCTGCGGGAGGGGCTGGACATCCCCGAGGTGTCGCTGGTGGCGATCCTGGATGCGGACAAGGAGGGCTTCCTGCGCTCGGAGCGCAGCCTGATCCAGACCATCGGCCGGGCCGCCCGCAACCTCAACGGCCGTGCCATCCTGTATGCCGACAAGATGACCGACTCGATGACCCGGGCGATCGGCGAGACCGAGCGTCGGCGCGAAAAACAAGTGGCGCACAACCTGGCCATGGGCATCACCCCACGCAGCGTGGTCAAGCGGGTGGTCGAGTTGATCGACGGCGTGATCAACGCCCAGGACGACAAGAGCAAGCTGCGCGGCATGGTCGAGTCGGCCGAGGTCGAGTTGCTGAGCGAAAAAGACCTGTCCAAGCGCATCAAGCTGCTGGAGCGTCAGATGCTGGACCACGCCAAGAACCTGGAGTTCGAAAAAGCCGCCCGGGTGCGCGACCAGCTGGCGCTGCTGCGTGAGCAGGCCTTTGGTGCGGCCGGGCACGACAGCAACCTGGTGCCGTTGGTCGTCGCGCAGGGCGGGCGCTGACCCGGCCACACCACTGGCCGGCCTGCCCCGGCAGCTCTTCGTCACGCTGGCCGGCTGGCGCCGCGGCGCATTCACGCTCCGCTATCCTTGCTCTCCATGATCAAACGCTGGTTTCAGCGCCGCGAAGCGCCCCGTTTGCAAGTGCTGATGGTTTGCATGGGCAACATCTGCCGGTCGCCGATGGCCGAGGGCGTGTTGCGGGCCAAATTGGAGCGGGCCGGGCTGGCGGGCCGAGTGGCGGTGGATTCGGCGGGCACCCATGGCTTTCACCGCGGCACCTTGCCCGACCCGCGCGCCGTGGCCCAGGCGGCGCAGCGCGGCTACCGGCTGGACAGCCTGAAGTCCCGGCCGTTGGTGGCTGACGATTTCAGCCGATTCGACCTGCTGCTGGCGATGGACCGTGACAATTTGGCCACCTTGCACAGCCGCTGCCCGGCGGGCGCCGCCCCGGACCGGCTGGCGCTGCTGCTGCCGTTTGCGGCGCAGGCGCCGGGTGGCCCGGTCGCGCGGCCGGCGGTCGATGAGGTGCCCGATCCGTACTTCGGCAATGTGGCCGGCTTTGCCCTCGCACTGGACCTGATCGAGCCCGCTTGCGACGGTCTGGTACAGGTGCTCAAAGATCGTTTGACCTGTATCGCCTAAAACGCGACTGAAGAGTTCATAATCCGTACGTCGCCCGCTGAAATTGCCGGATTCAGCTATACTTGACTACAACAGTCGGGTAAGTGGCCACGCCAGTGAAAACCGGCGCTGTACACCGGCCAGCCAACAGGAGAAGCACTCATGCGTTTGACCACCAAAGGCCGTTTTGCCGTCACGGCGATGATCGATCTGGCGTTGCGTTCGAACAACGGGCCGGTCGCTCTGGCTGCTATCAGCCAGCGCCAGCAAATCTCGCTGTCGTACCTGGAGCAACTGTTTGGCAAGCTGCGCCGGCATGAACTGGTTGAGAGCACCCGCGGTCCGGGCGGCGGATATTCACTGGGCCGCAAGAGTGAGCTGATCACCGTGGCCGACATCATCGTGGCGGTCGACGAGCCGATCGACGCGACTGGTTGCGCCGGCAAGGAAAACTGCATGGGTGACGATGCCGGCCGCTGCATGACCCACGACCTGTGGGCCAGCCTGAACCAGAAGATGATCGAATTCCTGGATTCGATCTCGCTGAAGAAGCTGGTCGAGGACCAACTCGCCAAAGGCGTGTCGATCGAAGAGTCGCCGATCAAGCGGGCTATCTCGTCGATACCGGTGGTCAAGCCGATCAAGATCACAGCGCCCAATTCGATTTTTGCGCTGGGCAACGCGATGTCCAAGTGACCGCCCCGCGCACGCCCTGTTTCTGTCAACGCATCTGTCACATCCCGAGCAACGTCACCGCACCATGACCCCGCACTTCCCGATCTACCTCGACTACGGCGCCACCACGCCGGTGGACCCGCGTGTTGTCGACGCCATGATTCCCTGGTTGCGCGAGCACTTCGGCAACCCGGCATCCCGCAGCCACGCCTGGGGCTGGGAGGCCGAGGCCATCGTCGAGAAATCCCGCGACCAGGTGGCCAGCCTGATCAACGCCGACCCGCGTGAAATCGTCTGGACCAGCGGTGCCACCGAGTCGATCAACCTGGCGATCAAGGGCGCGGCGCAGTTCTACAAGAGCCGCGGCAAACACATCATCACCGTCAAGACCGAGCACAAGGCCACGCTCGACAGCGTGCGTGAGCTGGAGCGCCAGGGTTTTGAGGCGACCTACCTCGATGTGCAAGAAGACGGCCTGATCGACCTGGACAAGTTCACCGCCGCTCTGCGTCCGGACACCATCCTCGCTTCGGTGATGATGGTCAACAACGAGATCGGCGTGATCCAGGACGTGACCGCCATCGGCAAGCTGTGCCGCGAGCGCGGCATCATCTTCCACGTTGACGCGGCCCAGGCCACCGGCAAGGTGGTGATCGACATGGCCCAGTTGCCGATCGACCTGATGAGCATGTCGGCGCACAAGACCTATGGCCCCAAGGGCATGGGCGCGCTGTATGTGCGGCGCAAGCCGCGCATCCGGATCGAGGCGCAGATGCACGGTGGCGGCCATGAGCGCGGCATGCGCTCGGGCACGCTGCCCACCCACCAGATCGTGGGCATGGGCGAGGCCTTCCGCATCGCGCAAGAAGAGATGGGCAGTGAGCAAGAACGCATCCGCTTCCTGCACAACAGGTTGTTGAGCGGCCTGCAAGGCATCGAGCAGGTGTTTGTCAACGGTGACCTGACGCATCGGGTGCCGCACAACCTGAACATCTCGTTCAACTACGTTGAAGGCGAGTCGCTGATCATGGGCGTCAAGGGGCTGGCGGTGTCTTCGGGCTCGGCCTGCACCTCGGCCAGCCTGGAGCCCAGCTACGTGTTGCGGGCCCTGGGCCGCAGCGACGAGCTGGCGCACTCCAGCCTTCGCATGACGATCGGCCGCTTCACCACCGAAGCCGAGATCGACTACGCAGTGTCCACGCTGATAGACCGCGTGGGCAAGCTGCGTGAGCTCTCACCCTTGTGGGACATGTACCGCGACGGCATCGACATCAGCTCGATCCAGTGGGCAGCACATTGATTTTGGAGAATTGACATGGCATACAGCGACAAGGTCATCGACCACTACGAAAACCCCCGCAACGTCGGTGGTTTCGACAAGGGCGACGAGGACGTGGGCACCGGCATGGTCGGCGCACCCGCCTGCGGCGACGTGATGAAGCTGCAGATCAAAGTCAACCCGGTGTCCGGGCTGATCGAAGACGCGCGCTTCAAGACCTACGGTTGTGGCTCGGCGATTGCCAGCAGCTCGCTGGTGACCGAGTGGGTCAAGGGCAAAACCTTGGACCAGGCGCTGGAGATCAAGAACACCAACATCGCCGAGGAACTGGCGCTGCCGCCGGTCAAGATCCACTGCTCAATCCTGGCCGAGGATGCGATCAAGGCCGCAGTGCAGGACTACAAGTCGCGGCACGGCGATGCCGGCGCGCCGGATGCAGCCCAGCCAGCGGCCAGCCAGGCGCACTGACCATGTCAGTGACCCTGTCCGAAGCCGCTGCGCGGCACGTCACCCGCTACATCAGCAAGCGTGGCAAGGGTGTGGGCGTGCGGCTGGGCGTCAGGACCACCGGCTGCTCGGGCCTGGCCTATAAGCTGGAATACGCCGACGACATCGCGCCCGAGGACCACATTTTCGAGGCCCATGGCATCAAGGTGCTGATCGACCCCAAAAGTCTGCCTTACCTCGACGGTACCGAGCTGGATTTTGTGCGCGAAGGCCTGAACGAGGGTTTCAAGTTCCACAACCCGCGTGAAAAGGACCGCTGCGGCTGCGGTGAGTCGTTCCGCGTGTGAGGCCGGGCTCCGGGCGGCGCCCCGGCTTGCAACGAGGCGCGGTGACGTTTGACCGCGCCTTTGTCTTGTCGGCTGGGTGTGCCATTGCTGCAAATGAACCCGAGCGTGGCCCGCCAACGCGACCCTGAACCCACCTTTGCGGACCCGGCATGCACCTCGCAGACGACGATTTCACCCTGTTTGGCCTGCCCCAGCGTTTTGCGCTGGACCGCAACGCGCTGGACGACTGCTGGCGCGCACTGCAGGCCAAGGTGCATCCGGACCGCTTTGCCAGCGACGGCGCGTCAGCCCAGCGGCTGGCGATGCAATGGGCTGTGCGGGTCAACGAGGCCTACCAACGCCTGAAGGACCCGCTCAAGCGCGGTGCCTACCTCTGCGAGTTGCGGGGCGTGCCGATCCAGGCAGACAACAACACCGCCATGCCGGCGGCCTTCCTGATGCAGCAGATGGCCTGGCGCGAGGACCTGGACGACGCCCACGGTGTGGCGGCGGTCGAGCGGCTAGATGCCGCGGTCGCCACTGACGAGGCCGTCCGCTTGGCGGAGCTCGGCCGCACGCTGGACGAGCGCGCCGACACCGCTGCTGCCGCGCAGCAGGTCAGGGCGCTGATGTTTGTGGCCCGGTTCCGCCAGGACATCGATCGCCGGCTCGAAGCGCTGGACGCCTGAGGCGTCGGCGCTGCGCTCTTTCCACCCACCAATCCAACCCTCCACGATGGCCCTGCTGCAACTCTCGGAACCCGGCCAGACGCCCGATCCCCACGCCCGGCGCATCGCGGTGGGCATCGATCTGGGCACCACCCACTCGTTGGTAGCGGCCGTGCGCCATGGCGTGGCCGAATGCCTGCCCGACGCGGCTGGTCGCGCCATCCTGCCCTCGGCCGTGCGCTACGGGGACGACAACCGCCGCCAGATCGGCTTCGACGCGCTGGCCGCGGTGGCCGACGACCCGGAGAACACGGTGGTCAGCGTCAAGCGGCTGATGGGACGCGGCTTGGCCGATATCGCCGGCCACGAGCGCCTGCCCTACCGGTTTGTCGACCAGCCGGGCATGGTGGCGATCGCCACCCGCCAGGGCGTCAAGACGCCGGTCGAGGTGTCGGCCGAGATCCTGGCCACGCTGCGCTACCGGGCCGAGGACAGCTTCAACGACGACGTGTTTGGCGCCGTGATCACCGTGCCGGCCTATTTTGACGACGCCCAGCGCCAGGCCACCAAAGATGCCGCGCAACTGGCCGGTATCAACGTGCTGCGCCTGATCAATGAGCCCACGGCGGCGGCCGTGGCCTACGGGCTGGACAACGGCAGTGAGGGCCTGTTTGCGGTCTACGATCTGGGCGGGGGCACCTTCGACATCTCGCTGCTGCGCTTGTCGCGCGGGGTGTTCGAGGTGGTCGCCACCGGCGGTGACGCCGCGTTGGGTGGCGACGACTTTGACCAGGCGCTGGCCGATTGGGCTCTGGCGCAAGCCGGGCTGCAGGCGACATCGGCCCACGACAAGCGGGCCATGCTGGTGGCCGCACGGGCTGCCAAGGAGTCGCTGACCGACACGCCGCAAGCCGTGCTGGGCTGCACGCTGAGCGGCGGGGGCGCACCGGCAGCGCTGGCCGTGACCGTGACCCGAACGCAGTTCGACGCGCTGACCCAGCCGCTGCGCGCGCGCACCTTGGCGGCCGTGCGCAAGGTCTTGCGCGATGCCAAGCTCAAGCCAGCCGACGTGGCCGGCGTGGTGATGGTGGGCGGCTCGACCCGCATGCCCGCGGTCCAGGCGGCGGTGGGCGAGTTGTTCGGCCGCCCGCCGCTGGTCAATCTCAACCCTGACGAGGTGGTGGCGGTGGGCGCGGCAATCCAGGCCAACGCGCTGGCCGGCAACGCCCGGGACGGCGACCTGCTGCTGCTCGATGTGATCCCGCTGTCACTCGGACTCGAGACCATGGGTGGGCTGGTCGAGCGGGTGATCGAGCGCAACACCACGATCCCGGTGGCCAAGGCACAGGACTTCACCACCTTCAAGGACGGCCAGACCGCCATGGTCATTCATGTGCTGCAGGGCGAGCGCGAACTGGTGGCCGACTGCCGCAGTCTGGCCCGGTTCGAGTTGCGCGGCATCCCGCCAATGGTGGCGGGCGCGGCGCGCATCCGGGTGAGCTTCCAGGTCGATGCCGACGGGCTGCTCAGCGTGGCGGCACGCGAGCTGGGTTCGGGCGTGGAGGCTTCGGTGGTGGTCAAGCCCAGCTACGGGCTGGCCGACGACCAGATCGCCAACATGCTCAAGGACGGCTTTGCCAGCGCCGAGTCCGATATGGTGGCGCGCTCGCTGCGCGAATCCAGGGTCGAGGCCGAGCGCATGACGCTGGCCACCCGCGCCGCACTGGCCGCCGACGCCGACCTGCTGGATGCCGCTGAGCGCGACGCGATCGAGGCCTTGCTGCGGGATCTGGCGCAGACCGCCACCAGCGAGGACCATGCGGCGATCGACACCGCGGTCGAACATCTCGCCGATGGCACCGAGAACTTTGCCGCGCTGCGCATGAACCGCGGCATCCAGGCCGCGCTGACCGGCCGCAAGCTCACCGACATCTGACCCGCGAGTGCCCCATGCCTGTCATCAAGATACTGCCTCATGCCGAGCTTTGCCCAGAGGGCCGCACCATCAGCGCACCGCGCGGCACCTCGGTCTGCGAGGCGCTGCTCGACAACGGCGTGGCCATCGAGCATGCCTGCGACATGAGTTGCGCTTGCACCACCTGCCACGTCATCGTGCGTGAGGGCCAGCGGTCCTTGAACGAGATGGAAGAGGGCGAAGAAGACCTGCTCGACCGCGCCTGGGGGCTGGAGCCCGATTCGCGCCTGAGCTGCCAGGCCATCCTGGCGGATGCCGACCTGACGATCGAGATCCCGAAGTACACGATCAACCACGCCCGCGAGAACCACTGACGTCGGCCGCGGGTTGCGCGGCGTTGGCGGCTTACTCCTGGCGCGGAAACACCAGGATCATCGTGGCGGGGATGCGCCCGTCGCTGTCACGCGGCAGCGTGCCGGGCTTGTCGATGGCCCGCAGCACCACGTTGTCCCAGGTCGGGTTGCCGCTGGGCTTGCTGATGCGTCGGCTGATCACGCTGCCGTCGGGTGCACATTTGACCTCCACCTCGGTGGTGGGGTTGCCGGGCACCTCGGTGGTCAGCAGGATGTTGGGCCGGACAAACGCCCGTATCTTGCCGGCATAGGACGCTGACGGCGCCCCGTCCCGCGCCGCGCTGCCGGTCGCGTTGGCCGCGCCGGCAGCGCCCGCGGCACCCGCCTGGCCCAGCATGCGCTTGAGGTTCTCCTCGCGCTGCTTGGCCACCACCGCCTCCTGCGCCTTGGCCTCGGCCTCGCGGGCCTGCCGTTCTTTTTGCTCGGCCAGGTCGGCCAGGCGTTTGTCTTCGCGGGCTTTTTCGTCCTTGAGCTGCTTGTCGCGTTTCTGGGCCAACGCCTTTTCATCGGCCAGGCGTTTGTCGTCGAGCTTTTGTTTCTGGCGCTGGGCCTCGGCCGCTTGCAGGCGCTCGCGCTCGGCGGTGTCCCGGGCCTGCTTTGCGTCGCGTACCTGTTGCGCCTCGCGGGCCTGTTTCAGCGCCAGTTCCTGCTGGGCCTTGCGGCGCTGCGCGGCTTTTTCAAGCGCGATCTCGGCCTCGCGTTCGGCAGCGGGTGCCGCTGCGCGCTCAGCAGCCAGATCCGCGGCGCTGGGGGCCGGCGGCAGCGCTGGTTTGACCGGTGGTGGCGCAGGGACGGGTGCAGGTGGTGGCGCAGCGACGGGTGCGGGGGCGGGTGGGGTTGGGAGCGCTGGTGGGGGCGGTGCCGTGATCGGCAGTGGCGCGGGCGCCGCCACCGGGGCCGGCGCAGCGGCCTGCGGCACGGCAGCCCACAGCTCGGCGCTGACCACCGCCGCCTGCTTTGGCAAGCGCCAGTTCAGCCCCAGCGCCAGCGCAACAATCAAGCCGGCATGGGCCAGCAGTGCCAACGCCGCACCCAAGCCCACCGGGCTGTCGGCCCGTGGCAGCAGGTCGTCGCGCGACAGCGCAGAGCCCATCAACTGCCTTGCTTGACCGACAGGCCTACCCGCTGCAGGCCGGCGCGTTGCAACACGTCCATCGCCCGTACCACCTGCTCGTACTTCACCGCCTTGTCGGCCGAGATCACCACCGGCACCGCGGGGTTGCCGGCCTGCAGGTCCTTGACAGCCGCGGCCAGCCGTCCCAACGTGACCGGCTTGGGCTCGCCGCCGTCCAGCCGCAAGCGCAGTTTTTCGTCGGTGCTGACGATCACCTCGACCACGCTGGTGGGACGATTCGCCGACTTACCGACGCTCGGCAAATCGACGATGCCGGTGGTGATCAATGGCGCCGTGACCATGAAGATGATCAACAGCACCAGCATCACGTCGATGAACGGCACCATGTTCATCTCGGCGATGGCGCGGCGGCCCTTGCGGCCGCGGGAGGCAACGGCAGGCATGGCGGCGTTCAGCGCGCGCCGACCGAAGCCGGCGGCTGGCCCGCGTTGCGTTGCAGGATGTTGGAGAACTCCTCGATGAAGCTCTCGAGCTGGATCGCCATGCGGTCGATGTCGCGGGCAAAGCGGTTGTAAGCCACCACCGCCGGGATCGCGGCAAACAGGCCGATGGCGGTGGCCACCAGGGCCTCGGCGATACCGGGCGCCACCGTGGCCAGCGTCACCTGCTGCACGTTGGACAGCCCGACAAACGCATGCATGATCCCCCACACCGTGCCAAACAGGCCCACATACGGGCTGACCGACCCCACGCTGGCCAGAAAGCCGACGTTGCCCTCGATCGTGTCGAGCTCCCGCTGCAGGCTGGCGCGCATGGCGCGGCGCGCGCCGTCGAGTTGAGCCTGGGACTCTTGCCGGCGCTCACGCAGTTTCAAAAACTCGCGCATGCCGCTGGCAAAGATGCGCTCCATCGTCGAGCTCTCGGTGTTGCTGCTGGCGCTGTTGAACAGGTCGTTCAGGTTCTTGCCGGACCAGAACTCC
>JANMXG010000222.1:0-16219 GCA_031394235.1 Betaproteobacteria bacterium
GTAGAACTCGCGCATCAACTTGAGGCCGTTGCCCTCGTACATCCAGGCGGTCATCTGGCGGCTATTCAGTCCGAACGGGATCGCGCAGCCGAGCGCAAACGTCTCATCCTTGCCAAAGAAGTAATACGGCGCCGTGTTGGCCATCTCGACCGTGCCGTTCTGCACACCGTCCACCACCCCAAACGCCGGCATCAGTTCACCCGCTGCATGGGTGGAGATGACGAACTTGCCACCGGTCATGTCGCTGACCTTCTTGGCAAACACGTCGGAGACACCAAACAAGGTGTCTAGCGATTTCGGAAAGCTCGATGCCAGGCGCCAGCGCAAGGTGGCTTGGGCGTGCACGATGGCCGGTGCGGCCCCCGCGGCCAAGACACCGGCCAAGCCGGCGCCACGAACAAAATTACGACGTTCCATGCAGATCTCCTGGGCAAGTATGCAAACAACTGCCCAATATTCTAAGAGCCGTCAAGAGCGCAATCTGGGGGTGAAACCCCAATACCGGCAAATTCGATCCGGCATGAATTCCTGGCCTCGACAGGCTCCCGGCGCCGGGCTGATTGGGTCAACTGCCGGCCACTTTCATGCGCTCGAACAGCATCGATCCCACGGTCTTGCCGCCCGAGGTGTAGCGGTCGGCGCCCACGGCCACGATCTGCTTGAACATCTCGCCCAGGTTGCCGGCGATCGTCACCTCATGGACCGGGTGCACGATGCGCCCGCCCTCGACCCAATAGCCGGCCGCGCCACGCGAGTAGTCGCCGGTGACGTAGTTGACGCCCTGGCCCATCAACTCGGTGACAAACAGGCCTCGCCCGAGCTTCTTCAGCATCGCGTCCAGGTGGTCGCCGGGCTGGGTCAGCCGGCTGGTCAGGGTCAGGTTCTGCGAGCCGCCGGCGTGGCCAGTGGTCTTGAGGCCGAGCTTGCGGGCCGAGTAGGTCGACAAGAAGTAGCCCTGGGTGACGCCCGCCTCCACCGCACGGCGCGCCCGCGTGCGCACACCCTCGTCATCAAATGGCGCACTGCCCTTGCCCTTGCGGATCAGCGGGTCTTCGTCGATGTCGATGTGCGGCGACAACACCTGCTGGCCGATGCAATCGAGCAAGAAGGTGGCGCGGCGGTACAGCGAGCCACCGCTGGTGGCCTGCACATACGCACCCAGCATGCCGGCGGCCAGGGTGTTCTCGAACAGCACCGGCACCTCGCAAGTGGGCACTTGCCGGCCCTTCAGGCGCGACAGCGCCCGCTCGGCAGCGTAGCGGCCCACCGCCTCGGGCGAGGCCAGGTCCATCGCATCGCGCTGCGAGCTGTACCAGGCGTCGCGCTGCATGTCACTGCCCCTGCCGGTGGATTGGGCAATCGGCGCCACCGAAATCGAATGCCGCGAGCTGGCATAACCACCGCGGAAGCCCCGGCTGTTGCCGGCCCAAAAATGCGCCTGCTGGGCCGAGGTGCCGCCACCCTCGCTGTTGCTGATGCGGCGGTCGGTGGCAAAGGCTGCGTCTTCGCAGCGCTTGGCCAGGTCGGCCGCATGCTCGGCGTCCAGCGCCCAGGGGTGGAACAAGTCCAGGTCGATCGCCGCCACATCGGGCGTGACCAGTTCATCCGCCTCAGGCAGGCCGGCGGCCGGGTCCTCGGCGGTGAAGCGGGCGATGTCAAACGCCGCCCGCACCGTTTGCGCCAAGGCCTCGCGTGAAAAATCACTGGTGCTCGCATTGCCGCGCCGTTGGCCAGAATAAACGGTGATGCCGAGCGACTTGTCGCGGTTGCGCTCGACGTTTTCGATCTCGCCCTTGCGCACCGACACCGACAAACCAGCGCCTTCGCTCACCTCGGCGGCCGCATCGGTGGCGCCCAGGTTCTTGGCAATGGCCAGCGTGTCGTCGATGATTTGCTGGAACTGCGCGCGGTTGAAAGCAAAACCCTGGGAAATCGTGGAACCTGGCATGTGGGGGCGTCTAGGCGTAGGTGGGCGACAATGATAGCCATCCCCCTCGGGTCAATGCCGCGCCACCGCCCGCTGACCCGTTCCCCCACGGGGGGACGGCCGCAGCAAAGACCGGCCTTTGGGGTGATCAACTGACATCGGCCATGCGCCAACGACCTGAATACCCCAGCGACGCCGACGTCGACAAGACCGCCAGCCCGGCGGCCTCACCCACGGCCGCACCGATCGTCTACCAGCCCGGCCGGCCGAGCAAGACCAAGCGCAAGCAGCATGCTCACCAGTTGCAGGACCTGGGCGAGGCGCTGGTCGAGCTGCCCGCCGGTCGACTGGCCGCCACGCCGATGCCCGAGACCTTGCGCGACGCGATTGCCGAGTACCACCGCACCCGCAGCTTCGAGGGCAAACGCCGTCAGCTTCAACTGATCGGCAAGCGCATGCGGTTTGCCGACGAGGCGCCGCTGCGCGAGGCGGTGGACGCCTTCAAGTTGGGCTCGGCCAAGGACACGCTGGTGCTGCACGAGGTCGAGCGCTGGCGTGATGAACTGGTGACTGACGACGAGGCCCTGACGCGCTGGGCCCAGTCCTACCCGAAAAGCGACCTGCAGCAGTTGCGCAGCCTGCTGCGCGCCGCCCGCAAGGACGCCGCCGCGGCTCCCGAGCAGCGCAATGGCCGCGGCTACCGTGAGTTGTTCCAGTTCGTCAAGCCTTGGCTGAAGCAGGAGATCAACCCGGGCCCCCGGATCGGCAGCGATGGCGAGAGCGCCAGCCACGACGACGAGGGAGGGCCGTTTGGTGAGTGAGTCCATCCATCCCAACATTTCGGCCAACCCAGCGGATCACGAGCCGGTCAGGATCGGTCTGGTCTCGGTCAGCGACCGCGCCTCGGCCGGTGTCTACGAGGACAAGGGCATCCCGGCGCTGAAGGACTGGCTGGCCAAGGCATTGAAAAACCCGATCACCTGGGAGACCCGGCTGATCCCCGACGAGCAGGACGGCATCAGCGCGGCGCTGCGCGAACTGGTGGACGACGCCGGCTGCGACCTGGTGCTGACCACCGGCGGCACCGGCCCGGCGCTGCGGGATGTGACGCCCGAGGCCACGCTGGCGGTGGCGCACAAGCAGATGCCGGGGTTTGGTGAGCAGATGCGCCAGATCAGCCTGCGCTTCGTACCCACCGCGATCCTGTCGCGCCAGGTGGCGGTGATCCGCGGCAAGGCGCTGATCATCAACCTGCCCGGCCAGCCCAAATCAATTGCCGAAACCCTGCAAGGCCTGCCGGACGCCCTGCCGCCGGTGCACGGCATCTTTGCCGCCGTGCCCTACTGCATCGACCTGATTGGTGGGCCGTACCTGGAATGCAACGGGTCGGTGTGCAAGGCTTTCCGGCCGAAAAACGCGATCCGGTCGCCCAGCGCCTGAGGTGGTTCGACAATCGGCCAGGCCGGCAGGGTTGGCTCGGCGGCCGCCGAGCGGACGCGGCCTACTTCACCAGGCGGTTGAGCCGTTCGGCATCAAAACACTCGGTCGTGTGGGCATCCTGCGGCACGCAGTCGCGGCCAGGCAACTCGCGCACACCGGCAGACAAGGTTTCGATCGCCCGCCAGAGCATCGCAATCTGATGCTCTTGCCCGGCCGCGTTGTCGATCAGGCCTTTCATGGCTTGCGCTACCGGATCGTCACCCTGGGTCACGCCGTAGGCTGAGAAGCCCATCTTGGCGGCCACCGCCTCGCGGGCCGAGTCGGACTCGGCCTGGATGATGCGTGCCAGGCTGCCCACCGCTGTGGCACCGGGCGGCACCGGCTTCATCACCACCGCGCCAGAGCCCACCCGCGCACCGTCGCCCACCGTAAAGCCGCCCAGCACCTGCGCGTTGGCCCCCACGATCACGCCCCGGCCCAGCGTCGGGTGGCGCTTGGTGCCGCGGCCCAGCGCGGTGCCGCCCAACGTCACGCCCTGGTAGATGGTGCAGTCGTCGCCGATCTCGGCGGTCTGGCCGATCACCACGCCCATGCCGTGGTCGATGAACACCCGCCGGCCCAGCGTGGCGCCGGGGTGGATCTCGATGCCGGTGAAAAACCGCCCCAGGTGCGACAAAAAACGCCCCAGCCAGAGATACCCGCCGCGCCAGGCCCTATTGGCCCAGCGGTGCCAGATCACCGCATGCAGGCCGGGGTAACAGGTGAGCACCTCCCACATCGAGCGCGCAGCGGGATCGCGCTCACGGATGCAGGCAATGTCTTCACGGAGTCGGCTGAACATGGTGGTTTTTCGAGGGTTGGTTGACCAGTGTATGACGGTCTGCCCAGGCTTGCCGACCCGGCTTTCAGGCAGTCGGCACGCCCTCAGCAGCGTTTGGCCACCGCCCGCGCAATGCCGCGCAGGATGTGCAGTTCCTCGCGCGTCAACTGGGCACGGTTGACCAGTTGCTGCAGGCGCGGCATCAAGCGTCGCGGCACCGCCGGGTCCAGAAAGCCGACCTGCGCCAGCACCTGCTGCCAGTGGTCCAGCGCACCGGCCACTTCCAGACCATCGGCCAGCACCGGCGCAGCGGTACGGGCCAACACGGTGTGGCCACCCAACGCGCAGCGCCAGTCGTAGGCGATCAGCTGCACCGCCTGCGCCAGGTTGAGTGAGCCGTAATCCGGATGGCTGGGGATGCTGAGGCAGACATGGCAGGCCCAGACGTCCTCGTTGCGCATGCCGAAACGCTCGCTGCCGAAGACAAACGCCACCCGCTGGTCCCGGGTGGCCACGCCGGCCGCCAGGCTGGGCAGATGATCGCGCGGCGCAAAGGTGGGCGGACCGAAGTCGCGCGGCGTCATCGCCGTGGCGCAAACGGTGGTGATGCCGTCCAGCGCCTCGGCAAGGCTTGCCACGATGCGGGCGCGCACCAGGATGTCGGCCGCGCCGCTGGCCATCGCCACGGTTTCTTCCTGGCTCAGCACGTCGGCAAACCGCGGCGCCACCAGCACCAGATCGGAAAATCCCATCACCTTCATCGCCCGCGCGGCGGCGCCCACGTTGCCGGGGTGGCTGGTGTTCAACAGCACGAATCGGGTGCCACAGCTGCTGGGCAAGGGGGTGTTGGCGGTCACGTGCGGGTAAACTCCAAGGTTCGGCGATGGATTGTCGGCGGTCCGTTTCGCGCGCCCCGGCTTGCACCTCGCCCACGCTCTTTATCTCCGTCAGCCCTACAGCCAACCTGCCAGCAGGCCAGCCACCACGCTGGCTGCGGGCAAGCCCCATACCGCCCCGCCAGGACGATCCATGTCGCAATCATTGCACCCCATGCTCAACATCGCCATCAAGGCCGCGCGCGCGGCCGGGGCGATCATCAACCGGGGATCGCAAGACCTGGACCTGATCAAGATCACCGCCAAAGGGCCCAACGACTTTGTGTCCGAGGTCGATCAGGCGGCCGAAGCCGCAATCATCGAGATCTTGCTCACCGCCTACCCGGGCCATGCGATCCTGGCCGAGGAATCCGGCCGTGATCACGGTGCCCAGAACAGCGAGTTCTGCTGGATCATCGACCCGCTGGACGGCACCACCAATTTTCTGCACGGCCTGCCGATGTACGCCGTGTCGATCGCGCTGGCTTTTCGCGGTGTGGTGCAGCAGGCGGTGGTCTATGACCCGACCCGCAACGACCTGTTCTACGCCTCGCGTGGCCGCGGCGCGTTCCTCAACGACAAGCGTCTGCGCGTGTCCAAGCGTACCCGGCTGGCGGACTGCCTGATCGGCACCGGCTTTCCGTTCCGCAAGGGCGACAACCTGCAGCGCTACCTCAAGATGTTCGAGACGGTGATGTCGGCCTGCGCCGGGCTGCGCCGGCCGGGTGCTGCGGCGCTCGACCTGTGCTACGTGGCCGCGGGCTGGTACGACGGCTTCTTCGAGACCGGCCTGAGCCCGTGGGACCTGGCAGCCGGCTCACTGATCATCACCGAGGCCGGTGGCCTGGTGGGCAACTTCACCGGCGAGGCCGACTTTTTGCACCAGCGCGAAATCGTCGCCGGCAGCCCCAAAATTTACGGTCAGCTGGTGGGCTTGCTTGCGCCGTACAGCCGGGTGATCAAGGACGATGAGCCGGCCGACAGCCTGGGGGCGATGGTCAATGCCGCCATCACTGGCGACGCCGCCCCGGCGCAGCTGGACGTGCCTGCGGCGGCGCTGGCCACCAGCGCCGCCGCTGCCCGCAAGCGCAAACCCGGTCAGACCGACGCACCGGCCGCAGACGCACCCGCTGAGGCAGCCGACCCCGCCCCTGTCGAGCGCGCCCGAAAGCCGGTGCGCATCCGCAAGGTCGATGCACCCGCTGGCGCCGCCCCGGGCAACCTGGGTCAGGGCTACGGCCCTGGGCCGCGCCGCGACAACGACCGGCCGCGCGGCCCACGCCCCGACGGTGGTGAGCGCCCCTGGGGACCGCGCCAGGATGCCGGCGACCGGCAACGTGGCCCGCGGCAGGACGGCGAGCGCGAGCGCCCCGCCGGTCCGATGCCCGGCCGGCCGTTGCCCGTCAAGCGCTGATAGGCCCCGCCAGTCAGATCACTCGCTGGACCGCAATCCCATTGCCCACACCCGGGTTGCATTGCGGAACATCGCCGGGTCCGCCAGTTCGGCACCGTCACGCACCAGCCGCAACCAGGCCTGGGTGTCGTGCGGGCTGCCGAGCACCGGTTCGCTGCTGCGCTCGGCCACCAGCCAGGCATGCAGACGGGCGTAAAGCTGCGGGTGGCGGTGGCGGACCCAGGCCAGCCCGATCAGGTCGGCATAGCCCTCCTCCCGGCGCAAGGCCTGAGACCAGGCGTCGACACTCAGTGCCGCCGCGTCCGCACGCACACCCCCACGCCCACCCGCGCCAGAGCGAGAGCCCGCCGGCGGACCGGCCGCGGTGTCGGCTGCGCTGAAACCAGCGGGTGGGCGGGCAAATGCCCCTGCGAGGTAGCGCTCGCAGTGGCCCAACTCATGGGCCGCCATCAGTTCCAGCGCGGCGCCCAGCAAGTCGGGTGGGATCGCATCCAGCGTGTCCTGCGCGGCGGCATTGCCCCGCATCGACAACACCAGCTTGCAGCGACCCCCCACAAAAGCCACAGCCAATGGCGTGTGTTCGGGTGTGTCTTGCGGCTGCACGATGACGTCCAGCGGATAGCCGGTGGCCCGCGCAAAGGCCAGCACCGGTGCGATGCCCTGCAACCAGCGCTGCTCCAGGGGCTGCAGGTTCACCGGTCGACCCGCGGCACCGACAGTCTTGCTGTCGGTTGGCCGATCAGCCGGACGATCACCGGCCCAACACGGCCCCAGCAACTGCGCCACCCACAGACAGACCCCAAGTAGCTTCCACATGGCCACACGCCTCCACACCAGGATCATAGGCAGCGTCGCGGCAGGCTTGAGCAATCCGTGCGGGTTGGCGGGCCGATCGCACGGCCAACCCGCGACCCTGCTGCGGCCCCTCACCTGGGCCTGCGCCCAAGCCCGCCCTGCGCCAACGCACGGCCTATGCGATGCTCCAGCCCGATGAGTCCATCACCGCCGCCGCCCGCCGACACCGATCCGCAAAAACTGCACCGGGCGATCGCCGTGCTCGAGGCCCAGCGCGGTCTGCTTGGAGACGCGGTGACCGAGTTGGCGCTGGCACCGTTGCGCCAGTTGCTGGCCGCTGCCGCTGCAGCGCCCAGGCTGCGCCGTGCGCAGGTGACGGTGCTGTTCGCCGATATCGTCGGCTCTACCGCGCTGGCCGGCCGGCTGGACGCCGAGGACACGCTCGAGCTGTTCGGTGGCGTGCTGCAGCGTGCGGCCGACTGCGTGCTCAACCAGGGTGGCCGGGTGCTGCGGTTCACCGGCGACGGCCTGAAGGCCGCCTTCGGCACCCAGGGCGCGCACGAGGACGACGCGGTGCGGGCCGTTCAAGCCGGTTTGGACATTCTGGCCGTCGGCCGTTTGCCGGCGGGGCCCCTACAGCAACGCCTGATCCCGCACAACTTCGCGCTGCGCGTCGGTGTGCACACCGGCGAGGTGGCATTCGGCGTCGGCATCGAGGCCGACAACACGCTGACCGGCGACGCCGTGAACGTGGCAGCGCGCATGGAGCAGTCGGCCCCGCCGGGCGGCTTGCGCATCAGCGCCGACACCTGGTCGCAGGTGCGCGGCCGGTTCATCGCCGATGAACAGCCGCTGCTGCAGCTCAAGGGCCTGGACAAACCGCTGCAGACCTGGCTTGTGCACGCGCCGATGGCCGTCCAGACCAGCGCCGCAGGGCGCGGCGTGGAAGGCCTGCGGGTGGCCATGGTCGGGCGCGACGTTGAACTCGCAGGACTGCGCCAGGCCATCGCCGCAGCCACCGCGTGCCGCAGCCTGCAGGCCGTCACTGTGGTCGCCGCGGCCGGCATGGGCAAGAGCCGGCTGCTGCGCGAAGCACTTGGTGGTGACGCCGCCTTGGGCCTGCGGCTGTTGCGCGCCCGCGCCCAGCCACGCGACAGCCTGCGCCCCTGGGGCCTGCTGAATAGGCTGGTGGCCGGGCACTGCGGCATCACCGACGGCGACAGCGCGGAGGCTGCGCGCGCCAAGCTGCTGGCCGCCCTCACGCCCCGCTTTTCTGCCGACGCGCCCGCCGACGCAGAACGCCAGGCCCAGCTGATCGGCCAGCTCATCGGCCTAGACTTCAGTGATGCGCCGGGCCTGCACAGCCTGGACGCCCGCGCCGTGCGCGACCTGGCCCTGTCGGCAGTGCTGGCCTGGCTCGGCGGACTCAGCCGCCAGGCGCCGCCCTCGGCGGAGCGTGTTGGCGGCGGCGGCCCGGCGGCGCAGGTGCTCGTTCTGGCCATCGAAGACCTGCACTGGGCTGACGAGGCCTCGCTCGACCTGCTGCAGCACCTGATGACGCAAGGCCGCCACCTGCCGCTGGCGCTGCTGATGAACTGCCGACCCGAACTGCTGGAGCGCCGACCCGCCTGGTGCGACGGCGACACCGGCACGCGCATCGCGCTGGCGCCACTGACCACCGCCGACAGCGACGCACTGGCCACGGCGCTGCTGCAACGCCTGCCGGTGGTGCCCTCGGCGCTGCGCGAGTTGCTCACCGGCCGCGCCGAAGGCAACCCGTACTACATGGAGGAGCTGCTGCGGCGGCTGCTGGACGACGGCGTCATCACCCAGGGCGGCGCGCTGTGGCAGGTCGATGCGCAGCGGCTGACCGAACTGCGCCTGCCCACCACACTGCTCGGCCTGCTGCAGGCGCGGCTGGACGCGCTGCCCGAATCCGAACGCGACAGCGCGCAGCGTGCCAGCATCGTCGGCCATGTGTTCTGGGACGAGGCGCTGGCGCAGATCGACCCCGCTGCGCCCCAGGCGCTGCCCGGGTTGCAACGGCGTGGCTGGCTACAGGCGCATGAGACCAGCGCCTTCGACGGCACGGCCGAGCGTCAGTTCGACCACCACCTGCTGCACCAGGTGACCTACGAAACCGTGCTGAAGACCGAGCGCAGGCGCGGCCACGCGGCCGTGGCACGCTGGTTGGCCGAGCGCACCGCAGACCGCGGGCCGGAATTTCTGGCCATCACCGGCGAGCACGCCGAGCGGGCCGGCGACGCTGCGCTGGCGATCGACTGCTACGGGCGCGCTGCGGCCCAGGCCCAGCAGCGATTCGCCAACACGCTGGCAATCGATTGTCTGCAGCGCGCGCTCAAGCTCATGGCGGAGGACGACGCAAAACCTCGGTTGAACCTGCTGAACACCCTGCGTGGATTGGCCGACCTGACGGGCAACCGCGCACTTCAGCGCCACGCCATCGACGACACGCTGACCCTGCTGGCCACGCACCCCGACCCGCATGCACTGGCCGAGCTGTCCATGGCGCGCGCCATGCTGGCCGATGGCCAGGGTCGCCTTGACGACGGGCTGGCCCTCGCCAGCGATGCGCTGGCACAGGCCGTCGCCATCGGCGATGACGGTGTCGCTGCCTGGGCGCACGGCTATCTGTGCGAGCGGCTTGGACGGCGCGGTGAGTTCGACGCGTCGCGGGCCCACCAGGTCGCCGGTCAGGCCCACGCCGAACGCGTGCGCCATACGCAGCCGATCCGGGAGCTGCAATTGCTGACGATGGCCGGCGTCGTGGCGCTTCAGGCCGAGCAACTCACCGACGCTGGCGCGTTGTTGAACCGTGCGCTGAGCCGCGCCGAGAGCCACACCGGCAGCCGGTTCCGCCGCCTGCAACTGGGCACTCTGAATGCCCTGTGCATCCACGCGCAATGCCTGGGCGACTGGGCCGCTGCGGCAGATCTGATCGGACGCCTGGCGGATCAAAGCCGCAACATGGGCGACATCAGGCGCCTGGGCGTTGCCATGCACAACGCCGCGCTGGTTGACCTGGCCCAAGGCGCGCCCCGACGTGCACTGGCCACCCTTGAGCAAGCCGTGGCCCACTACCAGGCCAGCGGCGACCTGTTCCATCCGGCCTACTCCCATGCTGCGGCAGGGGATGCGCATGTCTCGCTGGGTGATGCGCAGGCTGCCCGCGCCGCCTACGATCAGGCCCGATCGTTGTTTGCCCAGTTCGCCCCAGAAAGCCCCAATGTTGCCGAGATGCAGGCCATGGTGGCGCGCCAGGATCTGGCGCTGGGCGATGCCGCCGCCGCACGCGCCGGCGCTGAGTGTGCAGCGGCGGGCCTGCCAACCGACACCCCGGTCAGTGCCACGGACCATGGATTTGAGTCGCGGTGGGCCTGTGTCGAGATCTGGTCAGCGCTGCATGATCCGCGTGCGGTGGGTCGGCTGGCACAGCTGCAGGACAGCGTGCGCAAGGTGACACTGCAACGCACCGGCACGCCCGATGGCGCACATCAGCTGCAGCAGCGCATCCCGATCTTTCGCCGCATCATGGCCGCAACTGACGGCCTCACCACTTCGGCGGCAGCTTCCTGAGCAGCACGATGCGCTCGCGCGAGACCTCGATGTAACCGCCCTTGGCCAGGTCGGTCAGCAGCCGGTTGACCATCGCCTTGGACGCCCCCACCCGCTCGGCAATGCGCTGCTGGCTCAGCGGCCCGGGCACGACGCGCAGGCCTTTGTCATTGACCGCCAGCGCGTCGAACAGGCCCACGAGCCGGCCGTAGACGTCCATCGACGCCAGGCTGCCCACCGTGCGCGTGAGGGTGCGCACACGCTGCACCAGGCGCTGGATCAACTCGAAGGCCAGCTCGGGCCGCTGCGCCAACGCACGTTCGGCCTCGGCCCGCGTCACGCGGGTCAGCCGCGCGCGCGCGGTGACCTGCACGGTGGCGGAGCGGGGCTCACCACTGAGCATCAGCTCACCAAACATCTCACCCGCGCTCAGCGTATTGAGCTCGACAACGCGGCCGCCATCGCCAGCCACCACGGCGCGCAGCTCGCCGTCGTGGATGAGGTACATGCAGTCCGCCACCTCGCCCTCGCTCACCACCGTGGTGCCAGGCTCCCAGGTGCGCGTCTCGCCGAGCCGGGCCAAATCGGCCAGGATGTCGCTGGAAGTCTCTGGACTTGCGCCCTCAAACATGGCCTCTCCTGGCTCGCACCCAACGCCCAGACTCCTGCTGCGCGCCTCGGCAGTCATTATTGAACAGCAGTGGGGCAGGCCAGACTCGCGCCTTGAAGGTAGCGGCTCCGGTCCACGAACCGTTTCAGCAAAGCCCGCCCTGGCCCACCGCAACGCCTGCTGAGTCGCTCTGGCCTCACCTGCCGGGGCCTGCCGGGGCCAGCTTGGCGCTGCCGGCGCAAGCCCGACCTGTGGCCACGCACGCGCAGATCCACACCAAAGCCGTGGCCCTATTCCAGCAGGGGCGATTTCCCGGTCCCTACGGCCATTTCGTCGTCCTGGCCAATGCCTGGGTACGCACCCAAGGCGGCGGTGGCGCAGTGCGGGTCGCAGCGCGACACCGCACCGTTCGGCAAGGACGGGGGTGTCTTGCAAGAGCAGCCGACCGCATGGGCTGCGCTCAATGGCCGGCCGCCGCGCAGGCTGACCGTTGGGGTGTTGCGCAGTGGGCGGCAATGGCGCACGCCCGACTGGCGCGCCAGCCTGGCCGCGCGCCAGCGGCTTGGCAGGCCGCCGGGGCTGCAGACGTCTCAATTGCCGTAAGCGGCCACCGAGGCCCCGGGGTCCAGCGTGTCGTCGTCGGTCGACGGCAGCACCTTGGCTGCAGTCAGCCTGACCGCCGAGTCATCGACCGGTGTGTCGTAGGCGGCTACCGAGGCGCCGGGGGACAACTCCGCATCATCGGCGAGCGACAAAAGCCCCGGGTAGCCGGAGGAAAAGCCGGCGTGAACTGAGGGCGGCGCGGCTGGCAGTGACAGCGAGTAATCCGGCCATTCCGGCATTAGGCTGATGCTGGCGCCCACAAAACCTACGGCGTAGGCGACGTTCAGCAAGCGCTTGAGAACGCCCGTCGGGATCGGGCGCAACAGGGGTGCGGAAACGAATGAAAAGCTCAGACTGCTCATGGCGACTTCTCCTCAACGGTCGGCGATGGCTGACCGGTAGCCGCATGGTCGCTGCGTCAGGTGGCGCTGGCGCAGGCCCGGTCAATAGTGAACGGCGGTGCGCTCAGCGCGCCAGACGCCGCGAACATGTCTGCACCAGTCCACCGCAGACCATTTCAGGAGAGCCCACCATGACCCACTGCATTGCCCTTGTTGTCTCGGTCGCCGCGCTCGCCGCAGCCGGCTTTGCCCCAGCCGCGCAGGCGCAAATGGCACCCAGTGTTGCCGAGCAGTTGCACGCCAAGGCTGAGGCCTCGTTTCAAAAAGGCCGGTTCCCCGACGCCTACGGCCGGTTCATCGCACTGGCCGATGCCGGCCACGCACCCGCCGCCGAAGTGGCCCTGTTCATGTACCTGCACGGCACCACGCTGTTCCGAAACGACTGGGACATCACCCAGGACCAGCTCACCGCCTGGGCTGCGCTCACCGGCCGGCCCGCACCCGTGCTGCAGGCGCGCATCTACGCCCGCACCCCTGCGCCAGCGGCGGTGGCATCGCGCTGATGCGCTGCTCCGGGCGCGGCATGGCATCTGGCTTGATCGAGCTGACCTCAAGCTGCTGACCCCACTGGCACACGCCGTTTAGCGGCCGGGGATGACTGCGCCGCTGGATGTCCGTCAGGCCTTGGGCGCCGCGCGGTGCTGGGCAACCCAGGCGCTACCTTTGACGGGTCGTACCGATGCTCGACCTCGTCGGCAGCACGCAGCGCATCCAACTGCGCGACGCTGAACGGGTGCAGACGGTGGCCGACCGCGTTCTGGCTGCCAACACCTGCATCTTCTCAAGCACCACGGCGACGGGCTTTTTGCGTTGTGCCGCCGACCAGCTCAAGGTAACCTTTGGTGCGCACGACACCCCTTGCACGCGTGAAATCGACGCCCAACCCAGTGTGGTGGGCTTCGAGGCCGCGCTTGAAGCGCTGCTGCCCAAGCGCATGCAGCGCCGAAGGCAACCCCTCCTACACCGAAAAACGGGTGGGGCTGCTGCTGGTCCTGGGCGTGATCAGCAGCGAAAGTGGCAATGACATCGGCAATGACGTAGGCATATGACATCGGCAACGACAGCGGCAACGAGAGCTGCGGCAGCGGCCCGCGTCACGCCGGTCAGCCGCGCGCGCGTGGTGACCTGCACTGGGGCGGCGCGAGGCTCACCACGGGACATCAGCTCACCAAACATCTCACCCGCGCTCGGCGTGTAGAGCTCGACCGCCCGTCCACGACCGCTCGCCCACGATCGCCGGCCACGATCGCCGGCCACGATGGCACGCAACTCGCCGTCGGGGACCAAGTACATGCAGTCGGCCGCGTCGCCTGGGTTCACGACGGTGGCGCCGGGCTCCCCGGTGCGCGTCTCACCCAGCCGGGCCAACTCGGCCAGGATGTCGCTGGAAGTCTCTGGCCTCGCCCCCTCAAACGTGCACGCTCCTGGCTTGCCTCAAATGCCTCAACTGTGGCGGTGCGGCGCGCCGGTCACTATCGAACGGCGATGTACGCAGCAAGCGTCAGGCCGCGAACATCCGTGCATCGGCCAGCCACTGCGCACCGTTCAAGGAGAACACACCATGACCCACCGCACCACCCGCTTCGCTTTGATCGCCGCGTTTGTCGGAGCCTGCTTTGCCCCGGCAGCGCAGGCCCAGTCAGAGCGCACACACGCGCAGTTGCACGCCAGTGCCGTGGCCTCGTTCCAGCAGGGGCGCTTCCCCGAAGCCTGTGGCCGTTCTCGCCCTGGCCAATGCCGGCCACGCGCCCGCTGCCGCCCTGGCGCTGTTCATGTCGCAAAACGACACCGCGATGTTCGGCAGGGACTGGGATGTCACGCAAGGGCAGTTGACGGCCTGGTCTGCGCTTGTCGGTCGGCCTGCACCCGTACTTCAAATGCGCAACTGTCCGCGCACCGGCACGCAAGTGGCGGTCGCATTGCGATAAAGAGTCACCCCCAGCCCGCCGCATTGGGGCTGCTCTGAAAAACCATCCACCGGAAGACGTCAAATGAAGCAGCCTTTGAAACTCAGCTGGACAGGCTTTGCGCTGGCACAAGCCTTGGCAGTCTGCGCCGTAGCGGCGGTGATTGACACGAACGCTGCAGGGCCTCGCCCAGGCGCGGTCGATGCCGGCAGCGTCAAGGCGATCCACGGCCAATCATGGACGCTGACGCGGCAACCGACTGGCAGCCCTTTTGATGATGAGCTGGTCCGTCAGAAAGACGCGCTTCGGCATCGACAACAGCAAGAGGCGTCGGTGGCCATCAAAGGCTAAGTCGCCAGCTTCACCGTCAGGCGCCGACCGGGTTTCGGGACGCCGGCAGACGGGTTCCAGACTGCGGCGCCGTTCAGCCGGTGCGCCAGGCCGCAGCGGTTGGCGAGGGTTGCTGCGGCTCAGTCGCAGCGGCGACAAGACCATTTGACATGTCCACGCCCAAGAATCCCCAGCAGGCCCTGCAAGACGCTATCACCTACTTGCAATCGCACCGCGCTGCGCTGGGCAACGCGCTGGTCAACGCGGCGCTGGCGCCCTTGCTTGAACGCGTGGCCGCGCTGAACCCGCAGGCTGCGACCCTAGCGACCGCCCGTCACCTGCGCCAGGTCAGCGCGCTGTTCCTCGATCCCGTCGGCAGCACGCAGCTCATTCAACGGCTCGACCCTGAAGAGGTGCAGACGGAGGTCGACGGCGCGCAGGACGCCTTCTCCGCCATCGTCCAGCAGCACGGCGGCGAGATGTTGCGCTATGCCGGGGACAGCCTCAAGGCGGTCTTCGGCGCGCACGGCGCCGCCGGCACCCGAAAAGACCACGCCGAGCGTGCGAAGTACTGTGGCCTGGCCCTGCTGGCCGAGGCAGCGCGGCGCGGTGATGACATCAAACACCGGCATGGCTTCTAGGGCCTCTGCGCCCGCGTGGGCATCCACACTGGCGGCGTGGCGCGCGGCGGCGGGATGAAAAACGACAACAGCCTGAGCGGCCTGGCCGTCAACATCGCCGTGCGGCTGGAGCAGCCGCGCCGGCCGGCACCCTGCGCATCTGCGTGGACACCTACCGCCAGGTGCAAAGGCGCTTTGATGTGCCGGCCCAGCCACCGCTGCAGGACAAGGGCCTGCTGGAGCCGCCGCAGACGTTTCGGGTGCTGGGGTAACGCGTTGCCGGCACCTTGCGTGACGGCAAGCAACTGCGCGCCCGCGGCTTGCATGCCTGGGCCGAGCACCTGCGGCTGCAAGCTGCGCAGCAGCCCCTGGCGCTGGTGCTGGACGACCTGCAGTGGGCTGACGATGAGTCACTGAACGCCATCCACACTCTGGTGGCCGTGGGTGCCGCACTGCCGATCGTTCTGCTGTGCGGCGCCCGGCCCGAGCTGCTGCAACGCCGGTCCGTCTGGGGCGCTGCGTGGCCCACGCACCAGACCCTGACACTTGCGCCACTGGCCGCCGATGCCCGTGACGCGCTGGCCCAGGCCCTACTGCAGCGCATGGCCGAACCGTCGCCGCAGCGGCAGGCGCTGCTGTCCAGCCAGTCCGCGGGCAATCCGTACTGCATGGAAGCGCTGCTGCAGATGCTGGTGGACCGCGGCGTCATCCAGACCGCAGACGATCGGTGGCATCTTCAGGAAGACCGGCTGCAGAACCTGCATAGCGCGAGGCCCACCACCGCGCGGCACTGTGGCTGCAGGCGCGGCGCGCCGGGCGCGAGGCCGAAATAGCCAGCCAGATCGCCGAGCACTTCGAGCGCGCGGGTGTCACCGATCGCGCCGTCCACTACTGGACGCTG
>JANMXG010000223.1:0-7213 GCA_031394235.1 Betaproteobacteria bacterium
CGTCGCATTTCGTCTGGACGAATCGGTCCAAGGAGAGCCTGACGCTGGACCTCAAGCACGCCCAGGCGCCCCAGGTGCTGGCGCGCTTGCTGGCCGGTGCCGACGTGCTGGTGCAAAACCTGGCGCCGGGTGCGGCGGCGCGGTTGGGGCTGTCCTACGGGGTCTTGAGCGCCCTGCATCCGGGGCTGATCGTCTGTGACATCTCGGGCTACGGCAATGATGCGCAAAACCCCGGCCCGTACCGCGACAAAAAGGCCTACGACCTGCTGATCCAGAGCGAGTCGGGCTTTGTCTCGATCACCGGCAGCCCGGACGCCCCAGCCAAGGCCGGTTGCTCGATCGCCGATATCGCCGCCGGCATGTACGCCTACGCCAATATCCTGACCGCACTGATCCAGCGCGGCCGCACCGGGCGTGGCCGGCATATCGACGTGTCAATGCTGGAAAGCATGGTCGAGTGGATGAGCTACCCGCTGTACTACGCCTACCAAGGCGCCAGCCCGCCACCGCGTGCCGGCGCCGCCCACGCCACGATCTACCCCTACGGCCCATTTGAGACCGGCGATGGCAAGACCGTGATGCTCGGCCTGCAAAACGACCGCGAATGGCAGGTATTCTGCCAACGGGTGCTGCTGCAGCCGGCGCTGGCAGCCGATGAGCGGTTTTCCACCAACGCCAGTCGGACGGCAGCACGCGACAGCCTGCGCGCGCTGATCGTCGAGGCTTTTGCAGCGATGACGGCCGAGCAGGTGCTGGCGCGGCTCGACGCAGCGGGCATCGCCAATGCCAGCGTCAACACCATGGCCGATGTGTGGGCCCATCCGCAGTTGTCGGCCCGCGGCCGCTGGACCGAGATCAATACCCCCGCTGGGCCGGTGCCGGCGCTGCTGCCGCCCGGCTGCAACGAGGCCCGCATGGCTGCGGTGCCGGCGCTGGGCCAGCACAGCGAGGCGGTGTTGGCCGGCCTGGGGTTTGATGCCGCGCAGATCGACGCATGGCGGCGCGACGGCGCCATTTGAGACCTTCAGGAACCCACCACCATGACCCCTTCGATTGCCGACCCGACCCGAGCGCTGGCGCAGTTTGCCGCCACGCTGCAATTTGCCGACATCCCGGTGCCGGTGTTGCGCCGCGCCGAAGACCTGTTCCTGGACTGGTTGGCTTCGGCGCTGGCCGGCAAGGGCGCGCGGCCGGTGGAGAGCATCGCGCGTTTCATGCAGGCGATGGGCCCGACCGATGGCCCAAGCGAGGTGCTGATCCACCGCCGTGGCAGCAGTCCGCTGGTGGCCGCGGTGGTCAATGCCGCGGCGTCGCACTTTGCCGAGCAGGACGATGTGCACAACGGCTCGGTGTTTCATCCGGCGGCGGTGGTGTTTCCGGCCGCGTTGGCGGTGGCCCAGGCGTTGGGCCGGAGCGGTGCTGAATTGTTGACGGCCAGCGTGGTGGGCTACGAGGTCGGTATCCGGGTGGGCGAGTTTTTGGGCCGATCGCACTACCGCACCTTCCACACCACCGGCACCGCCGGCACGGTGGCGGCCGCCGCTGCGGTGGGCCGCCTGCTCAACCTCAGCGTGGACCAGATGGTCCATGCCTTTGGCTCCGCCGGCACCCAGGCCGCCGGGCTGTGGGAGTTTTTGCGCACTGCTGCCGATTCCAAGCAGCTGCACACCGCCCACGCGGCCGGCGCCGGCTTGACCGCGGCGTACCTGTCGGCGGATGGTTTCACCGGCGCGCAGCAGATCTTTGATGGCCCGCAGGGCATGGCCGCCGGCATGTCCAGTGATGCTGATGCCGCCAAGCTGGCCGACCGTCTGGGCAGCCGCTGGGCGCTGGCCGAGACCTCGTTCAAGTTCCATGCGTCCTGCCGCCACACCCACCCGGCGGCCGATGCGCTGCAGCAATTGATGCGCGAGCATCACCTGGCCGCCGACGCCGTGGCCCAGGTCACCGCCCAGGTACACCAGGCCGCGATCGACGTGCTGGGCCCGGTGGTCGATCCGCACACCGTGCACCAGGCCAAGTTCTCGATGGGCACGGTGCTGGGCCTGGTGGCGGTACAGGGGCGGGCCGGGCTGACCGAGTTCGACGCCGACTACCGGTCGCCGGCGGTGCTGGCCTTCCGCGACAAGGTGGCCATGGTGCTGGACCCGGAGGTGGACAGCGCCTACCCGGCGCGCTGGATCGGCAAGGTACAGGTGCAAACCATCGACGGCCGGCAACTGACGGCCCGGGTGGACGAGCCCAAGGGCGACCCGGGCAACACCCTGGACCGCACCGAACTGGAGGACAAGGCGCTGCGCCTGGCCGCCTACCAGGGCGGCGCCAGCCCGGCCGAGATGCGCGGCGTGATTGCGCAGGTGTGGGCGCTGGCCGAGACGGTGCGCGTGCCGCGCTGGCTGCCTGCGGCCTGACGACGGCAGTGTCGGACGGGTTCCGGCCTCCGCGGGCCCGAATCCGTTGGCTGGTCTAATGCAGTAGATCCTCTCCGGCGCACAACGCGCGGGTGGCAGCGGTGATCTCCTCGAAGCGCTGCACCGCCAGCGCCAGCGGTGCGGCCGCCAGCGTGCCCGCATCGCGGCTTAACAGGGACGAGGCCTCGGCCAGTGCGGGCATGCCGAGGTTCAATGCGGCGCCCTTCACCGCATGGGCACTGCGGCTCAAGGCCTCGGTATCCGCGTCGCGCATGGCTTCGCGCATGCGGCGTGCGGCGTCCTCGGCCTGGTCAAAAAAGCCGCTGTAGAGCTTGGGGGCCTGGGCGAGGCCCATCAGGTCGCGCACGCTGTGCAGGGTGGTGCGGTCCAGCAATCCGGCAATGGCCGGTGCCGCGACATCCGGCGGGGTTGGCACCGATGGTGGGTTGCCGGCTGCAAAGCGGCGCTGCAACAAGGCGCGCAGTCCGTCTATCGTCAGCGGTTTGGTCAACACCTCATCGACACCCGCGTCCAGGCAGCGCTGTTGGGTGTCGGCAAACACATCAGCGGTGATGGCCACCACGCAAACGTTGCCGGCTGGCCCGGGCAGCGTCCGGATGGCCTGGGTGGCGGCCACGCCGTCCATCACCGGCATGTGCACATCCATCAGCACCAGGTCGAAGGCCGACGGCGGGGCTTTGTCCTGCACCGACTGCACGGCAAGCAGGCCGTTGTCGACCAGCCGCACCTCATGCCCCAGACGCGTCAGCAAGGCCGCCAGGTACATGCGGTTGACCGGGTGGTCCTCGGCCACCAAAACCCGCAGCGGGCGGTCGGCGTCGGGCTGGGCTGGCAGGGCGGCCGCCTCCGTGGCGGCAACCGGCAGCAGCGGGCAGCGGAAACAAAACACGCTGCCGGCACCCGGTGTGCTGCTGACCACGATCTCTCCGCCCATCAGCCGGGCCAGGTTGCGCGATATCGCCAGCCCCAGACCGGTGCCGCCCAGCCGTGCCACCCGGCCGTCAGTGGCGCGGCCGTGGCGCTGGAACAGGTGCGCCAGGGTGTCGCGGTCCATGCCGATGCCGTTGTCGCGGACGTTGAACTCCAGCCGCGAGGGGCCGTCGCCCACCGGCGCGCCATAGCGGCAGTGCAGGACGATGGTGCCGGCGTCGGAGAACTTGATGGCGTTGCTCAGCAGGTTGAACAGCACCTGCCGCACCCGCGTGGCGTCGAGCCGCACATGCGCCGGCAGCGCCGCGTCGATCTCGATCTGCAGGCCCAGGCCCTTGGCCGCGGCGGCCGGATGCAGCAGGGCGCGGATCTCACGCAACAAGCCCTGCAGGTTGACGCCGCTGGGCGCCAGCGCCAGCACGCCCGAGCTGAGCTTGCTCAGGTCCAGGATGTCGTCGAGCAGACGCTGCAGGTGCTGCGCCGACTCGTCCGCCGTGAGCAGCCAGTCCGCTGTGCGCGGGTCGCGTGGCGATTCGCGCACCAGCGACAACATACCCAGCAGGCCGTGCAGCGGCGTGCGCAGCTCGTGGCTCATGTCGGCCAGGAACTCGCTCTTGGCGTCGCTGGCGGCCTCGGCCTCGATGCGCGCATCGCGCAACTGGTCGGCCAGGCGCTGCAGCCGGCTGCGGCGCTGTTCGAGCTTGCGCATCTGGCCCAGCGTGATGCCGGCAAACACGATCACCATCGCCAGCAGAAAGCCGGTCAGCGCCAGTCCGATCTGGTTGTGGTTGCGCACTTTGTCCTGCCGGTCGGTGACCTGCGCCGCCACCTGGTGGGTCGCGTCCAACATGATCTGGTGGATCGGCGAGTCCAGCGACTCCAGGTCGGTCAGCAGCGCCTGGGCCGCCTGCGGGCTGAGTTGCCCCCGCGGCTCGCTGCCCAGGTACAGGTCGGCGCGCCGGGTGAAGCTTTCCAGATCACGAAACAACGCGTTGTCGCCACTGGCGCTGCCAATCAGCCGCCGGGTCCGCTCATTGCCCAGCATCGAGACTCGGCTGACGAAGATGTCGTAGCGCAGTTGCAGCGCTTTGTTGTCCGGCACCTGGATGTCCTTGCGCAGTTGTTCGCGCAGCCGCAGGTATTCCATCTCGACCTGGTAGAGGTTGAGCACCAGGTAGTCGTCTTGGTACTGCACCGTGCTGTTGAGCAGGCTGTACTGGCGCGCCTGCACAAACGCGGCAGCCAGCAGGGTGGCCAGCAGCAGCAGCCCGGTCACGCCAAACCAGGGTGACAACCGTGGCGCCCCGGCGTCGTGTGCCGTATCGCCCGGCTGCTGCGGGTTGGCCCCGGCCAGCATCACAGCAGCTCGATCGCCTTCAGCTGCCAGGCGCAACGGCTGTGGTACACCGGGTTGCGCAGCTCGGCATGCTGGTCAAACGGGTAAATGATGAACAGTGGGCCCTTGTCGCGCACGGCCATCGGCTTGTCGTCGAGCAAGCGGGCCAGCAGGATGTCGTAGCGAAGCGTGTCGGCCAGCGGCAGGTCGACGCGGTAGTCGTTCAGCGCCACCGCTCGCAACTGGGTGCCGTAACCACCGGCGGCGGCCACCACGTCGCGCAGTAGCGGGCCGGTGAACTTGCGGGCCTGCGGGAACCAAGGGGTACGCGCGCTGAAACTGGCCTGCGGCAGGCGTTCCAACATGGCCATGTCAAACACCGCGGCGCCGCCCCGGTTGGTGTCGCGAACCTTGCCGGACAGGGTCAGCAGCGCCGGGCCCTCAGGCGCGTCCAGCGCCAGGGCGACCAAGGGTGACAACAGGGGCAGCGGTGCCAGACTCAACAGCGTTCGACGTTGCATTTTCAGATCAGCCCCCAACTTCGTTTCGGGATGTTAACTGCTGCAACTGGGCTGGCCGGCCGGGGGGCCAACGGGGGGCGCCTGTTCTGCCGTCGCCTGGGTGACAGTGTGCGGGTTCGCCGGGATGTTGTGCGCCCGGCCACTGCGGTACACCTCAAACCTGCCCTGCCTGCCAACCCCCTGCCATGACCGCCATTGCCGCCCGACCCCACGACACCGTCTGGCCCAAACGCCTGCCGCGCCAGCTGGTGCTGCCCGAGACCAGCCTGTGGGCCAACCGCGAGGTGTCGGCGCGCCGCTATCCCGACAAGCCTGCCTACCTGTTCATCGGCCAGCCCTTGAGCTTTTCAACCTTGCAGGCCCAGGCCGAGGCACTGGCCGGCTGGCTGCAGGCGCACGGCGTGGCCAAAGGCGACCGGGTGGCGGTGTTCATGCAGAACTGCCCGCAGTTCGTGGTGGCGGTGCATGCGGTGTTGCGCGCCGACGCGGTGGTGGTGCCGGTCAACCCGATGAACAAGGCCGACGAGTTCGGCCACTACATCACCGACCCCGGCACAAAAGTGGTGCTGACCACCGCCGACCTGGCTGCCGTGGTCGCCGAGGCCGACGCCCGCCTGCCTGCGGACCAGCGCCTGCGCCACATTGTTGCCACCCGTTTTACCGATGCCATGCCCACCGAATTGGACCCGGCCGAGACCCCCAATCCGGCGCTGCTGCAGTGGCTGCTGACCGACCCGGCGCTGCCGGCCGGCACCGTGCGCTGGACCGATGCGCTGGCTGCCGGCCACCAGCCCGGCCCGCACACCGCTGCGCCCGACGACCTGGCGCTGCTGCCGTACACCAGCGGTACCACCGGCCTGCCCAAGGGCTGCATGCACAGCCACCGCACGCTGATGCACAACGTGATCGGCGGCGCGGTCTGGGGCCATGGCGGGCCGGAGGCGGTGGGCCTGGGCGTGGTGCCGATGTTCCATATCACCGGCTTCATCTACGGCGCACTCGGCTCGGTGGCGGCCGGCAGCACCACGGTGATCCTGCCGCGCTGGGACCGCGAACTGGCCGGCCGGCTGGTCGCACGCCACCAGGTCAGCCACTGGACCTGCATCCCGACCATGATCATCGACCTGTTCGGCAGCCCGAATTACGCCAGCTTCGACCTGTCGAGCCTGCGCTTTGTCTCGGGCGGCGGCGCGGCCATGCCGCAGGCGGTGGCCGAGCGATTGCAGGCTGAATTCGGCATCACCTTTGCCGAGGGATACGGCCTGACCGAAACCGCTGCACCCACCCATGCCAACCCGCCCGAGCGGGCCAAGCTGCAGTGCCTGGGCATCCCGATCTTCGGTGTGGATTCCCGCATCATCGACCCGGACACGCTGCGCGAGCTGCCCGCCGGCGAGACCGGCGAGATCGTCAGCCACGGGCCGATGGTGTTCAACGGCTACTGGGGCCACGCGGACGCCACCCGGGCGGCTTTCATCCTGATCGACGGCAAGCCGTTTTTCCGCACCGGTGACCTGGGACGCCGGGACGAGGAGGGCTATTTCTTCCTGACTGACCGCCTCAAACGCATGATCAATGCCAGCGGCTTCAAGGTCTGGCCCAGCGAGGTCGAGTTGCTGCTGTTCAAGTGCCCGCTGGTGCAGGAGGCCTGCATCATCGCCAGCCGCGACGCCTACCGCGGTGAGACCGTGAAGGCGGTGATCGTGCTGCGCGAGGCGGCCCGCGCCACGGCCAAGCCTGACGACATCATCGCCTGGGCGCGCGAGCACATGGCCGCCTACAAGGTGCCGCGCATCGTCGAGTTTGCCGACGCCCTGCCCAAGAGCGGCTCGGGCAAGGTGATGTGGCGGCTGCTGCAGGAAAAAGAGCCGAATTCGGTCTGACCCTGCCCTGCAGCGGGCCGCACCAGCGGCCCCCAGCAGGGCAGGGCGAGCCCCAGCCAGCCCTCAGAAACCCGAACCGGGCGTCAGCAGAAAAGCCGCATATTAAGCGGT
>JANMXG010000224.1:0-3390 GCA_031394235.1 Betaproteobacteria bacterium
GCCGGCGGCACTGCCGGCGACGGCGCCACTTACCTGGAAGGTGGCCTGACATTCACCTCGCCTACCGGTGGACTCAAGAACTGGGGCACGTGGAGGGACGTTAACGCCGACCCTTTGGGCGCGGTCCTGTACGACAACTACGCATCAGCCGTGACGATTGCGAAAACGGCCGGCGGCACCTTCAGCCTGGTCTCATTCGACTTGGCTGACCTGTTCAACGACGGCTCCGGTGGTCCGATGCCGTTCAGTTATACCGACGGCGCCGGGCTGCACATCACCACGCTGCTCCTCGACAATCAAGTCGGCGTGCAAACCTTCGTCTTCAACTTCAGCGGGCTGACCTCGTTTTCAGTCGGCGGCAGCGGGACCTTTTTCCAGCTGGACAACGTCGTCGTCGATGGGGTGGCGGCCGTGCCAGAGCCCGCGACCTTCGCGCTGTTGATCGCCGGCTTGGCCGCCGTTGGCGTCATGACACGCCGCCGCAAGTCCTGATTCACAGGATTCCAGGCGGGCAAACCGTCGGCGGATCCCAGAAGGGACCCAGTTGGGTCCTTTCTGGTTTGTGAATTTCGGCGGACGCAACCGGCAGTTGGCCAACTTTGGCAGCCGTGTGACAGTCACCGGCTTGTAGCGGATGGTAAGCACCGGCCGCGTTGACGTAGCTGTCTGTCCCGGTGGCCGTGCTGGTGAACGGGCTGGCCGCTGATCGTCGCCGTCACCACCGCGCAGGTGTTGGCGCTGGCTGTCGCCGACAGTGTCGGCAGTGCCGACAAGGCGGACAGCGTGAAGGTGTAGGTCTTGGCTCCCGGGCCCTGCGAGCAAGGCGGCGCATAAGCCGTGCCAACGCCGTCATCGGCAGCGCCCGGCATGCCCACGCCGTTGCTGTTGACGCCATGGCCAGCGGTGGGGCCGGCAGGTTGTCGAGCACCCAGTTCGATCTGGTCCAACTGCTGTCGGGCTGGGTCGTCATCAGCAGCGCAAAGGCCTTGGTCCCCGCCGGCGCGCAGGTCCAGGTCAGGGGCGGCGTCGATTGGGCGTCGTCGCCGGTGCAGGCGGTGGGATAGGCGGTGGGATAGGCGCCGCCGGCCGCGAGGCGCTACTGCGGAGCGCAAAGCTGCCGATGGGGGCGGTCGCGCCCGGGTCAGTGGGCGTGGTGGTGACCGCAGGCGTGGCGCTTGAATCGCTGCCACGGCCACAGGCCGCCAGCAGCTGCCCGAGAACCAACGCCGTGGCGAGTCGGAAAAACCAGCCATGGTTCAGTGATTTCAGAAGTCGTTCAAACGCCAGTCCAGCGCGTTCATGTCAAGGCCTCCAGGCCAGCGCGCAGCGTGGATGGCGGGCGCTGGGGCTGCAGGCTGCAGCCACAACAACAGTTGGGCGGTGGACTGCAGCCGCAACTTCAGGGCGGCGTCGCGCTCAGGGCGCGCCAGACCCCCGGCCTGCGGCGGCCGCACCACCCGTTGATGGGCTTCTTCGCACAACCGGGCATCTAGGCGATCGACCTCGGAGGCCAAGGCGCCCGTCCAACTGATGGCCGCCACTATCAACAGGGTCAAACCGACGACGAGCAGCGACAGCCCGAAGATGCGCACCCGGAACGACGTCAACCGCAAACTCACGGCAGCAACCTGAACCGGTATTCCACACCGCGCACCGACTCGATGTCCCCATCGGCATCGGCCGCCACGTCCAGGCACCGGACCTCACGGATTTTCTGGCGAATGCGTTTTACGCAGGTGTCGACCAGGTTGGTGCCGGGATCGAAGTCGTAGCCCCACACATGCTCCAGGATCTGGGTGCGCGTGAACAGCTGACTGGCGGACCGCATCAAGACCTCGAGCAGGCTGAACTCGCGTGCGGTCAGCTCGGCGCTGCGGCCCTGACAGCTGGACTGGCGAAAGATGAGGTCGGGTTGAAGGTCGCCAACCTGCAGCAGGTTCTGGCGCGCTCAGTTGGCGGCGGTGCAATGCCAACAGCCAGGCATGCAGTTCTTCAACAAAGTACGGCTTGGCGAGGTGGTCATCCGCGCCCAGGCCCAGACCCTCATCGCGGCCGCCCGCAAATTAACGCCGGCACACCGATCTGGTTTGATCGTCTCGGTGGGGGTTTCGATTCTTCGGCAGCGTGCTGATGGGCAGGGGCTTGGCCTGGCCACGCGAATACCGCACTGTTACCGATCAGGCCGCCAGATCGATGGCAATCTTGACATTGCTTTGGGTGCGCGGACGCGCCTACAGCCGCCCAGCCAAGGCGGGGCGGCTGCGCGCTTCAACCGTGCTTGGCGTCGAAGAACTGGTCGTCTTCGGTCGAGCCCTTGAGTGCCGCGGTCGAGGCATTGGCTTCGATCGTGGTGGTCACCGCATCGAAGTAACCGGTGCCCACTTCACGCTGGTGCTTGACGGCGGTGAAGCCCCGGTCGGCGGCAGCAAATTCTTTTTGCTGCAGCTCGACAAACGCCGTCATGTTGTTGCGGGCGTAGCCGTAGGCCAGGTCGAACATGCCGTAGTTCAGCGCGTGGAAGCCGGCCAGCGTGATGAACTTGAACTTGTAGCCCATGGCGCCGAGCTCGCGCTGGAACTTGGCAATGGTCGCGTCGTCCAGGTTTTTCTTCCAGTTGAAGCTGGGCGAGCAGTTGTAGGCCAGCAGCTTGCCCGGGAACTTGGCATGGATCGCGTCAGCAAACTTCTTGGCGAAGGCCAGGTCGGGCGTGCCGGTCTCGCACCAGATCAGGTCAGCGTAGTCGGCGTACGCCAAACCGCGGCTGATGGCCTGGTCGATGCCGTTCTTGCTGCGGTAAAAACCTTCGACCGTGCGCTCACCCGTCAAGAACGGCTTGTCGTTGTCATCGACGTCGGTGGTCACCAGGTCGGCGGCCTCGGCATCGGTGCGGGCCAGCAGGATGGTGGGCACGCCCATCACGTCAGCCGCCAGGCGCGCGGCCACCAGCTTGCTTACCGCTTCACGCGTCGGCACCAGCACCTTGCCGCCCATGTGGCCGCACTTCTTGGCCGCAGCCAACTGGTCTTCAAAGTGAACGCCGGCCGCACCCGCTTCGATCATGGCCTTCATCAACTCAAAAGCGTTGAGCACACCGCCAAAACCGGCTTCGGCATCGGCCACGATCGGCGCGAAGAAGTCGATGTCGTTTTTGCCTTCGGACCACTGGATCTGGTCGGCGCGGGCAAAGGTGGCGTTGATCTTCTTGACGACCTTGGGCACCGAGTCCACCGAGTACAGCGACTGGTCGGGGTACATCTCGCCATTGCTGTTGGCGTCGCCGGCCACTTGCCAGCCGCTCAGGTAGATCGCCTTCAGGCCTGCCTTGACCTGCTGCATTGCCTGTTGCCGGTCAGCGCGCCGAGCGTGTTGACGAAGGGCTCGGTGTTGACC
>JANMXG010000225.1:0-1504 GCA_031394235.1 Betaproteobacteria bacterium
GCGCTTCAGCTCGACCCCCAGGTCGCTCAGGTAACGCCGCAGCGCGCCATCCAGGCAAGTCAGCGCGACATGGTTGAGGGTGGATCGGGTGCGCTCACGCACCCGGTTGACACGGTCCATCGTCACCGCCGCGGTGCTGAACTGGCGGCCGGCGGTGACCTGGCCGGTCAGCGGCGTCTTGGCGCTGGAGACAAACGGCAGTGCGATGGCGTTCTTGGTCAGCTTGACCGACTCCAGCAGCAGCATCGCTGCCAGCCGGCCCACGCCCAGGAAGCGCAGGCTGGTGCTGCCCAACTCCTTCCACATCGAGCGCATCAGTGCCTGGTTGCGTTTTTTCAGCGCGTGGCCGTGGCCGCCGTGACCGCCGTGCCGCAAGGTCCAGACCGGGGTGATCTCCATCTCGTCAGGCGTGCTGGCCAGGCCTTCCGACGTCCAGCGCGCCATCGTCACGCCGTCAGCGTAGGCGTGGTGCATTTTTTGGTACAGCGCAAAACCGCCGCTGCCCAGGTCGCCGCCCAGACCGTCGATGACATGCACCGCCCACAGCGGGCGCGAGCGGTCAAGCATCGGCTCGTGCAGCTTGGCGACAAAGTCGTAGAGCGCCTGGCGGCCGTTGGCGCCTTTGGGCAGCTTGTGGAAGAACACATGCTGGGTCAGGTCTACCGCTGCCGCGTCCTGCCAGCTCGGCATCGCGCTCAGCGAGAAATGGATCACCCGGTTGTAAGGTGGCAGCACCTCGGTGAAGGCGAGGTACTGGCGGTACAGGTTCTTGGCAAAGGCCGAAGTGGACTTGGGCGGCCGCTTGAAGATCAGCAAGCCCGCCACATGCTTCGGGCTGGCTTCGGTCTCGGCAATGAAAAAACCGAGGTCCAGCAGGGAGAGTTTGCTCATGGGGCGATCTTGGGGTGGGCCGATACCTTGGCATTCTGTGCTGCCCGCGGCCCGGATGGCCACGTCCGGACATCGGTAGATACGCCATGGGGCGGGACCACGGCAGGGTTTTTGCGGACCAGCGACGGGCGCTGGTGCGGGGCCCGCATACGCCATGTGTCGTATGGCCTGAACCGGTGTGGCCAGACAGACTGACCGGGTTCATTCACAAAGGGCGTCACAGCCTGCCAGGAGTTCACCCCATGACCGTTACCCGTCGTACCTTCACCACCTCGCTGACCGCGGTGGCCCTCGCTGCCGGTCTGTATGCCGTGCCGGCCTTTGCGCAAGAGACCATCAAGGTCGGCGTGCTGCATTCGCTGTCGGGCACGATGGCGATCTCGGAGACGGTGCTCAAGGACACCGTGCTGATGGCGATCGAAGAGATCAACGCCAAGGGCGGCGTGCTGGGCAAGAAGCTGGAGCCGGTGGTGGTGGACCCGGCCTCGAACTGGCCGCTGTTTGCCGAGAAGGCGCGCCAGCTGATCAGCAAGGACAAAGTGGCCGTCACCTTCGGCTGCTGGACCTCGGTCAGCCGCAAGTCGGTGCTGCCGGTCTATGAAGAGTTGAACAG
>JANMXG010000226.1:0-4031 GCA_031394235.1 Betaproteobacteria bacterium
AGGAGCACGAGGTCAACCGGGCGGACCCCCTTCAGCGCGACGAGGGCATGCTCAGAATATTAGGAGGAGATGTCGGCCAGTTGGCCGGCATCGGAGGACATGGAGGGAGCCGGTTGCCCGACGGCCTTGGCCGTCTCGCGCAGCACGTCGAACGACTGCATCCCCACCAGGGGAATGACAGCAAAGTGCCGATCCAAGACATCCACTTTGCCTGCCCAATCACAAGCTGCAGCGACGGAAGGTCAGCGTGGCATCCGGGCCACCGCCGCGTACAGGTAAACCCGCGGATCCGGTCCGTACGTGCGGTGGCGCTCCGACGCGGCGGCAGTACAAACCCAAATTCAACGCGCGCACCCCGCCTGAACTCGCCAAAATGGGTACTTCAGCGCTAACCCGCCACCTGCCTCACCCATGACGGAGACCCCGATGGCCCCTGAGACCCACACCGCCGCCCAACCCTGGATCACGTCCTACCCCGCTGCGCTGCACTGGGACAGCCCGATCCCGCTGCGGCCTGTGCAATCCCTGCTGGACGACGCGGTGGCGCGCTGGCCAGACCGGGCCGCCATCGATTTCATGGGCCGGCTGATGCCCTACCGCGAATTGGGCGACCTGGTGGCCCGCGCCGCCAAGGGTTTGCAGAAGCTGGGTGTCGCGCCAGGGGTGCATGTGGGCCTGTTCCTGGCCAACACGCCGCACTACATCATCAGTTTTTTTGGCGTGCTCAAGGCCGGCGGGGTGGTCGTCAACTACTCGCCGCTGGACGCCGAGCGGGTGCTTGAGCACAAGGTGGCCGACAGCCAGACCGACATCCTCATCACCCAGGACTTGGCCTTGCTGTACCCGCAGATGGACCGGCTGCTGCACAGCACACGACTCAAGACCCTGGTGATCGGCAACCTGGGCGAAATGAGCGCGCACCCGGCTGGGGTCAATGCCCATCTCAAAGCCGCAGGCCAGGTCAGCGAGGTGGTGTTTGATGACCGCCATATGGCGTTCTCCGACCTGCTGGACAACGACGGCGCCTACCAGGCGTTTGACATCGGCGATCCGAAGGACGCGTTGGCGGTGCTGCAGTACACCGGCGGCACCACCGGCCACCCGAAGGGTGCGATGCTGACGCACGGCAACCTGAGCGCCGCCAACCAGCAGTACTGGCTGACCTGCACCTACGGCGGCGCCAACCTCAAGGAGGGCGAGGAGGTGGTGCTGGCGGTGCTGCCGCCCTTCCACATCTACGCGCTGTCGGTCAACATGCTGCTGGGCGTGCGGCTGGGCGCCACGCAGATCCTGCACACCCGGTTCGAGGTTGAAGCGGTGCTGAAGGATCTGGCCGGCAAGAAGGTCACGCTGTTCCCGGGCGTGCCCACGATGTACACCGCGCTCAACAACTTCCCCGGTGTCGAGCAGTACGACCTGCGGTCGCTCAAGTTTTGCGGCTCGGGTGGCGCACCGCTGCCGGTGGAGGTGCACCAGCGTTTCATGCAGCTCACCGGCTGCAGCCTGGCCGAGGGCTGGGGCATGACCGAGACCTCGCCGTCGGGCACCTTCTCGCCGCCCGTCGGACCGCAGCATGTGGGTTCGTGCGGCCTGCCGATGCCCGGCATCACGATCCGCTTCTGCGATCTGGGCAACCCCGACGCCTACGCCGCACCCGGCGAGCGCGGCGAGATTTGCATCAAAGGCCCGAACGTGATGAAGGGCTACTGGAACAACCCCGGCGCTACCGCCGAGGCTTTCAACGCCGACGGCTTCATGCGCACCGGCGATGTGGGTTTCATGGATGAGACCGGCTACATCTCCATCGTCGACCGCACCAAGGACATGCTGCTGTGCAGCGGCTTCAACGTCTACCCGCGCACCATCGAGGAGGCGATCTACGCCCACCCCGACGTGGCCGAGGTCTGCGTGATCGGCATCCCTGACGAGTACCGTGGCCAATCGCCCAAGGCCTTTGTGACGATGAAAGCCGGCGCAGCGCCACTGACACTGGCGAGCTTGAAGGACTTCTTGAAAGACCGCATCGGCAAGCACGAGATGATCGGCGCGATGGAGCTGCGGGCCGAGTTGCCCAAGACGCCGGTGGGCAAGCTGTCGAAGAAGACGCTGGTCGACGAAGAGGCACAGCGCGCCAAGTCAGTCGGCGCCTGAGTCTGCCATCCACCCGAGGAGAACGCCATGAAAGACATGGACCACCTGAGCGTCGTTGACGGCGCCTTTTTGCACCTCGAAAGTCCCGAGATGCCGATGCATGTCGGCAGCTTGGCGCTGTTCGAGCCGCCGCCCGGAACGGTGGACGACTGGTTCGATGCGGTCAAGTCCCATGTCGCCAGCCGCATGCACCTGGCGCCGGTGTTCACCCGCAAGCTGGCATTGATGCCGTTTGACCTGGCCAACCCGGTCTGGATCCACGACGACGACATCGACCTCGACTACCACATGCGCCGCACCGTGCTGCCTAAGCCCGGCACCATGGCGCAGATGGAGGCACTGTGCGCCCGTCTGCACTCCAGCCTGCTCGACCGCAGCCGGCCGCTGTGGGAGTTCTATGTGATCGAGGGCATGGCCGACGGGCGGGTCGGTTTTTACTCCAAAGTGCACCACTCGGCGGTGGACGGCCAGGCTGCGGTGGCCATGGCCAACAGCATCTTCGACATGACGGTGGAGCCCCGGCGGGTGCGTCCGCCCCGCGCCCAGACCACCCACCGCTACCAGTTGGGCGTGGCCGAGCTGCTGGGCGCCGCGCTGGGCAACCAGCTGAGCCAGGTGCTGCAATTTGCCAGGCTGCTGCCGCCGCTGGCCGGCGCGGCGCTCAAGGCAGCCAAGGCTGCAATCGCCCAGAGGCGCGCTGGCATCAAGACCTCGGCGCCAGGCACGCGGTTGAAGTTTGCGCCGGCCACGCCCTTCAACGCCTCGATCACCAACCAGCGCTCGTTTGCAGGCGTGGCCCTGCCGCTGCCTGAAGTCAAGGCCATCGGCAAGCAGCACAGCGCCTCGATCAACGACATGGTGATGTGGCTGTGCAGCACCGCGCTGCGCGACTACCTGGCTGATGCGCGGGAGTTGCCCGACAAGACGCTGGTGGCCGGTGTGCCGATCTCGCTGCGCGCTGAGGGCGACACCAGCGCCAACAACCAGGTTTCGGGCACCGTGATCGACCTGGCCACCCAGGTCAAGGACCCCATGCAACGCCTGGCCCAGATCATGGCCGGCACCCGCAGCATGAAGGCCCAGATGGGCAGTTTTGGCAACCTGATCCCCAAGGATTTTCCGTCGCTGGGCTCACCCTGGCTGCTGAGCGGCCTGGCATCGCTGTACGGCCGATCCCGGCTGGCCGACCGCATCCGCATCGCCAATGTCACCATCTCCAACGTGCCCGGCCCACAGGTGCCGCTCTACCTGGCCGGCGCCAAGATGGAGGGCCTGTACCCGCTGTCGATCGTGGTGCACGGCGTGGCGCTCAACATCACCGTCCAAAGCTACCGGGGCCTGCTGTGTTTTGGCCTGATCGCCTGCCGCCGGGCGGTGCCCGACATAGCCGAGCTGGCGCTGCAGCTCAACCGGGCAATGGAGGCGCTGCGCCGGCTGCCAGTGCCGGCGGCGACAGCCGCGGTGGCGCCTGCCGAGGCCGAGTCGTCCGCCAAGGCGGCGCAGGCCAAGACGCCCACCCCGGCCGCCACCCAACGCCGCAAGGCACGCGCGGCAGCTGTGGCCGGGGCGGGCGAGCCGCTGGCCCGCCTTGCCGCCACAAACACCGCCACAAACACCGCCACCAACACCGCCAAAACTGGCGCCCAAAATGCCGCGCAGGCAAGCGCCCGAGTTCGCCGCAGGCGCCCCGTGGCTGCCAGCGCCTGAGCGTCGCTCACGCCATCCCAAGGCCTACTTCAATGCCCTTCGACTTTCTCGGTAAACGTGTGCTGGTGGCCGGTGGCAGCCGCGGCATTGGCCGGGCCATCGCGCTCGGTTTTGCCGGCGCTGGCGCCGATGTGTCGATCTGCGCCCGCAGCGCGCCGGCCCTGCAGGCCACC
>JANMXG010000227.1:0-3018 GCA_031394235.1 Betaproteobacteria bacterium
GCCGGCACCTTTGCCTTGACGATGGGCACACGCCAGTCCATGGGTTTGTTCCTGGGCCCGCTCAACACCGCCACCGGGCTGGGGCTGGGCAGCATCAGCCTGGCGTTTGCGTTTGGCCAGCTGTTTTGGGGCCTGACACAGCCGTTTGCCGGCGCCATGGCCGACAAGGTCGGCGCCGGCCGCGTGCTGTTGCTCGGCGCTTCCCTGGTGGCGCTGGGCACTTTTTTGACGCCGCTGATGACCAGCACTGCCGGGCTGATCCTGGCCATCGGCGTGCTGTCGGCCGGTGGTGCCGGCATGGCCGGGCCGGCGGTGTTGATGGCCGCCACCACCCGGCTGATCCCACCCGCGCAGCGCGGGCTGGCCACCGGCATCGTCAACGCCGGGGGTTCGTTTGGCCAGTTCGTGATGGCGCCGATCGCCGGCGCGCTGCTGGCGGGCCTTGGCTGGGTGCACGCGATGCAGTTGATGGGCCTGCTGGTGCTGCTGTGCCTGCCGGCGGCTTTCATCCTGAAGGGCCATTCGGTGCACGCGGCAGCACCGGGCCAAAAGCCGGTCAGCACCGGTGACGCGGTGCGCACCGCCTTGCGCGACCGCAGCTTTCGGCTGCTGTCGGCCGGGTTTTTTGTCTGCGGCTTCCACGTCGCCTTCCTGGGCACGCACCTGCCTGGCGTGATCGCGTCGTGTGGATTGCCGCTGTCCTTTGGCGCCTGGGCGCTGGCCATCCTGGGCCTGTTCAATATCGTCGGCAGCCTGTTGATGGGCTGGGCGGTGGGGCGCTGGCGTATGAAGTCGCTGCTGTCGGCGGTCTATGCGGCGCGTGCGGTGGCAGTGCTGGCCTTTGTGGTGGCGCCCAAGACCGGTACGGTGGTGCTGGTGTTTGCCGGCTTCATGGGCCTGACGTTTTTGTCCACCGTGCCGCCGACGGCCGGGCTGGTGGCCAAGTTTTTTGGCGTCAGCCACATGGCCACGCTGTTTGGCGTGGTGATGCTGACGCACCAGGTCGGCGGCTTTCTGGGCGCGTGGCTGGGTGGCAAGGTGTTCGAGTCCACCGGCAGCTACGACCTGATCTGGGCGCTGGACATCGGCCTGGCGATCGCCGCCGCGCTGGCGCATCTGCCGATCCGTGAGGCCCCGCTGGCGCCGCGCCGTGGCGTGACGGCCCGACTGGCCTGCGGCCTGGGTGCGCAACCGCACAGACCCCACCGGGCCCGGCATCTATCTTCTGTTCGGGGCCGTCAGGCGCCCAAGTTGTTCAACCCAACACTGAGAGGTTCACGATGAACAAGGATCAAGTCAAAGGCACGGTCAAGGAAATGGCGGGCAAGGTGCAAGCCAAAGTGGGTGAAATCACCGACAACCCGAAGCAGCAGGTCAAGGGCCACGCCAAGGCCGCAGCGGGCATCGCCCAGCAAGCCGTGGGCGACGTCAAGGCACTGGTCAAGGACGCCAAGAAGACCCCGTGACCCCCGGCCCTGGCGTGCCGGCCGAAATGGCTTGGGCACGCCTGCTGGCGTCCCAACGGGCGGTCCATCATCCGCCCGCCCCCCTCATTGCTGAAGGAACGATCATGCTTGGAACCCTTGCCGTTGTCCTTGTCATTCTGTGGCTGCTGGGCATGATCACGTCCTACACCCTGGGCGGCTTTATCCACATCCTGCTGGTGATCGCCGTGGTCGTGATTTTGATCCGGGTCATCAGCGGTCGCCGCGTCGTCTGACGGGCGAGGCATGAATACCGTCAGGATCCTGGGCATCGTGCTGCTGGTCGGGGGCATGCTGGGCCTGGTCTACGGCGGCTTCGGTTACATGACGCAAACCCGCAGCGCCGACGCCGGTCCCGTTCACCTTGCCGTCAACGGGTGGCCTACCCTCGGCGTGCCGGTCTGGGCCAGTTTGGCGGCGGTTGCCGGCGGGGTGCTGCTGCTGGTGACTGCGCGCAAGCCCTGAAGCCGGCTTGGGTTCAAGCCACAGGCGGGGCGCTGTCCGCCAGGGCGGGCGCCAGCTGGGCCGCTACCGCATCCCCCACGTGCTGCATGAACGCCCGCACGCGGGCGGTCTGCCGCAGGTCGGGATGGGTCAGCATCCAGACCGGCACCGACAGCTCGGGGATCACGTCCGACACCGGCACCAGGTCGGGCTGCCGTGCGGCCATGAAGGTCGGCAAGATGCCCACCGCCAGCCCGGTGTGCAGCACCGCCGCCACCGCATTGAAGATATCCACCCGCAGCCGCACGTGCGCACTGCCCAGGTGCTTGCGCATCCACTGGTCGTAAACCCGGGACTGGCTGTCACGCTCAAACGCCACCCAGGGCGCGTCGCGCACCAGCGTCTGGAGGGTCTGCACCGACTGGGGCAGGCCGGGTGCGCCGCGCCGGGCATAGACCCGGCAGTGGGTGTCGCCCAGCGGCCGGCCCACCAGGTGCTCGGCCACCTGCGTGCTGAGGCGCAGCGCCACGTCGGCCTCACGACGCGCCCAGCTGGCCGTGGCTTCGGCGTGGCGGCGCGACAGGTCCATCATGAAGGCGTTTTCCACCACCTCTACCTCGATGCCGGGGTAGGCGCGGGCAAAGTCGGCCAGCGGCTGCGGCAGCAGGTGCTCCATCACCACAAAGGCGGTGGTCACGCGCAGCAAGCCGGTCAGCTCGCGGTCGCGGCCCGCCACCTGGCGCTCAATCTCCTCGGCCTGGTCGGCCATGCGCCGGGCCTGAGCCAGCACCAGCGCGCCGGCTTCGGTGGGCAGGTAACCGGTGCGCGCACGCTCGAACAGGCGCGCGCCCAGCCGCGCCTCCAGCGCGTCCAGCCGGCGCAGCACCGTGGTGTGATTCACCCCCAACTGCCGCGCTGCCGCCGCGAGCCCGCCGGTGGCGCCCACCGCCAATGCGTAGCGCAAATCGCTCCAGTCCAGCTCAGCCATGGTCGTCTGCCCGCCTCTGCCTGCCCAGCCGCGAATCGGCCCGGTATGGCCATCCTCGGCCTGCAATTTTGCAATTATCCGCGGCGCCACCACCGGTCGGCT
>JANMXG010000228.1:0-7771 GCA_031394235.1 Betaproteobacteria bacterium
CGCGCGCGCTCCAGTCATTGAGCAGCGACAGGCCGAACAAATGCTGCTCGGCCTGGGCGATGGGCACCGCCTGGCCCAGCGCGTTGGGCCGGCCCACATAGGCCGCCAGCTCCAGCTCGCAGTCCATGCGGGCGCTGGCGCCGCACTTTCAGGCCCTGGCTGCGGGTGACCTGGCCACCGTGATGGCGGCACCCAAGACAGCGCGGTTGGCCTTGCGCCAGGCCTTGTCAGCCGCGCTGGCGGCTGGCAGCCCGCAGCAAGCCGCGCTGACCGGCTGCCTGCTGCCCCAGGCCGAGGCCGAGCTGGCCCTGCCATGCCGGGTCGGTGACTACACCGATTTCTACACCGGCATCCACCATGCCACGGCAGTGGGCAAGCTGTTCCGGCCCGACAACCCACTGCTGCCCAACTACAAATGGGTGCCCATCGGCTACCACGGCCGGGCCTCGTCGCTGGTGGTCAGCGGCACCGCATTGCACCGGCCGCTCGGCCAGACCAAGGCCGCCACCACTGACGTACCCAGCTTCGGCCCCTGCCAGCGACTGGACTGCGAGCTGGAGCTGGGCGCCCTGGTCGGCCCCGGCAATGCGCTGGGCCAACCGGTGCCGATAGCCGAGGCCGAGGACCGGCTGTTTGGCCTGGTCCTGCTCAACGACTGGTCGGCCCGCGACCTGCAAGCCTGGGAGTACCAGCCGCTCGGCCCTTTTTTGGCCAAGAACTTTGGCAGCACGGTCTCGCCCTGGGTTGTGACGATGGAGGCGCTGGCGCCGTTCCGGGTGCCCTTCAGCCGGCCCGAGGGCGACCCCCAGCCGCTGCCCTACCTCGACAACGCGGCCAACCGCGAGGCCGGCGCCATCAACATCACGCTGGAGGTCTGGCTGCAAACCGCCGCCATGCAACAAGCCGGCACAGCGGCCGTGCGCTTGTCGCACAGCAACTTCAAGGACGCCTACTGGACGCTGGCACAGTTGCTGACGCACCACGCCAGCAACGGCTGCAACCTGCAGCCGGGCGACCTGCTGGGCACCGGCACCCAGTCGGGGCCGGACGCCGGACAGGGCGGCTCGCTGCTGGAGCTGTCGGCCGGTGGGCAGCAGCCGATCAGCCTGCCCAACGGCGAGCAGCGGCGGTTTCTGGCCGACGGTGACACGCTGATCCTGCGCGCTTTTTGCGAGCGGCCTGGCGCGGTGCGCATCGGCTTTGGCGACTGCGCCGGCACGCTGTTGCCCGCGCCGCCTGTGCCCGAGCCCGCAACGCCGTAAGGCCGCCCAGATCCCCCCGCTGCCCGCCCCAGGCGGCCGCCCGCAGCAGAATGCCGGCATGACCCCTGCGCTGCTGGCTGCCCTGGCCCTGACCCTCGCACTGAGCGCCTGCGGCAGCACAGCCCCGGCGCCGCCGGCCGCGCTGCCCACCGCTGCGGACGGCAGCCCGCCGCTGCTGCTGCTGGGCGAGTTGCACGACAACGCCGCCGGCCAGGCACTTCGGCTGCAGGCGATATCGCGTCTGCTGCAAGACGGCGCCCGGCCGGCCCTGCTGCTGGAGCAGTTTGACCGCGAGCGGCAGGCCGAGATTGATCTCGCGCTGCAAGCCGCCCCCGGCATGCCACCGGGCGACGCCGAGTTCGATACCACGCTGGACACCCTGGTCAAAATCGCCGGCCCGGCCGGTGCCGGCTGGGACTGGGCGCTTTACCGGCCGGTGCTGCGGCTGGCACTGCAGTACCGGCTGCCGGTGGTGGCCGCCAATGTCTCGCGCGCCGATGCGCGCAAGGTGATCGCGCAAGGCCTGGCAGCGGCTGGATTTGATGCCACGGTGCCCACCGATATCGCCAGCGCCCAGGCCGCGCAGATCGTGGCCAGCCACTGCGGCCAGATCGGTGCGGCCCAGGCCGACCGCATGGCGCTGGCCCAGGTGGCGCGTGACCAGTTCATGGCGCGCCAGGTCGAGCGCTACGCCAGCCGGGGCGTGCTGCTGCTGGCCGGCAACGGCCATGTGCGCCGCGACCTGGGTGTGCCGCGCTGGCTCACGCCCGCGTCGCAGCAGCGTGCCAGGGCGGTGGGCTACCTTGAGCAGGACGGTCTGCCGCCTGGCGCGTTTGACCTGACCGTCGTCAGCCCGGTCCAGCCGCGCCAAGACCCTTGCGCCAGCCTGCGCGCGCCCGGACCGGCTTGACTTGATCCTGGCGCCCGGCGCCAGGTCTGCCCGGGGAAATCCCGAATCAGGTGTAGTATCAAAGCCGATTCGGCAAAGGCGTGGTGTGTCATGGTGTCGAAAAATCAAGAGGTCTGTGGCGTGGCCGTACCGCCGGACTCATGGACAGCTGGCGGCATGTCGGCCGCCCAGGTTGCCGCAGCCGTGATCGAGCGCTGGCATTTGATCGACGATGGGCTCACGCCGGTGCTGGGTGGGCGCGGCTTGGTGGCGCTGTACCAGCGCACGCTGTTCCTCACCGCCCAGGACTGCGGCGACTTGACGGGGCTGCCGGAGGCGCGTCAGGAGCTGCTTGCCGCCGCTACCCCGGCCGCCTTGCAGCTGCTGATCGCGCGCCAGACGCCTGACACCGCCGCCGCCTTGGGCAGCTCCTTTTTGCAGACCTTTCGCAGCCTGGTGACCAGCCTGGTCGGCCCTTCGCTCACCGAGCGCCTACTTCACAATGTCTGGACCCCCGTCCCCGGTGGCGCGCCAGCGCAGGAACCCTCGCCATGAGTCTCCCCGGCTACTCAAGCCCCAAATGGGCCGCGCCCGCGACCCGAGGCAACACCATCGCCTTGCGCAGCAGGAGGCTTGCCTGATGAACACCAAAGTCAAGATCAACCAATTGGCCACCGGTGTACTTGGCCTGGATGAGTTGCTGGGCGGTGGCCTGCCCGAGTTCTCGTTCAACCTGATCGCCGGGCTTCCGGGCAGCGGCAAGACCACGCTCGCGCACCAGATCATGTTTGCGCTGGCCTCGCCCGAGCGGCCGGCACTCTATTTCACGGTGCTGGGCGAGCCGCCGCTCAAGATGCTGCGCTACCAGCAGCAGTTCGAGTTTTTTGACAGCGCAGCGATCAACCACAGCGTGCGCTTCATCAGCCTGTCCGAGGACGCGATGGCCGGTGATCTGAGCCGGGTGCTGCAGCGCATCGTCGAAGAGGTCACCAGCCACAATCCGGCGCTGGTGTTTGTCGACTCGTTCCGTTCGGTGGTCGAGACCCAAGCGTCCGGGGACCGCGCCAACAGCCACTTGCAGCAGTTTGTCCAGCAACTGGGGATGCTGATGACGAGCTGGCAGGCCACCACCTTCCTGATCGGCGAGTACTTCTCGTCGTCCGACGCCAACCCGGTGTTCACCGTGGCTGACGGCTTGATCTGGTTGCGTCAAAACATACAGCGCAACTCGATGGTGCGCCAGATAGAGATCATGAAAATGCGCGGCCAGCCCACGTTGCCGGGTCTGCATGCCTACCGCATCAAAACCAGTGGCATCGAGGTGTATGCGCCGCCGCCGACGGTGAGCGGCATATCGAGCCTGCCGGCGGACATGCAGCGGGTGAGTCTGGGTGTGGCCGGCCTGGACGAGATGCTGGGCGGGGGTTTGCCGCGCGGTTATTCACTGCTGGTGGCCGGCCCGTCGGGCTCGGGCAAGAGCATCCTGGCGGCGTCCTTCCTGGCCGAGGGTGCGCGCCGCGGTGAGTCCGGTGTTTTTGCCGCCTTCGAGCAGCAGTCCAACCAGTCGCGCAACCCGGAGGTGGCCCGTTTGATCGCCAGCGGCCAGGTCAGCCTGATCGACAGCCGCGCCGTTGACTTGTCGATCGATGAGGTGATGTTCCGGCTGGTGACCGAGATCAAACGCAAGGGCGCCAGCCGGGTCGTGCTGGACTCGCTCTCCGGCTTTGAGCTGGCCCTGGCGCCAGCCTTCCGCGAGGATTTCCGCGAATCCTTGGCCCGGCTGGTCGCGTCGCTGTCGTCCGCCGGCGTGACGGTGCTGTTGACCTCCGAACTCGAAGACCGCTACACCGACCTGCGTTTCTCGCCCTACGGCACCGCCTTCATGACCGACGCGATCATCGTGCAGCGTTACATCGAGGTCGACAGTCGGCTGCTGCGGGTGATGGCGGTGGTCAAGGTGCGTGGCAGCGCGCACTCCAACGCGCTGCGCGAATTCAGCATCGACGCTGACGGCATCCGGCTGGGCAATATGCTGCCCGACCAGGACGGCCTGCTGGGGGGTCGGCCCACCCGCAAGCTCAATCGCAGCAGCCACAGTGGGCCCGCGCAGGGCACGGCGGCCGACGTCGTGACCGGCCTGAGCAGCGCGCCAGGCCCGGACGGCCCGCCCGACGGCCTGTCCGTCAGCAGCTAGACTGGGCTATCAGCGCATTGCCCCGGCCATGACCGACGCCCCGTCCCCGCCCCTCATCGCCGCCGCACTTGCGGTTGCCGATCTGGTCCGCTTGCAGACCCAGATCGCGGCCGCGCGAACCCGGCTGGTGCAATTGCTGCAGGACGCGATGCAGGCTGCCGCACCGGTGGATGCCAGCCAGGCTGCGGTGCTGCTGGAGGTCAACGAGGAGTTGGTCACCTCGGCCTTGCGCTGCCAGAACGATGCCGTCGCCGTTGCGCTGGCACTCGACGATGCGCTGCGTTCGGCCGAATTTGACACGCTGACCCATTTGCCCAACCGGCATTTGCTGCACGAGCGCTTCGATTGGGCACTGGCCGCTGCCAAGCGCCACCACAGTCGACTGGCGCTGCTGTTTCTCGATATCGACCACTTCAAGCAGATCAACGACTGCCATGGCCATGCCGTGGGCGACGGGGTGCTGCAGCGGGTGGCCGGCGTGCTGGTCGCTGCCGTGCGCGAAGTCGACACGGTCTGCCGCTACGGCGGCGACGAATTTGTCATTCTGCTGAGCGAAATCAGCCAGCCCGACGATGCCTCCCGGGTGGCCCGCAAGCTGGCGGCCGCGCTGGCGGTGCCGGCCCTGGCAGGTGACCAGCTGTTGCCGCTGAGCGCCAGCATCGGCATCAGCCTCTATCCGGATGACGGCCAGGACGCCGACACCTTGATCGGCCGGGCCGACGTCGCGATGTACCACGCCAAGCGCCACGGTCTGGGCAGCTTTGCGTTCCATGGCCACCCGCCCAACGGCGAGCGGACCGCGCAGAGCCCCTTCGAGAGCGCTCAGGCCCAGATCATTGAGCATGAGCGGCGCTTTGCCCTGATGCGCGAGGCCAATGAGCAGCTCGTGCTGACGGCACTGGCCACCCAGACGGGCCAGGCCGCTGCCGAGCAGGCGCAGCGCCAGCTGTTGGCTGCGCTGCGCACGGTGCTGGACCAGCCCGCCGATGACCTGTGGTGGCGGGACCGGCTGCAGGCCTTGTTGAACCCGCCCAGCTAGGAGCCAGCCAGTATTGACGCCCGTCCAACGCCTGCTGGCCGGTGCCGCCTAAGCCGCCCGGATAAAGCCCGGGTAGCCGCTGGCGGCCACCGCCTCGCAGCGCTCGGCATAGGCCGGAAACCCCGGCAAGGGCATGAACATGCGCGGCTTGCCCGGGATGTTGGCGCCCAGGTACCAGGAGTTGCAGCTCAGCAGCAGGGTGCTTGCCGCCACGGCGTTGACATGCGCTACCCAGTCGGCCTCGGCCGCTTCGGTGGGTTCGATGGTGGCCAGGCCGGCGGCGTCCAGGTCATGGATGCAGCGGGCGATCCACTCGACATGGTGCTCGATCGAGACAATCACGTTGGTAAAGGCCGATGAGCTGCCCGGCCCGGCGATGTTGAACAGGTTGGGGAAGCCCGCCACCATCAGGCCCAGGCAGTTCAGCGGCCCGGCGGCCCACTTTTGCTGGATGCTCAGGCCGCCCCGGCCCCGCAGGTCCAGCCGCATCAGGGTGCCGGTCATGGCGTCAAAGCCGGTGGCCAGCACCAGCGCGTCGAAGCGGTAGAAGTTGCCGCCGGTGGTCAGGCCGTCGGACGTGAAGCCGTCGATCGCATGCTGGCTGACATCCACCAGCCGCACGTTGGCGCGGTTGAAGGTTTCGTAGTAGCCGGTGTCCACACACAGCCGCTTGCAGCCGATGGTGTGCTGCGGCGAGAGCAGCTTGGCGGTGGCCGGGTTGTGCACCGCAGCGCGGATCTTGCCGCGCACAAACTCGGCCGCCAGCGCGTTGGACTCGGCGTTCAGCAGCAAGTCGTCAAACGCGCCCAGAAAGACAAAGCCGCCCTCTTGCCAGCGCCGCTCGAAACTGGCCTGCAACTCGTCCGGGCTGGCCGCCACTGCGGAGATGGGATTGGGCGGCCACTCCGACCCGAAACCGCCGCGCATGCGCCGGTTGCGGGCCCGAAAACCGGGGTAGTCGGCCTTGATACGCGCCTCAAAATCCGGGTCGATCGGCCCGTTGTGCGCCGGCACGGCATAGGTGGCGGTGCGCTGGAACACCGTCAGCTCGGCCGCCTGGCGGGCCACCAGCGGGATCAACTGCACCGCCGACGAGCCGGTGCCCACCACCGCCACCTTGAGGCCGCTGAAGTCGATCTCTTGCTGCGGCCAGCGGGCGGTGTGGTAGACCGGCCCGGCAAAGCAGTCGAGCCCCGGAAAGTCCGGCAGGTTGGGCGCCGACAGCGGGCCGCTGGCCATCACCAAAAAGCGCGCTGACCAGCTGCGGCCGGCCTGGGCGGCACCAGGCAGGGTTTCGGCTTGCACCTGCCAGCGCTTGGCCAGCCCGTCAAACCAGGCGCCGGTGATGCGGGTGTTGAGCAAGATGCCGTCACGCAGCGCAAAGTGGTCGGCCACATGGTTTGCATAGCGCAGCAGCTCGGGCTGGGCGGCGTAACGCTCGGACCAGCGCCAGGTTTGCTGCAGCCCCTCATCGAAACCGAAGGAGTACTCCAGGCTTTGGATATCGACCCGCGCACCGGGGTAGCGGTTGAAGTTCCAGGTGCCGCCCACGCTGTCGGACGCCTCGACCACCTGGGCCGACAAGCCCTGGCCGCGCAGCTTGTGCAGCATGTACAGGCCGGCAAAACCGGCGCCGACGACCAGCACATCGACCGGCTGAGCAGGGGCTGGCGGGCGCATGGCAGCGCTCATGACCGCTGCCGCAGCCGCATGCGCAGCCCCACCGGCGTCATGGTGAAGGCCAGGTGCTCCCGGGCTTCGCCGCCGTCGGGGGTGTCCACGGCCTCGATGTCAAAACGGCCCAGCAGCACCGCCATCGCCATCTTCATCTCCAGCAAGGCCAGGTAGCGGCCCGGGCAGATCCGCGGGCCGGCGCCAAACGGCATCGAGATGCGCTTGGCCGAGCTGGCCTGCTGGGCCGGGCCGCCCTCGCTCAGCCAGCGCTCGGGCTCAAATGCGGCGGCGTTGGGCAGGTGCAGATCGCTGACGCTGTCGCGCCGCAGCAGGCTGATCACCACGGTGCCCTTGGGCACCTGCACATCACCGACGGTGGACTCGCGCAGCGCTTGCAGCGGCAGCAGCGGCGCCACCGGTTTCAAGCGCATGGTCTCGTGGGCGCAGGCCTCGACAAAGTCGAGCTGGGCCAGCTGGTCGATCGTCAGCGTGGCCGGGTCGCCGGCAAACTGCCGCACCTCGGCGGTGGCGCGGGCCAGCGCGGCGGGATTGCGCCACAGCAGGTGGATCATCCAGGCGACGGTGTTGGCGGTGGTGTCCTCGCCGGCCAGCAGCATGGTCAGCACATTGCCGGCCACCTGCGCGTCGGTGATGCCGCTGCCGGGCTGCTCGGCGGCCACCACCATCGCCTGCAGCAGGTTCTTGGGCTGCTC
>JANMXG010000229.1:0-3199 GCA_031394235.1 Betaproteobacteria bacterium
TCGATCTGGTCGATCTGCCAGTTGATCTCGAAGTTGATGGCCTGGGCCATGTTGCGGAACGAGTTCAGGTTCTTGATCTCGCGCCGGGTGCCCAGCGGTGCACCGGGCCGGCGCACCGACACGTTGGCATCGCAGCGGAAGCTGCCTTCTTGCATGTTGCCGTCGCAAATGCCCAGCCACATCACCAGTGCGTGCAGCGCCTTGGCGTATTCCACGGCTTCAGCGCCCGAGCGCATGTCGGGCTCGGTGACGATCTCCAGCAGCGGCGTACCGGCGCGGTTCAGGTCGATGCCGCTGCAGGGCCGGCCGTCCTCGCCGTGGTAGCTCTCGTGCAAGCTTTTGCCGGCGTCTTCTTCAAGGTGGGCGCGGGTTAGGCGCACGCTGCGCGGCTGGCCGTCCAGCACAAAGCTGACGCTGCCGCCCTGCACCACCGGTGTTTCGTACTGGCTGATCTGGTAGCCCTTGGGCAGGTCGGGGTAGAAGTAGTTCTTGCGCGCAAAGATCGACACCGCCGCCACCTTGGCGCCTACAGCCAGGCCCAGGCGGATCGCGCGGTCCACCGCAGCGCGGTTCATCACTGGCAGCGTGCCGGGCAGCGCCAGGTCCACGGCGCAGGCCTGGGTGTTGGGGGCGGCGCCAAAGGCGGTGCTGGCACCGGAGAAAATCTTGCTCAGGGTCGACAGCTGGGCATGGGTTTCCAGGCCGATGACGACCTCGTAGCCGCGGATCAACGGGGGGGTGGTGTTCATTCGGATCAGATCCCGGCCGGTGCTTGCGTGTGCCAGTCGGTGGCCTGCTGCAGTGCATGGGCGGCGTGCAGCAACTGGCCCTCGGCAAAGTAGTTGCCGATGAGTTGCAGGCCCACCGGCATGCCGTGGGCGCCCAAGCCGGCGGGCAGGCTCATGCCGGGCAAACCGGCCAGGCTGGCCGGCAGCGTGAAGATGTCGGCCAGGTAGGTCTGGATCGGGTCGTTGCCTTTTTCGCCCAGCTTCCAGGCCACGCTGGGCGCCACCGGGCCGGCGATCAGGTCGCAGTCGGCAAAACAGCGCTGGAAGTCGTCAGCGATCATGCGGCGCAGCTTTTGCGCCTGCAGGTAGTAGGCGTCGTAGTAGCCGTGGCTTAACACATAGGTGCCGATCATGATGCGGCGCTTGACCTCGGGCCCGAAGCCCTCGGCGCGGCTTTTTTTGTACATGTCGTTCAGGTCACCGTAGACCGCCGCGCGGTGGCCGAACTTGACACCGTCGAAGCGGCTCAGGTTGGAGCTGGCCTCGGCCGGCGCAATGATGTAGTAGACCGGGATCGACAGCTCGGTGCGCGGCAGACTGACATCGACCAGCGCGGCGCCGAGTTTTTCAAGCTCGGCCAGTGCGTTGCGCACGGCCTTGACGACATCGGCCGCCACGGTGTTCGGGAAAAACTCTGCCGGCAAGCCGATGCGCAGACCGGCCAGCGGTTTGCCGGGGCTGGCGGCCTCGCGCGGCTGGCGCATCTGGGCGGCAAAGTCTTGCGGCGGGCGCTGGGCGCTGGTGGCGTCGCGCGCATCGAACCCGCTCATGGCGGAGAGCAGCAGCGCGCAGTCCTCGGCCGATCGGGCCAGCGGGCCGGCCTGGTCCAGGCTGGAAGCAAAGGCGATCATGCCGTAGCGGCTGCACACGCCGTAGGTCGGCTTGATGCCGGTGATGCCGGTAAAGCTGGCCGGCTGGCGGATCGAGCCACCGGTGTCGGTGCCGGTGGCTGCCGGCAGCAAACGCGCCGCCACCGCCGCCGCCGAACCGCCGGACGAGCCGCCCGGCACGCGGCTGCGGTCCCAGGGGTTGAGCACCGCACCAAATGCCGAGTTCTCATTCGACGAGCCCATCGCAAACTCGTCGCAGTTGAGCTTGCCCAGGCTGATCGCGCCCGCGCCGGGCTGCCCCGCCTCGCCCGCGCCCAGTCGCGCCACCACGGTGGCATCAAACGGGCTGCGGTAGCCGGCCAGCATCCTGGAGCCGGCGGTGGTGGGCATCTCGGCGGTGACAAAGATGTCCTTGTGCGCGATCGGGATGCCCAACAACGGGGCGGTGTCGCCGGCGGCGCGGCGCTGGTCGGCCGCGCGTGCAGCGGCGGTGGCGCCTTCGACATCTACTTGCAAGAACGCGCCCAGCGCCCGTTCGGCCTCGATGCGGCCTAGCAGGTGGTGGGTGATCTCGCTGCAAGACACCGACTTGTCGGCCAACGCGCGGGCCAGGTCGGCCACGCCCATGGTGTGCAATGACGTGTGCAATGACGTTTGACGTGTCATGGCTGGCTCACTCGATGACCTTGGGCACGAGGAACAAACCGTCCTCGACCGATGGCGCACTGCGCTGGTTGGCTTCGCGCTGGTTACTTTCGGTCACCCTGTCGTCGCGCAGGCGCAGCGTGACCGCCTGGATGGCTGAGAGCGGGGTGTAGAGCGGCTCGACGCCGGCCGTATCGACCGCGCTCATCTGCTCGACAACGCGGAAGAAATCATTCAGCGAGGCCAGCATCTCGGGCGCTTCGGTGGGGGACAGTTCGAGGCGGGCCAGCTGCGCAATGCGGCTGGTGTCCTGGGGGGTCAAGGCCATGGGGCGTGGTGTCCTGCAACGGGTTTCCATAGTGGAAACACCGGGGTGATGGGGTATTATCTCTGGTTATCCACAAGCCACGGCACCCCGCCACCGGCTGTTGCGACAGCCGGACTGTCAGCAACCACCGATGGCGCGCCGCAGGCCGAGGCCCCTCCCAAAACCCAAGTTCATTTGCTGCCCGGTGCGTGTTTTTGCCGCGCCTGCCGGGCCCGCCCCAGACCACTGACCAGCGCCAAGCTGCCGCCGCGCCACCCTGCGGCCCCAGCACGGCGCTTGTCCTGACCGCTCGACAGTCTCATGTACGGATTCCTGCGCAGCTACTTCTCCACCGATCTTGCGATCGACCTCGGCACCGCCAATACGTTGATTTACGTGCGTGGCAAAGGCATCGTGCTCGACGAACCCTCGGTCGTTTCCATCCGCCACGAGGGCGGGCCTCAGGGCAAAAAGACGATCCAGGCGGTCGGCAAAGAAGCCAAGGCCATGCTGGGCAAGGTGCCCGGCAACATCGAGGCCATCCGGCCGATGAAAGACGGCGTGATCGCCGACTTCACCGTCACCGAGCAGATGCTCAAGCAGTTCATCAAGATGGTGCACCCGCGCTC
>JANMXG010000230.1:0-18919 GCA_031394235.1 Betaproteobacteria bacterium
GCCTTCGACCACCGGGTTGACGATCTCGAGGTGAGACGGGTTGAAGGCCAGGCTCAGGTGCACCGGGCCACCGGGGGTGGAGATGTCGGAGCTGAAGCCCTGGTGGTACTTCACATCACCCGCGGGCAGGTCTTCCGGCGCGGTGTGGTCGAACTCGGCGAACAGGTCCGCGGGCATCTTGCCCAGGGTGTTGACCAACACGTTCAGGCGGCCGCGGTGGGCCATGCCGATCACGATCTCTTGCACGCCCTTGGTGCCGGCAACCTGGATCAGTTCGTCCATTGCGGCAATGAAACTCTCGCCGCCTTCGAGCGAGAAGCGTTTCTGGCCGACGTATTTGGTGTGCAGGTAGCGCTCCAGGCCCTCGGCAGCCGTCAGGCGATCGAGGATGTGTCGCTTCTGCTCGGTGTTGAAGCTGGGCTTGGAGCGGATGTTTTCGAGTTTTTGCTGCCACCAGCGCTTCTGCGACTGGTCGCTGATGTGCATGAACTCGGTGCCGATGGTGCCGCAGTAGGTTTCGCGCAGCGCCTGCAGGATCTCCCGCAGGGTCATGTTCTCGGACTTGCCGAAGTTGGTATTGGCCGCACTGAACGTGATGTCCATGTCGGACTCGGTCAGGTCGTAAAACGCCGGCTCCAACTCCGGGATCTTCGGGCGCTCGGTGCGCTTGAGCGGGTCGAGGTCGGCCCAGCGCTGGCCCACATTGCGGTAAGCCGCCACCAGCGACTGCACATGCACCTGCTTGCGCGCCACGGCCAAGTCAGCCGAGCTGGCTTTCAGGGCGAAGGCGTTGGCCTTGGCTCGCTGCGCAAACGATTCCACGACAGGCGCATGGGCCACGTCGCGCGACTCAGAACCGTCACCGGCCGGGACATTCTGCAGGTTGTCGAAGTAGGTGCGCCAGGTATCGGGCACGCTGCCGGGGTTGTCGAGGTAAGCCTCGTAAAGCTCTTCGACATAAGGGGCGTTACCCCCGAACAGGTACGAGTTAGACCTGTATTGCTGCATCATCGCGCGCTCACCTTTTACCCCGGTATCCAGGGCTTCGATGGGTTGAAAACCTTCCGCGGCCCGGCTCTACCGGTTGGCGGATTGCGACCCGCCTTGCTGTTGAAATCGATCAGCACATGGCTGACCAGCAAGGGGCACGAAAGGGACTTGTTTATTTCATGGCGGGCACTGTAGCACCCTTGTTCTTACACCCACGGCCAGGATTAGACACCGCCCAGCCTTTTGTTTTGCTGACAAAAGACCTGCGATTGCCGACAGACTCGGTGGCACATGAAACCCGCAGTGATCCATTTGCACCTGCTGGCGCCAGCCAAGCCAGCGGCAGGCGAACCCTGCAATGGGTGCGGCGTGTGCTGCGCCTTCGCGCCCTGCCCTCTGGGCGTGCTGGTCAGCGGCCGGCGCCACGGCACGTGCGACGCGCTGCGGTGGCACGTCGGTACCCAGCGATACGGCTGCGCCATGGCGTCCGACCCGGTCGCTGTGTGGCCGCGCCTGCCACTGGCCTTGCGGGCGCCGATGATGCGGCTGGCCAAGCGCTGGATCGCGGCCGGTGCGGGTTGCGACAGCGACCTGGTGGCCGAAGTGGCTGCGCCTGCTGCCCGGCCGGGCTGAATTCCTGCGGCCTGCCCACCCATCGGGATCATCCCATGGGCTGGAACACAAGTTGCATTTAGCATGCCGCTTTTGCATCCACCGGAGTTTTTCGATGATCTTGAAAGCTGCATTCACGGCCGCCGCCTTGCTGGCGGGCCTTGCCTTGGCACCGGCCCAGGCGGTCACGTTGCGTTGGGCCGCCCAGAACGACATTCTGACGCTGGACCCGCATGCCCAGAACCATGCCACGACCAACGCAATCCTGATGCACGCCTACGAGGGCCTGACGCGTTACTCGGCGACCTACGCGGTAGAGCCCTCGCTGGCCACCAAGTGGACTTACATCACGCCGACCCAGGTGCGGTTCGAGTTGCGCAAGGGCGTGAAATTTCACGACGGTTCGCCCTTTACTGCCGATGACGTGCTGTTCACCTTTGGCCGCATCAAGCAGCCGCAGGGCACGATGCAGATCTACGTCACCGGCATCAACGAGATCAAGAAGATCGATGACTACACGGTCGACCTGATGCTGTCAGCGCCGCAACCCATCTTGCTGCGCAACATCATCGACTTCCGCATGATGAGCAAGGGCTGGGCCGAGAAGAACAAGACCACCGACACCCAGAACTACAAGGCCAAGGAAGAGAACTACGCCGCGCGCAACGTCAACGGCACAGGGCCCTACCAGATCACCGGTTGGGTGCCCGACCAGCGGGTGACGATGAAGGTCAACCCGGCCTGGTGGGACAAGAACACCGGCAACGTGACCGAGGTGGTCTACACCCCGATCAAGAGCGACCCGACCCGGGTCGCCGCGCTGCTGGCCGGTGACGTCGACATGCTCACCGACCTGCCCACGCAAGACGTGGCCAAGCTGCGCCAGGACTCGAAGATCAAAATAGTCGACGGTCCTGAGGTGCGGACCATCTTCATTGCACTCGACCAGGGCAGCGACGAGCTGAAGTACTCGGACGTCAAGGGCAAGAACCCGTTCAAGGACAAGCGCGTGCGCGAGGCGCTGAGCCTGGCGGTAGACCGCGAGGCGATCAAGCGAAACATCATGCGCGGGCTGGCCATCCCGGCCGCGATCATGGTGGCGCCGGGCGTGAACGGCAATAGCCCAGACATTGATGTCGCGGCCAAGCCCGACCCCGAGCGCGCAAAGAAACTGCTGGCCGAGGCGGGTTACCCGAACGGTTTCGAGTTCCAGCTCAATTGCCCGAACAACCGGTACGTCAACGATGAAGAAATCTGCCAGGCGCTGCTGTCGATGTGGGCCAAGATCGGCATCCGCAACAAGCTGGTCGCCGAGCCGATGGCCCAGCACAGCCTGAAGTTCCAGAACTTCGACGCCTCGGCCTATATGCTGGGCTGGGGTGTGGCCACCTACGATGCGCAGTACACGCTGCAATCGCTGATCCGCACCAAGACCAGCGGCGCCGACGGCAATTTCAACTTCAACAAGATCAGCGACGCCAAGCTCGATGTGCTGATCGACGCGATGAAGACCGAGACCGACGTCGCGAAGCGCAACGCGATGATCAAGGATGCCCTGGTACGCACCCGCGACGAGTACCTGCTGCTGCCGCTGCACCACCAGATGCGGCCTTGGGCGATGAAGGCCGGCGTCACCACGGTGCACCGCTCGGACGACCGGCCAGAGGCGCGCTTCACATCGGTGAAGTGAGTAAAAGCTGCCGCCGGCCAGCGCCATAGACGGCGCGTGCGGCAGCAAAAAAGGCCCCTCGGGGCCTTTTTTTCTGGGCAATTCGGCGCTGATCCGCCGCGGATCCGCACGGCTGCCGCAGCGATCACGCTGCTGCGGAACCGGCCTCCAGGTAGTCGCAGGCGGCGTGTGCCAGCGCACGCACGCCGATCAGCAAGGCCCGCTCGTCAACGAAAAACAGCGGCGAATGGTTGGGTGCCGCCGTGGTCGCCGCACTGGCGTCGGCAGCCACGCCCAGGAAGAAAAACAGGCCCGGCGAGACCCGCTGAAAAAACGAGAAGTCTTCCGAGCCCATCACCTTGGGCACCAAGTGCACCTGATCAGTGCCTGCCACCCGCTGCAGGGTGGGCAACATCACCGCGGTCAAGGCCGGATCATTGACCGTGACGGGGTAGTTCTTGCGGATGCAGACGGTGCAGCCGGCGCGTGAACCCCGGCTGATGGCCTCGGCCAGGTAGGTGACGCGCTCGTGGATGTCGTCCCTCATGCCCTCATCGAAGGTGCGGATGGTGCCGCGCATTTCGACCGAATCCGGGATGATGTTCTCGCGCAGGCCGCCCTTGATCATGCCGATGGTGACCACCGCCGGCTCCTGCGTCAGGTCGGTCTGGCGGCTGACCACCGTCTGCAGCCCCAGGATCACCTGGGCCGAGGTGACGATAGGGTCCACCCCGAGCCAGGGCATCGCGCCATGGGTTTGGCGGCCGTGGATGGTGATTTTCAAGTTGTCGGCGCTAGCCATGGCCGGCCCGGGCCGGTAGCCGATCACGCCAACGGCTAAGCGCGAGGTGACATGCAGGCCAAACACCACCGCCGGCCGCGGGTTGTCCATCGCGCCCTGCTCGACCATCAGCTTGGCGCCGCCCTCCTCACCCTCGGGCGGCAGTTCTTCAGCGGGCTGGAATAGAAACTTGATGCTGCCGCGCAAGCCGGACCGCAGCCCCGCCAGCACCTCGGCCACGCCCATCAGGATGGCGACGTGAGCATCGTGACCGCAGGCATGCATCACGCCCACGGTCTCGCCGTTCCACTGGGTGCGCACCTTGGAGGCAAACGGCAGATCCACCTCCTCGGCCACCGGCAGTGCGTCCATGTCAGCGCGCAGGGCCACCACCGGGCCAGGCAGGCCGCCGACCAGCAAACCGACCACGCCGGTGTGAGCAACGCCGGTTTGCACCTGGTCAAAACTCAGCGCCCGCAGGTGCTCGGCGACGATGCCCGCGGTGCGGAACTCGCGGTTGCCCAGCTCAGGGTGGGCATGAAAGTCGCGGCGCCATTCGATGACGCGTGCCTCGGCGGCATGGGCGGCCAGGTCGATCTGGGCGGCCAGGCGGCTGGCGGCGACGGGTTGAAGGTCACTCAAATCGGTCACGCGGGCTCCTTCAGGTTGTTCGACGGTAGTTTTGGCGGACACCAGGGTTCAAAGGCTGCTGCGCACCGTCCTGCCGCCCTGCATCAGAAGCCGGATACCAGCCGCGGGTCTGGTGAGCATGTCCAGGCTTGCCGTCGGGTCACCCTCGACCACCAACAAGTCGGCCCAGGCACCGGGCACCAGCGCGCCGATGTCGCCCTCGGCACGCATCAGTCGAGCGGCCACGATGGTGGCGCTTTGCAGCGCCTGCACCGGCGACATCGCCTGCAGTCGCAAGTCGAACTCGCCTGATTGGCGGTCGTGCATGTGGCCCAGCAAGTCGGTGCCGAAGACCACCGGCACGCCCTCGTCCAGTGCGATGCGCACCGACTCGATGCCACGGCGCTGCACGGTAGCCAGTTTGTCCATCATCGCCGCCGACCAGCCCAGCCGCGTGCCCTCGTCGGCCAGCGCGGCATAGGTGGACAACGTGGGCACCAGGAAGGCGCCGCAGCGCTTCATCTCGCGGGCGGTGGCCACATCAATCAGGTTGCCGTGCTCTATCGAGCGCACCCCCGCCTGCACCGCCCGCGTAACGGCACGCGGCGAGTAGGCGTGCGCCATGACATAGAGATTGGCAGCCTCGGCCTCCTCGCAGGCGGCACGCAACTCGTCGACCGAGAACTGGGTACCTTCGAGCGGATCGGTCGGGCTGGAGATGCCGCCGCCCGCCATGATCTTGATCTGGTTGGCGCCGTTGCGCACCTGTTCGCGCACCGCACGCCGGACCTCGCCCACGCCGTCGGCAATCGCGCCGATCAGGCCCAGGCCGGCACAGGCGCAGAACATCTCCCGCGTGCGCACGCCCTTGGGCCGCATGTCGGCATGGCCACCGGTCTGGCTCACCGGGAAGCCGGCGATGTAGAGGCGGGGGCCTTCGAACAGGCCGCGCGATTGCGCTTCTTGCAAGCCGAAATCGGCGCCGGCGGCGTCGCGCACGGTGGTGAAACCGCGGTGCAGCATGCCGCGCATGATCGCGCTGGCCTGGGCCGTGACCAGCGACGGCGGCTGCAAGCCCAGCGCTGTCAGGTCATGCGACGCCGCCACCACATGCACATGGGCATCGATCAGGCCCGGCAGTACCACCCGGCCACCGACATCGATGACCTGGGCATCGTCCACCTGCAGTGGCTCGGCCGTGATCGCCGCGATGCGCTCGCCTTCGATGACGATCTGCGACAGCGGCCCGACCCAGCCGCTTGCACTGTCAAACGGCCGCGCATTGCACAGCACCTGGCGTTGCGGGGCGCGCATGGCAGCAGCGACTTCAGGCCATCGCCACGCCGGCTTCAACCAAGCCCAGCCGCCGGCGCGCTGCAGCCAACTCGCCTTTGAGCTTGCCCACGAAGTCAGCGGTCTTCATCACCTTGTCGACTGCGCCAATGCCCTGGCCACAGCCCCAGATGTCCTTCCAGGCCTTCTTCGCGTCGCCGCCGAAGTTCATCTTGCTTGCATCGCTCACGGGCAGGTTCTCGGGGTCGAGCCCGGCATTGCGGATCGACGGCGCCAGGTAGTTGCCGTGCACGCCTGTGAACAGGTTGCTGTAGATGATGTCGTCGGAGTTGGCATCGACGATGGCCTGCTTGTGCGGGTCGGTGGCGCGCGCTTCTTCGGTGGCGATGAAGGCCGAGCCGATGTAGGCAAAGTCGGCCCCCATCGCCAGCGCGGCCAGCACGGCGTCGCCGTTGGCGATGCTGCCGGAGAGCGCCAGCGGGCCGTCGAACCACTGGCGAATCTCTTGCACCAGCGCAAACGGGCTCTTGGTGCCGGCGTGGCCGCCGGCGCCTGCCGCCACTGCGATCAGGCCGTCGGCGCCTTTTTCGATTGCCTTGTGGGCATGCTTGTTGTTGATGATGTCGTGCAGCACCACGCCGCCCCAACCGTGTACCGCGTCATTGACATCGGTGCGCGCGCCCAGGCTGGTGATGATGATCGGCACCCGGTATTTGGCGCACATCGCCATGTCGTGGTCCAGCCGGTCGCTGCTCTTGTGCACGATCTGGTTGATCGCAAACGGCGCGGCCTTTTGCTCTGGGTGGGCTTTGTCCCAGGCAGCCAGGGTTTCTGTGATCTCGGCCAGCCAGTCGTCCAGCTGGGCGGCGGGGCGGGCGTTGAGGGCGGGCATCGAGCCCACCACACCGGCCTTGCACTGCTCGATCACGAGCTTGGGGTTGCTGATGATGAACAGCGGCGCGGCGATGATGGGCAGCGGCAGGTTCGACAGGGCGGCGGGCAAGGGCACAGGCAACTCCGGATCAGGGTTTCAAATTCGCGGACCAGTGTGCAAGCTCGCACAGGTCGGTCACTATCACGCGGGGGACAGGCGGGGGCAGCGCTGGCTGCCGAGGTCTACAAAAAAAGCCAAGCGGCGCGGGCGGAGGTCAGAAAGCCTCGACCGCCATATCGACCGTGCCGGCGGCGCCGTCAACGATGCTGTCACGCATGCCGGGCGTCTTGCTCAGCAAGTGGTCACCGTAAAAACGCGCGGTATTGATCTTGGCGCGCATGAAGTCGGCCTCTTCGCCCAGCGCCAGTTTGTCCTCGGCCACCATCAGCGCACGCGCCATCTGCCAGCCGGCGATCAGGTTGCCGGCCAACATCAGGTAGGGCACGCTGCCGGCAAACACCGCGTTCGGGCTGGCGGTGCTGCCTTTGGCCATGGCACCGGCGACAAAAGCCACCACATCCAGAAAGGCGATGCGGGCGGCCGTCAACCTTTTGTGCATGGCCTGCGCTGCCGCGCTGGGACGCGCGGCGAGTGCAGCCTCGGTCAGCTCGATCTGGCCAGCAATGGCGCGGGCGGTGCCGCCACCGTCACGGGCGGTCTTGCGGCCAACCAGGTCATTGGCCTGGATCGCGGTGGTGCCTTCGTAGATCGTGAGGATCTTGGCGTCGCGGTAGTACTGGGCCGCGCCGGTCTCCTCGATGAAGCCCATCCCGCCGTGCACCTGCACACCCAGGCTGGTCACCTCCAGGCTCATTTCGGTGCAGTAGCCCTTGATCAGCGGCACCATGAACTCGTAGAAAGCCTGGTTTTGCTTGCGCACCGCGGCGTCCGGGTGGGCGTGGGCGGCATCTTGCGCCGCTGCGGCCACCAGCGCCTTCGCTCGGCAGCCCTCGGTGTAGGCGCGCATAGTCATCAGCATACGCTTGACGTCGGGGTGGTGGATGATGGGGGCTGCCGCGTTCAGCGACCCATCGACCGGCCGGCTCTGCACCCGGTCGCGGGCGTAGCCCACGGCCTTCTGGTAGGCCCGCTCGGCCACCGCGATGCCCTGCACACCCACCGCATAGCGAGCGGCGTTCATCATCACGAACATGTACTCCAGGCCGCGGTTCTCCTGGCCAATGACGTAACCCACGGCACCAGGTCCGGCGCCATTTGCACAGACCGCCGCCGTGCCGTCGCCGTACTGCAGCACTGCCGTCGGGCTGGCCTTGATGCCCAGCTTGTGCTCGATGCTGACGCAGTGCACATCGTTGCGTGCGCCCAGGCTGCCGTCGGCGTTGACCATGAACTTGGGCACCACAAACAGCGAGATGCCCTTGACGCCCTCGGGCGCACCGCTCACCCGGGCCAGCACCAGATGGACGATATTTTCGGCCATGTCGTGCTCACCGTAGGTGATGTAGATCTTGGTGCCGAACACCTTGTAGCTGCCGTCAGGCTGGGGCTCGGCGCGGCTGCGCACCGCCGCCAGATCGGAGCCAGCCTGGGGCTCGGTCAGGTTCATCGTGCCGGTCCACTGGCCGGCAATCATCTTCGGCAGGTAAGCGGCTTGCAGCGCGTCGCTGCCGGCGGTCAATAAGGCCTCGATTGCGCCATCGGTCAGCAGCGGGCACAACGCAAAGCTCATGTTGGCGCTGTTGAGCATCTCGATGCAGGCGGCGTGGATCAACTTGGGCAGGCCCTGGCCGCCAAAGTTTTCGGGATGGTGCAGACCTTGCCAGCCGCCATCGGCAAACTGGCGGAACGCCGCCTTGAAGCCGGGCGTGGTGGTGACCACGCCGTCCTTGATGGTGGAGGGCTGCTGGTCGCCGGTCCAGTTCAGGGGGGCGATGACGTCCTGGTTCAGCTTGGCGCACTCGTCCAAAACGGCGGCGGCAGTATCCAGCCCCGCCTCTTCAAAACCCGGCAGGCTGGCAACAGCGGCGATGTCCGCCAATTCCTTCATCACGAACAGCATGTCTTTGACAGGGGCGCGGTAGGTCACTTTCAGTCTCCTGGATAAAACAAGGGCGCCAACGAGGGCGCCCTTGAGTGGGTCAATACGGGGTCAACAACCAAACATCACAGCACGGTCACAGGGCGGCGACCAGCTCAGGCACGGCCACGAACAGGTCGGCCTCCAAGCCGTAGTCAGCAACGCTGAAGATCGGCGCTTCGGCGTCCTTGTTGATCGCAACGATGACCTTGCTGTCCTTCATGCCGGCCAGGTGTTGGATCGCACCCGAGATGCCGCAGGCGATGTAGAGCGCGGGCGCAACGATCTTGCCGGTCTGGCCCACCTGCCAGTCATTCGGTGCGTAGCCGGCGTCCACTGCTGCGCGGCTGGCACCCAGTGCGGCACCCAGCTTGTCGGCCAGCGGGGTCAGCACATCGTTGAACTTCTCGCTGCTGCCCATTGCCCGGCCGCCCGACACAATGATCTTGGCTGCCGTCAACTCGGGCCGATCGTTGCGGGCAATCTCGCTGCCTAAAAAGGCGCTGCTACCTGAATCGGCCTCGGCCACCAAGGTCTCGACCGCGGCGCTGCCGCCGGAGGCCGCAGCAGCGTCGAAACCGGTGGTGCGGACGGTGATCACCTTGATCGGGTCGGCACTCTGCACCGTGGCAATCGCGTTGCCGGCATAGATCGGACGCTCGAAAGTATCGGCGCTGATGACCTTGCTGGCCTCGCTGATCTGGCCCACGTCCAGCAGCGCGGCAACCCGCGGCGCGACGTTCTTGCCCGCCGCCGTGGCCGGGAACAGCAGGTGACTGTAGGCCGGGGCCAGCGCCAGGACCTGGGCTGCGATGTTTTCAGCCAGGCCGTGGGCAAAGCCGTCGGCATCAGCATGAAGCACCTTGGCAACACCAGCGATTTGGGCAGCCGCAGTGGCGGCGCCGCCAGCGTTGTGGCCCGCCACCAGCACATGTACCTCAGCACCGCACTGCAGAGCGGCGGTCACGGTGTTCAGCGTGGCGCCCTTGATGGACGCGTTGTCGTGTTCGGCAATGACGAGTGCAACCATCTCAAACCACCTTCGCTTCGTTCTTGAGTTTGTCCACCAGCGCGGCCACATCGGCCACCTTGATACCGGCACCGCGCTTGGGGGGCTCACTGACCTTCAGCGTTTTGATGCGCGATGTCACGTCCACCCCCAGGTCGGCCGGTTTGAAGACTTCAAGTGTCTTTTTCTTGGCCTTCATGATGTTGGGCAAGGTGACATAACGCGGCTCGTTCAGGCGCAGGTCGGTGGTGATCACTGCCGGCAGGCTCAGGCTCAGGGTCTCGGAACCGCCGTCGATCTCGCGCGAGACCTTGACCTTGCCGTCCACCACCTCGACCTTGCTGGCAAAGGTGGCTTGCGGCAGCCCGGCCAGGGCGGCCAGCATCTGACCGGTCTGGTTGTTGTCGTCGTCGATCGCCTGCTTGCCCAGGATGATCAGGCCCGGCTGCTCTTTGTCGACCAGCGCCTTGAGCAGTTTGGCCACGGCCAGCGGATGCAGTTCGTCGGCACACTCGACCAGGATGGCGCGGTCAGCACCAATGGCCATGGCGGTGCGCAGGGTCTCCTGACACTGGGTGACCCCACAGGACACCGCGATGACCTCGGTGACCACGCCCTTTTCGCGCAAGCGCACCGCTTCTTCGACGGCAATCTCGTCGAACGGGTTCATGCTCATCTTGACATTGGCGATGTCCACCCCTGTGCCGTCGGACTTGACACGCACTTTGACGTTGTAATCGACCACACGCTTGACGGGTACCAATACCTTCATGTCGGACGGCTCCTGGCCAGGTTGAACTGCGGTTTACTGTGCTTGCTTTGAATTCTATGCGCCGGTCAAAACCGCCGTAATGGCAGAAAATCGAACGGTCGTGCTTTTCTTGGTATTGTGCCTTAGCTGGGCGGCGCGCGCCAATCCCAGGGCCATCCCGCCTCTGGGCTCGCTGGTTAGACTGCGCGATCCATGGCCGTTCCTGACGCCCCGCGCATTGGCATCTTCGACTCCGGCATTGGCGGTCTGTCCGTGCTGCGCGCCTTGCACCAACAGCTGCCGCAGGCCGACATCACCTACCTGGCTGACGCCCGCTACACCCCGTGGGGTGACCGCAGCGCAGCCTGGGTCACTGCACGCAGCCTGCAGCTGGGCGGATACCTGGTGGACGGCGGCGCCGACCTGGTGCTGGTCGCCTGCAACACGGCCAGCACATTGGCGATCGGCGCCTTGCGGGCACGCTGGCCGGGCCGGCTGTTTGTTGGCGTCGAGCCCGGCATCAAGCCGGCAGCCGCCGCCAGCCCTAGCGGCCGGATCGCCGTGCTGGGCACATCGGCCACGCTGGCCAGCGACCGATTCGGCCAGTTGGTCGAAGCCCATGCCGTAGGCACCCAGCTGCTGCGCCTGCCCTGCCCCGGCCTGGCCGACGCAATTGAACACGCTGGCACCAGCCCGGCGGCCGATCGGCAGTTGGACACCCGGCTCGACGCACTGGCCCACACGCTGAAAGTTGCGGGTGTGGACACCGTGGTGCTGGCATGCACCCATTACCCCCTCGTGTCGACCGCGCTGGCGCAGCGCCTGGGGCCTGGCGTGGCGCTGCTCGACACGGCCGACGCCGTGGTCCGTCAGGTGCTGAAACTGCTGGGGCGCGGCAGCACCTGTCCCGCAACAGACCGGTCAGCGGCCCCGAGGCCCGACAGGACCCGGCTGCTCAGCACCGGCTCACCCGAAGGGCTGCAACGTGCGGCACAGCGCTGGATCGATCCGCTCGCCCGGTCAGCGTGGCTGAACTTGCCTGATCTGGACTGACCGGACGGGCCGGGCTTGACTGGGTCTGATTTGGCCTACCTTGCCTGATGGGCCCATACGCGGTACATCCAGCGCGGCGCTTGCCGGTGTCGATCGCCGCCGGGCAGGGCCAACTTCGGCTGCGCCACCGCGGTACGTCGCTGTTGCAACGGCCTGCGAACCGACCGAACGGGTGCGCTCGGACCATCTGCCCCGGGGTGGCAGCCGTGGCAACCCACACACTGAAACTTGGCGGCCTGGCGCGCGAGCACTCCTCGCGGCGATGCCGGCAAGTCTTTGCGATGCCAAGCAACCCGCCCTGGTGCGCGGGACGGGACTCGAACCCGTACACCTTGCGGCTGCGGGTTTTAAGCCCGCTACGTCTACCGATTCCGTCACCCGCGCACGGTCGTTGATGATACCGGGCAGACCCAGGTTGACGAAGGCAAAACCCCGGCGCAGTCGGACCGCCGGGCAGGCCGGCATGCCCGCAGCGCCGCTAGCGTCGGCACGGCGCGCGCCGAAAGCGCCCCGGCAGTTGTGCTTCGCCCGGTGTCGCGGTCTTGTGAATCTCCCGGCGCAGCGCGGGCCAGGCCATCAACGCACCTGGTGTTATTTGCGGGAGTTGTTCAGCGACGGCGGTGGTGTGTAGCCCAACTTGCGCGCCAGCGCCTCAAACTGTGCGGCCAGCTGTGGTTGCTCGCTGCGGCGGTAGTACAGCGCCAGACGGTAGCTCGCAATACCGTTGCCCAGCGCTGCGGCGTACTGCATCCAGCCCTCGAAGCGTCCCACCTTGTCGATGCCGCCGCTGCCCAGCTCGGCCTTGGGCGTGTGGCGCTGCCCGAGCCGCGCAGCGGCATCCTTGTCGCCGCGCCCAGCCTTGGCGATGTCGTCGGCCTCGTCGGCCGGCATCTGGTCCGACACCTGGAACGCGGTTCGGTACAGCCGAACGTCGCTGCGGCGCAGGATCTTGGCGGCCTCCAACGCACCGTCACGCGCCACCTGTGCGCTGCCGACCAAGGCACTGCCCGGGTAGTCGGCGATGTACTGGGCGGCCGACCTGGCCACGTCCGGTGGCCAGATCAGCGCCTCGAGCTTGGCCCAGGCCTCTGCTTCGTCGTCCTTGCGTGGCGGCGGCAGCACAGCGTTGGCCACCCGGGGCGCAACGCGGCGACGGATCTTGAGGTTCTCGGCGATGAAGGGCTCTTGTGCCACCGAGCGCACAGCCTCGACCGGATGGTTGAGCATCGTGGTCCGGGTGTCGGACTTGACCAGCCTGAACACATCTGAGAACGGCGTTTCGCCCGAGGCGCTGTTGAGTACCCGTACCAACGACGCCGTGTAGAACGTGTTGTCGCGGTCGTGGTTGGGCGCAATCGCCGGTTTGCCGGCACCGGTGGCAAAGGCAATCAGGCAACCCGGCGGCGCTTCAACCTGGTTGAGACCCTCGCCCGGTGCCAGGGCCTTGAGCTCGGTGCGGCATGCATCCACCACCGCAATCGTCAGCCCTTCGGGCCGGTGCGGCAGCAGATCGAGTACATCCTTGGTCAGCGTCATGCTGCCGCGGGCCAGCGCTTCTGGCCTGGCCTTCGGATTGATACGCGCCGAGACCAGCAGGTTCTCGGCGTCGACCTGGGCGCCGTGGCCGGAGAAGTAGAAAAACACGGTCGCGTCCGGCGGCGCGGCCTTGACGCTGGCACTGAACCGGTCCATCACTGCGCGGGCGCTGAGCAGGTCCAGATCCACGGCATCGGTTACGGTGAAGCCGCGCTTTTCCAGTGCCGTGCGCATATCGCGCACGTTTTTATGGATGGGTGGCAGGTCTTGGTCGTCGGGGTATTCACGGTTGCCGATCAGCAAGGCCAGGCGAGGCGGCTCCGTGGTCTCGGCGGGCTCGGGGGTCTTGCCAGGCTTTGCGGGATCGGCCGCCATCAGCCACCCGGGCGCCAGGGCCAGCCCGCCGCCCGCCGCTGCACCCCAATGAAGCAGCCTACGGCGACGCAGCGGTGTCACGGTCTCGGTGATTTTGTGCATGGACATCAATTGACTCATGGCGTCGTGGCGCAGCCCAAGCTGCCGCCGGCAGGCGGGCAGATGGCGGGCCGCATCGGATCCAGCGGTACGGTGCTGCTGGTGGCCGGTGTGCCGGGGCCGACTTCGGCGATCACACCCGAGCGCAACCGGATCGCGACGTTTTCAGTGCGGATCGCTTCTTCGAAACGCTCCTTGCGGGCGCCCTCCGAGACCGACACTGTCGACGAAATCGAGCCTGCAACCTGGGGCGTTACGGCGGACACACCGTTGTAGAACACCGGCACCTCGGATTGCTGGCCCGCGCCGTCGTAGAAGAAGCCATAGGTGCCTGCCACCAGCGGCCCCTTCAGCAACAGCGCCGTAGCGCCGCGGGCCGCGCCACGCGGCAGCACGGTGAAGTAGCCACTGTCGACCAACAACTGGGTGCGGGGGCCCCAGGCCTTGTTGCCGACGTTGATGTTGATCTCACTGCCACCCTGGCCGTAGGAAAACGGTGTCAGGAATGCAGCGGGCGTCAACTCGAAGGTCAGGCCGGGCAATGAGGTCAAGGTCCCCTCCAGGTTCTCGTAGGGCAATCTGGCGACGATCACGGCGCTGCCGGGGGTGCTCACCGAGTCGGCCTTGATACGCACGACATCGGCTTCAAACCCCGCCCCGCCCACGTTGACCTGGGTGCCGGCGACCTGAATCCGGCTTTGCATCGAATATTGGATGCTGGACACGCCCGTCGAGTCGTTGACCAGATTGGCTGCCCAGGGCGACGTGGCGTCGCCACTGCGCACGGCCAAACCACCGCCAAATTGGTTGGTGGCGTTCAGCAGCGCCACCGATCCGCCTTTGCTGGCGACGATCGACAGCAACCCACCAGCGGCCACCTCGATCCGGCTGGTATCCGTCTGGGTCACGACATCCTTCGAAAACCCGATCTGGCGTTTCGCCGGGGTGAGCTTGCCGATGAGTGTCGCGTCCGGCAGCACCAAGGTAGCTGCCTTGCTGGCGTCGATCACCAGCGTGGGACCGGCGATGGTCACCAGCCCGGCCAGGGCAACCGCACCGGCATCCACCCGGCCGCCACCGCTGGCGTTGAATGTGCCCAGCGTCAGATCGCGGAAGTTGGCGCCGTCCTTGCCCGCCGACAGGTTGAGCACGCCCGTGCTGTTGACCGACAGGCTGCTGCCCCACAGGTTGCCCGGATTCACCGCATCGATCTGCTGACCCGTTAGCGTGACCGCAGCGTTGCCGGTGGCGATCACGGCCCCTTTGAGGACCATGGCACCCGTGGTAGTCAAGCGCGACGCGATCGCGACCGTGCCGTCAGCGTCAATCGACTTGACGGTTTCATCGCCGGCGAGAATCAACTTGGCGCCTGCCGTCACGGCAATGTCGCTGCCGTCGGACAGGTTCTCGTTGCCGGCAGTGGCCAGTTCGCCCCGGGTGACCACCGTGCGCCCGGTGTGGGTCTTGTTGTTGCCTTGCACCGTCAGTCGGCCGCTGCCTGCCTGCTCAACGCTGCCGCTACCGCTGACCGGCTGATTGATCACGACGTTGTCCGAACGGGCCGAGCGGAGAACCCCCTGGACGACAAAGTTGCTGGTCGCCAGCGTGCCAGTGGTGCCACCGTCGCCGAGGCTGAGCGTGCCCTCGGCCACGGTGGTGCTGCCGCTGTAGGGGCTGGCGCCGGTCAACGTGAAGGTGGTGGACGCACCGCGCTTGACGAGGTTGCCCAGCCCGCTGATGGCACCCGCAAAGCTGCTGGATCCACCGGCGCCAGTACTCAGCGTGGCCGAGCCCAGCGCCACAGACCCGGCGCCGGTCAGGCTGCCAAAACTGTCGTCACCGCCGATCGACAGGCCGGCGCCGGTCGCCACCGAGACCGCCGGAGCCGCACTCAGGCGGCCGCCGCTGCTCAAGCTCAGCAAGCCGGCATCTACCGCCAGCACGCTGGCAGCACTGCGGCCCGTCAGCGTGCTGGCCCCGGTGCTGGTCAGGCTGCCGGTGCCCAGGTCGGCCAGCGCGGTACCACCGTCCACCAGGTAGGTGGCGGCGCTCAGGGTGCCGCTGCCGTCGACCGTGCCCCGCAGCACTGCGCTGCCGACCCGGTCGTCCCCGGTCAGCGACAAGCTGGCGCCACGGGCCACTGTGAGTGTGCTGCCGTCGGCCAGACGGTCGGCGCTGGCCAGTACCAAACGCCCACCATCGACATCCACCGTGCCCGCAGCCACGGTGCCCGCCAGGGTGCTGTTACCGGTGGACCTGAGCCGGCCGGTGCCCAGGTTGGCCTGGGCACCTGTGTTGCCCCCGTTCAATTCATAGCTCGCGGCGGTCAGCGTGCCGCTGCCGCCCAGCGTGCCTTGCAGCGTCAGGTTGGCGACTGTCTCGTCGCCGCCCAGCACCAGCGTGGCTGCCGGTGCCACGGTCACGGCGCTGGTGTCAGCCAGCCGGGACGGTGCAGTCAAGGCCAGCGAGCCGGCCACCACCGTGGTGGTGCCGGGGTAGGTGTTGGCGCCACTGAGGGTGAAGGTGGAGCTGCCCAGCTTGCTGAGGCCACCGCTGCCTGAAATCTCGCCAGCAAAGGTGGACGATCCGGCAACGCCGGTGCTGAGCGTAGCCCCGCCCAGCGCAACCCTGCCAGTGCCAACCAAGGTGCCCAGGGACTCGTTGCCGCCCAAAGCCAGGGTGGCGCCGGCATCGACGCTGACGGCCGGGTTGGCCGTCAACCGCCCGGCCGGGCCCAGGCTGAGCGTGCCGGCCTTGACCGTCACGCTGTCCAGCTGGGCCAAGCCCGTGACCAGGCTGGTACCCGACGACGACAGCGCGCCGGTGCCGAGATTGGCCTCGACGCTGCCGCTGGTCAACGCATAGTCGGCCGCCGTCAACCTGCCCGCGCCCGCCAACGTACCGGCCAGCTGCAGGCTGCGCACCTTGTCGCTGCCCGCCAGCGTCAGCGTTGCGCCGGTGGCAACGCTGACCGCAGTGGCGTCGGACAAGCGGTTGTCGCCGGACAGCACCAGAGTGCCGGCCTGGACGGTGGTGTCGCCGGTGAAGCTGTTGGCGCCAGCCAGCGTGAAACTGTCGGCACCCTGCTTGACCAAGCCGCCGGTGCCGGTAACCGTGCCCGAAAAGACCGAACTGCCGCCCGCACCAGTCGACAGCGTGGCCGCGCCCAAGGCCAATGTGCCGCCACCATTGAGGGTGCCGATGCGCTCTGCACCCCCCAAAGCCAAGGTCGCGCCGCTGGTGACCGAGACCGCTGGCAGGGCTGTCAGGAGGTCAGCCGCACCGGTGGTCAACGTGCCGGTCAATACATTCACCGACCCGACGCCGGCCTGGCGATCCAACACACTGGCACCGCTGCTGCTGAGCGCGCCGGTACCCAGCCGGGCCTGTACCGCGCCACCGTCCAGCGCATAGGTCTGGGCGGTCAGCGTGCCAGCCCCTGCCAGCGTGCCACGTAGCAGCAGGCTGCCCACCGTGTCATTGCCCGCCATGACCAGCGTGGATGAACCCGCCACGGTCACGGCAGCGGTATCCAGCAACAGGTTGCCGCTGCCCAGCGTCAAGGTGCCCGAGGCGACCGTGACCGTATCAGCACCGACGCTGTTGTTGATCACGGTGGCGCCTGAGGATGTCAATGCGCCGCCGCCCAAAGGCACCTCGGCACGACCGCCGTTGACGGTGTAATTGGAAGCGCTCAAAACCCCGTTGCCCGTGGCCAGGCCAGCCAGCGTCAGTCCGGCCAGCGACTGGTCCCCATTGAGCCGCAGCGTGGCTCCGGTCGCCACATCGGCCAGGCCCGTGGCCAGCAAGCGGCCCGCGCCGTCCAATTGAAGTTCACCAGCACTGACGGTGGTGATGCCGGTGTAGGTGTTGGCGCCGCTCAAAGCCACGGTGCCTGGACCGGTCTTGTTCAAGCCTACCGCACCGCCCAGCACCGCGCTGACGCTGCCCGCCTGCATGTCAAATGGGGTGGTGCTGCTGAGCGTGCCGTGGCTGACCGAACCGCCGGTTTGCTTGACGCCAGCCAGCGTGTTGCTGAAGCCGCCGAGGTCCAGCAGACCACCACTGACCTCAAGCGTGCCGGCAGGGGCCAGTCGGTCGGCAGCGCCCAGACTGAGGCTGCCGGCGCTGACACGGGTCACGCCGGTGTAGCGGTTGGCACCGCTGAGCACAACACTGCCGGCGCCGGTCTTGTCCAGCCCCGCCACGCCGCCCAGGATCGCGCCCACGTTGCCACTCTGCATATCGAACGCGGTGGTGCTGGTCAGCACGCCGCTGCTGCCGTTGATTGCGCCACTGTCCTGCAACGAGACCGACGCGACGGTGTTGCTGCGGTTGGCGATGTCCAGCACGCTGCTGGCGCCGGTGACCCTGACCGCCGTGCCAGCGGGCAAGACATCGTTGGCGCCCAGCGTCAACGTGCCTGCGCTCAAGGTGGTGGCACCGCGGTATCGATTGGCTGCTTCAAGCACGACGTTGCCTGCGCCGGACTTGTTCAAGCCCGCCGGACCGTCCAGGATCGCCCGCGCTGCGCCGCTTTGCAGGTCAAACGCCGAGGTGCTGGTCAGCACACCGCTGCTGCCGGTGATCAAGCCGTTGCCCAACAGTGAGACCGCTGCAACCGTGTTGCTGCGCGCCCCGATGGCGAGTACCGCCGTCGCGCCGTCGATGGTCACGGCAGTGCCGCCAGGCAGGGTGTTGTTGGCACCCAGTGTCAGTGTGCCAGCCGTGATCGAGGTGGCGCCGCTGTAGGTGTTGGCACCGCTCAGACTGACTTGGCCGCCTGTGGACTTGCTGAGCCCGACCGCGCCGGCCAGGATTGCGCTGACCGTGCCGTCCTGAAGGTCGAAGGTGGACGTGCTGCTGAGCACCCCGCTGCCGCCCTGGACCGTGCCACCGCCTTGCAACGCCACCGCGGCCACCGTGTTGCTGCGGGCACCGATGTCGAGCACCGCGGCTGCGCCAATGACGACGACCGCCGTGCTGCGGGGTAGCGTGTCATTCGCGGCCAGCGCCAGCGTGCCAGCGGCCACCGTGGTCGCGCCGGTGTAGGTGTTGGCACCGCTCAGCGTCACGGTTCCCGCGCTGCTCTTGTTCAAGCCGGCGCTGCCGGCCAGCACCGCGCTGGCCGTGCCGGCCTGCATGTCGA
>JANMXG010000231.1:0-5759 GCA_031394235.1 Betaproteobacteria bacterium
CTGTTCAACCTGGGCGGTGAGTTGTGCATCCCCGGTTACAGCCTGCTCAAGGACAGTGCGGTGGCCCGGCTCGATGCCGCGCTGGCGCACTACAACGCTGCCTTGCCCCGGCTGGCCGAGTTCATCCTGCCGGCCGGCACCCGCAGTGCCGCGCTGGCCCATGTCAGCCGCACCGTGGCGCGGCGGGCCGAGCGGGCGGTGGTGGCCCTGAGCGCGCAAGAGGCGGTCAACGACGCGCCGCGCCAGTATTTGAACCGGCTGTCCGACTTGCTGTTTGTGCTGGCACGTGTGCTCAACCGGGCCAATCTGGACGGCCTGGGCGGCGATGACGTGTACTGGCGCAGCGAGCGGCTGGCGGCGCAGTCCGACGTGCAGGACAGCCCGGCCGACACGGCGGCCCCGGACCTGTCGTCCGATCAGCAACGGATCAACAGCTGAACGCGCCGGCCCCGCCGCCCCTTGGCGCCGGGCAGCCAGCGAACGACCGACAACCGACCGATACCGATCGGCAATCGCAGGCCTCAGGGCGCCGGCAGCGTGATTTTCAGCAGTCGGGCCAGGCGCTGCGCACAATCGCGCAGGGCTGGGATGTGCGATGCCGCACCCTGCCCCAGGCAGTCGGCTGCGTAGTCGCGGTCGCACTGGAGCCGTTCGACATGCACCCGCACGCCCTCACCGGCCATCAGCCATTTGAAGTCGATGATCACGACCAGGTCAGGCAGTTGCTGCAGGTCGGTAAAGGTGGCGGTGTTCATGGCGGCGCTGGGACGGCGCGAAGGTGACGCGAAGATGACGCGAAGACGACGCGAAGACGACGAATACGGGAATACCCCAGAATAACGTTTGAAAGCGCCACCAGGCTGACACCCCACCCCAAACGGGTGGGGTGGTGCATCTAAGCGGGGGGTGCTGTTGCGCCGCGCCGACGCTGGCTGTGGGGGTGTTCAGTGTTGGCGGCGGGCCAGCACCGCGTCGCTCAGGCCCCGCAGCACGCCCAGCGAGTCGTCCCAGCCGATGCAGGCGTCGGTGATGCTCTGGCCATAGGTCAGCTTGGCCGGATCGTCTTTGCCGGCGCTGAACTTCTGCGTCCCGCCCAACAGATGGCTTTCCACCATCACGCCGACGATGCAGCGGTTGCCGGCGGCCATCTGGCTGCCGATGTCGCGGGCCACGTCGATCTGACGCTGGTGCTGCTTGCTGCTGTTGGCGTGGCTGCAGTCGATCATCAGCTGGCAGGGCAGCTTGGCGGCCTTCAATTCGTCGCAGGCCGCAGCCACGCTTGCGGCGTCAAAGTTCGGCGCTTTGCCACCCCGCAGGATGACGTGGCAGTCGGTGTTGCCCTTGGTCTGGACGATCGCCACCTGGCCGTTCTTGTGCACCGACAAAAAATGGTGCGGCCGCGCGGCAGCCTGGATCGCGTCGGTGGCGATCTTCAGGTTGCCGTCGGTGCCGTTCTTGAAGCCGATCGGCGCCGACAGGCCCGAGGCCAGCTCGCGGTGCACCTGGCTCTCCGTGGTGCGCGCGCCGATCGCGCCCCAGGCAATCAGGTCACCGATGTACTGCGGGCTGATGACGTCGAGAAACTCCACCCCGGCCGGCACGCCCAGCCGGTTGATGTCGACCAGCAGCTGTCGGGCGATGCGCAGGCCCTCGTGGATGCGGTAGCTCTCGTCCAGGTACGGGTCGTTGATCAGGCCCTTCCAGCCGACGGTGGTGCGGGGCTTCTCGAAATAGACCCGCATCACGATCTCCAGCGTGTCGGCGTACTTTTCGCGCTCAAGCTTTAGCTTGCGCGCGTAATCCAACGCCGCCGCGGGGTCGTGGATCGAGCAGGGGCCGATCACCACCAACAGCCGGTCGTCCTGGCTGTTCAGGATTCGGCGCACGTTGCGGCGGGTGGCGGACACCAGCTTTTCCACTGGCGTGCCGGCAATCGGGAAGAACCGGATCAGGTGCTCGGGCGGCGGCAGCGGCGTCACCTCCTCGACGCGTTGGTCATCGGTCTCGCTGGTCTTTTCGCTCAAGGCGTAGCCAAAGCCCGTTTCGCTGCCGGCATGGGCGGCGCTGGGGTGGCTGGGCGATTTGGGGGCCATGGTTTACTCCTGGGGGTCAAAGGGATGAACGGGGTGGAGGGTCAGGACGAAAAAAAACCGCCGGGGCTGCCGGCGGTTGGTTTGTTCGGATCGCTTTTTGCTTACGCGCGATTGCCTCTCAAGCCGCCGGTCAGGGGCGAGAACCAAAAATACGCAAAGAAAAATCGCGACGAACGCATGAGGGCAAATGTAGCACGCAGCCGCTGACAGCCCGATGACGGGCGCTCAACCGGCATTGGCCTCGAAGCCGGCCGCCTGCAGCCGGTCGACCACCTCGCGCACATGCGCCGGATTGCGGGTTTGCAGCACCAGTTCCACCTCTACGCTCTGCACCGACAGCGACGAAAACGCGCGCGGGTGATGCACCTCGTCGAAGTTGGCGCCGGCCTCGGCCACGACGGTGGTGATGCGCGCCAGCACACCCGGTGCGTCGCGTGCCCCGACGCGGATACGCGCCAGCCGGCCGGCGCGCACCATGCCGCGCTCGATGATCGACGCCAGCAGCAGCGGGTCGATATTGCCACCGCACAGCACCAGTCCCACCCGTTTGCCGGCATAGCGTGCCGGTTCTTTCAGCAGCGCCGCCAGACCGGCGGCACCGGCGCCTTCGACCAGGGTCTTCTCGATCTCCAGCAGCATCAGCACCGCCTGCTCGATGTCGCCCTCGTCCACCAGCACCAGATCGTCCACCTGCGCCGTGACGATGTGCCGGGTGATCTGCCCGGGCTGGGCCACGGCAATGCCCTCGGCGATGGTGCTGGCGCCGATCGGCAGGTCAGTGCCTTTGGCCAGGTTGAACATCGCCGGAAAGCGGGTGGCCTGCACGCCAATGATTTCAATGTCCGGCCGCAGCGCCCGCGCCGCCACGCTGATGCCGCTGATCAGCCCGCCGCCGCCGATCGCGATCACCAGCGTGTCCAGGTCGGGTTGCACCCGCAGCATCTCCAGGCCCAGCGTGCCCTGACCGGCGATAACCAGGGGATCGTCGAAAGGGTGGATGAAGGTCAGCCCCTGTTCGGCCGCCAGCGTCAGCGCGTGGACACGGGCCTCGTCGAAACCGTGGCCGTGCAGCACCACCTCGGCGCCAAACCCGCGGGTGCGCTCGACCTTGACGGTCGGCGTGAGCACCGGCATCACGATCACCGCACGCAGCCCCAGCCGCTGCGCATGGTGCGCCACGCCCTGGGCGTGGTTGCCGGCAGACGCCGCGATCACCCCGCGGGGCGTGGCACCGGACGCCAGCAGCGCGGCCAGCTTGTTGAGCGCGCCTCGCTCTTTGAAGGACGCGGTGAACTGCAGGTTTTCGAATTTGAGGAAAACCTGCGCGCCGGTGATCTGCGACAGCGTCTTGGATTCGACAAACGGGGTGTCCAGCACATGACCTGCCAGCCGAGCGACGGCTTGCTCAATGTCGCCAAGCGTGACGGCAGTCACCGATACGCGTGCCTCGGTCATTGGCCCACCGGCGTGCGACCGGCTTCCGCAGTGCGGCGGTGCAAGCAAGCCGCCGGCATGCAAGCGGCATCGCCGGGCCACAAACAGATGCGCCGCGAAGGTGCAGCGCCACAGGCGCTTTGCAGGGCGGGCGTCATGCCATGCCGGCGCCGTGCCACCATGGCCGTTGCTGCCAAACAAACCCGGACATCCATCCACCCATGTTGCGAGCCCTACTGTCCCTGTCCTGCACTGCGGTGGCGGCGGCTGCCACGGTTGCTGCGGCCCCGCCCGCGCCAGCCGATGACGCGTCTTTGATCGCGCGGGTCGTTGCCAACCTGCCGGAGGCGATTGTGACCCAGCACAGCCGGCCGTAAAGCCTGCAAGCCCGCATGGCCGCTGCCGGTGTGCCGGCGGTCAGCGTGGCGGTGTTCCGTGACGGGCATCTGGCCTGGGCTCGGGCTTGGGGCCTGCGCGATGCGACCGTCGGTGGCACGGTCGACACCAGCACCTTGGTCCAGGCGGCCTCAATCTCCAAACCCGTGACAGCCTTGGGCGCGATGCGGCTGTCCGAAGATGGCCGGCTGGCGCTGGATGCCGACATTGGCCGGGCCGTGCCCGGATGGCAGGCACCTGCCCTGATCACGCCGCGCCAGTTGCTCAGCCACACGGCGGGGCTGTCGGTGTCGGGATTCCCGGGGTATGCGGCGGGTCAACCGCTGCCCACCACAGCCCAGGTGCTTGCCGGCGGTGCACCGGCCAACACGCCGGCGGTGCGGGCGGACGGGCCGGTGGGTCAGCAGGCGAGGTACTCGGGCGGCGGCTATGTGCTGCTGCAGGCGCTGATGAGCGAGCACGCCGGCTTGCCGTTTGCAGCCTGGATGCAATCGGCGGTGCTGGGGCCGTTGGCGATGGGCCACAGCAGCTTCCAGCAACCTCTGCCGGGGCTGGCCGCGCTGAGCGCTGCCAGCGGCCACCTTCAAGGCCGGCCAATACCGGGCCGCTGGCATGTCTATCCCGAGCTGGCCGCTGCCGGCCTGTGGACCACACCGTCCGACCTGGGCCGCGCGGCCGCTGCGCTGCAGGACAGTCTGGCCGGCCGCCCGGCACCCCTGTTGACACCGGCAACGGCGCGGCAGCTGCTGACACCGCAGCCCGGCGGCTACGGCCTGGGCTGGGTGCTGGAGACCCGTGCCGGAGAGCCGGTGTTCGGCCACCTGGGACTCAACGAGGACTACGAAGCCCTGCTGGCGGCCAGCGGCAGCCCGCACAGCCCACAACACGCGGTGGTTGATGATGAGCAACGGCCAGGGCGGCACCGCCGTGGCCCAGGCCCTGGTGCGTGCGGTCGCGCGCGAGCTGGATTGGGCGGCCTATGCACCGCGTCAGGTGGTGGTTCAGGATCTGGCGCCGGCCCAGTGGGCCGCGCTGGAAGGCCAGTACCGCGGCGGCGGTCAGACGCTGGCGGCGGAAGTGGCGGTCGGCGTGGCCTATCTGCGTGATGGTGGCTGGCAGCGCGCGCCGATGCTGCCGCTGTCGGCCACCCGGTTCGCGGTCGAGAACCGCAATTTCGACCTGGTATTCAGCCCAGCCGACAGGGCCGGATCGCGCAGCGTGGCCCGGGTTGCCGATGGACGCGCGACGCAGCGGGTGCAGGTGGCGTTGCCGCTGGACCCTGTTGCCGGCGCGGCGCCGCTGTTGCGGGGCAGCTTGAACAACTGGGGCACTGACCTGGGCTTCAGACCGGTTGGCGAGCGCCGCTGGGGGCTGACCGCCGTGCTGGCCGCCGGGCAGGTCGAGTTCAAGGTGGCTGCGGCCGACTGGGACCGGTTGAACCTGGGGGTTGGGCTGGACGCCGGTCCGATCACCCCAGGCCAGAATGTGCGGCTGGCTCCGATGGGTGACAACCTGCGGCTGGTGATCGACCGCCTCGGGCGTTACCGGTTTGAGTTGTCGGCGCTGGACCCTCAGCGTCCGCGCCTACAGGTCGACCGCCTGCCGGACTGATGCAGCCCACCCACGCGTCAGGCCGTACCGCCCACCGTCAGGCCGTCGATGCGCAGCGTTGGCTGGCCCACGCCCACCGGCACGCTCTGGCCTTCTTTGCCACACACGCCCACACCCGAGTCCAGCGCCAGGTCGTTGCCGATCATCTTGACGCGGGTCAGCGCGTCCGGGCCGTTGCCGATGATGGTCGCGCCCTTGACCGGGTACAGAATCTTGCCGTTTTCC
>JANMXG010000232.1:0-7673 GCA_031394235.1 Betaproteobacteria bacterium
GTTGGCAAAGATCGCCGTCGGCTTGGTGTACCAGAAGCCGATCAGCAGGTAGGACACCAGGCCCACCGCCTCCCAGCCGAAGAACAGCTGCAGGAAGTTGTTGCTCATCACCAGCATCAACATCGAAAAGGTGAACAGCGAGATATAGCTGAAAAACCGCTGGTAGCCCGGGTCCTCGGCCATGTAGCCGATGGTGTAGATGTGCACCATCAGCGAGACGAAGGTGACCACTACCATCATCATCGCGGTCAAGCCATCGACCAGGAAGCCGATCTCCATCTTGAGGTTGCCGACGTTCATCCACTCATAGACCGTGGCGTTGAAGCGGGCACCCGCCGTCACGTCGTTCAGCACCATCAGCGAAATGACAAAGGCGATCAGCACCCCGAGAACAGTGACGGTGTGTGCGCCGGCGCGGCCGATGGCCTTGCCAAAAAAGCCGGCCAGCACGGCGCCGGCCAGCGGCGCCAGCGGCACCGCCAGCAGCAGGTTTTGCGAGAGTTGTGCAGCCATGTTGTTCTACGGGGTCCTGGCCTCAGCCCTTGAGCGAGTCGAGCTCTTCGACATTGATCGTGGCGCGGTTGCGGAACAACACCACCAGGATCGCCAGGCCAATTGCCGATTCGGCGGCGGCCACCGTGAGGATGAAAAACACAAACACCTGGCCCGCCATGTCGCCCAGGTAGTGGGAGAAGGCAACGAAGTTCATGTTGACCGCCAACAGCATCAGCTCGATGGCCATCAGCAACACGATCAGGTTGCGGCGGTTCAGGTAGATGCCAATCACCGACAGCGCAAACAGCATGCCGCCCAGCGAAATGTAGTGACCCAGCGTGACCGGTCCGAAGCTCATTTTTTCTCCCCAGCGGCAGCGGTCGCTGCGGCCTGAGTTGCCGGGCTGGCGGCCGGCGGCGAGGGCAGATCGAACACCGGCTGCATCTTGACAATCCGCAGACGGTCAGCTTTCTTGGCGAGCACCTGTTGTGAGGGGTCTTGCGAGCGGCTGTCTTTGCGCTTGCGCAGCGTCAGCGCGATCGCCGCGATGATGGCCACCAGCAGCAGCACGGCAGCGATTTGCAGCGGATAGAGGTACTTGGTGTAGATCTCGATGCCGAGCAGGCGGGTATTGCCAAGCTTGGCCAGCGCCGGGTCCAGCACCGGCGCATCGGTCAACCGGAAGCCGCCCATCAGCACCAACGCCATTTCGAGCGCGATCACCGCGCCGATCAAGCCAGCCAGCGGCAGGTGCTTCCAAAAGCCCCCACGGTCGTCATCACTCTTGAGGTCGAGCATCATCACGACAAAGAGGAACAGCACCATCACTGCGCCGACATACACCAGCACCAACGTGATAGCGAGGAACTCGGCGTTGAGCAACATCCAGATCACCGAGGCATTGGCAAAGGCCAGCACCAGGTAGAGCACGGCATGCACTGTGCTGCGCGCCGTGATGACACGGAACGCGGCAAACAGCAGCACGGCGGCAAAAAAGTAGAAAAGTGCGCCTGTAGTGGTCATGGGAATGTCTGCGATGGGATATCGCGCCGCCCTCTTCCATCCCCCCCCGGGCCAAGCTGGGCCGGGGACGAGCCTGGAAAGAGACGGTCAGCGGTACTTCGCGTCGGCCTCCTTGTTGGCGCCAATCTGGGCTTCGTAGCGGTCACCGACCGCGAGCAACATGTCTTTGGTGAAGTACAGGTCGCCGCGCTTTTCACCGTGGTATTCGAAAATGTGGGTTTCGACGATGGAATCAACCGGGCAACTTTCTTCACAAAAGCCGCAGAAGATGCACTTGGTCAGGTCGATGTCATAACGGGTGGTGCGCCGGCTGCCGTCATCGCGCACTTCGCTCTCGATGGTGATGGCCATCGCCGGGCAGACTGCCTCGCAAAGCTTGCAGGCAATGCAGCGCTCTTCGCCGTTTTCATAGCGGCGCAGCGCATGCAGGCCGCGGAAGCGCGGGCTCTGCGGCGTTTTTTCCTCGGGGAACTGCACGGTGATCTTCTTCTGAAAGAAGTAGCGCCCCGTGAGCTTGAGCCCCTTCAGCAACTCCAGCAGCATGAAGCTGGAGAGGAAGTCTTTGAGTGATGCAGTTTGAGTGGTGGGCATGTCAGACCTCCTGCCGGGCCGCCCCAAAGGGGACCTGCGCCCCCACCGGGGGAAGCGAACGAAGTGAGCTAGGGAGCGTCATATCACTTCCAGATATTCAGTGGGGTCTGCATCCACAGACCGACCACCACCAGCCAGATCAGTGTGATGGGGATGAAAATCTTCCAACCCAGCCGCATGATCTGGTCATAGCGGTAGCGCGGAAACGTTGCGCGGACCCAGAGGAACATGGTGACGACGACGAACACCTTGGCGGCCAGCCAGATCCAGCCCGGGATGAAATCGAGCACCGCAAACGGACTGAGCCAGCCGCCCAGGAACAACACCACGCAGAGCGTGGACACCAGGATCATGTTGGCGTATTCGGCCAGGAAGAACATCGCAAACGACATGCCCGAATACTCGATCATGTGACCAGCCACGATCTCGGACTCACCCTCCACCACATCGAACGGGTGGCGGTTGGTTTCGGCCAGGCCTGCGATGAAATAGACGATGAAGACCGGGAACAGCGGCAGCCAGTTCCAGGACAGCAGGCCCACGCCGGCATTTGCCATCATGCCGCGACCCTGGCTCATCACGATCTCGCTCATGTTCATCGAGCCGGCCACCATCAGAACAACCACCAGGGCAAAGCCCATTGCGATCTCATAGCTGACCATCTGGGCTGACGCCCGCAGCGCGCCCAGGAAGGCGTACTTCGAATTGGACGCCCAACCGGCGATGATCACGCCGTAGACCTCCAACGAGGTGATCGCCATCAGGAACAACAAGCCCGCATTGATGTTGGCCAGCGCGACCTCTGGTCCAAACGGCACTACCGCCCAGGCCGCCAGCGCCGGCATGATGGTCATGACCGGACCGAGGAAAAACAGGCCTTTGTGTGCGGCTGTGGGCCGGATGATCTCCTTGAAGATCAGCTTCACCGCGTCGGCGATGGGCGTCAGCAGGCCGTAAGGGCCGACCCGGTTAGGGCCTGGTCGGATCTGTGTCCAGCCAATAGCCTTGCGCTCCCACAGCGTGAGATAGGCCACGCAGATCATCAGCGGAGCGACAACGGCAATGATCTTGATCAGGCTCCAGATCACGGGCCACATCAGGCCGCCGAACAGTGCGCCACCAAACTGGTTGAAGTCGTTGAGCATGGTCAGGCTTTCTCGACCGAAATGGCACCGAACATCGCGCCCAGGGTGGCGGTATCAGGGTGGCCGACCGGCACCCGAACGGTGTCGTCAGCGAGTGAGCTGTCCTCGCGCGCTGGCAGTACCGCACTGCCTTCGCCTTGCGCTACACGAACCCGGTCACCTGCCTGCAGGCCAAGCTGCTGCCAGAGCGCCGACGGCAGGCTGGCCACCGGGCGCTTGCCGTCAACGGTTTGCTGCAACGACGGCGACCGGCGCACCAGCGCGTCGGTGGCATAAATCGGCACATCGGACAGGCGCTGCAAGCCCACTGGCGCCGGCAGCAGCACTGGTGCTGCGTCCGTGCGGTTGTCGAGACGGTCCGCCAAGGCGTTGAGGTCGCCGAGCGCCTCGACGCGGACGTCATCAGCCGTTTCCTGGCTGAACCCGGTCAGGCCCAGCAGATTGCCCAGCACCCGCAGCACCTTCCAGGCCGGACGGCTGTCGCCAGCGGGCTTTACGACGCCGTGAAAGCTCTGCACCCGACCTTCAGCGCTGACAAACGTGCCTGCTGTTTCGGTGAATGGCGCCACCGGCAACAGCACGTCGGCGTTGTCGACCCGGGCGTCCTTAAACGAGGTGAAGGCCACCACCAGACCCGAGCCTGCCGCCGCAACCGATGCAGCTGCAGCATTGGCGCCGTCCAGTGCCGGCTCGACGTCGAGCAGCAACAGCGCCTTCATCGGCTGGGTGAGCATCTGGCCGGCGTTCAGTCCGCCCGCACCGGGCAATGCGCCAACCCATTGCGCGCCGACCGTGTTGGCGTCAGCGGTGAGGTAGCCCACCGTGGCGCCGGTCTGGGCGCCGATCCACTGTGCCAATGCGAGCAGGGCCGACGCTTCTGGATGTTGTGCAGCAGCGTTGCCCAGCAACACAGCCTTGCGCTCGCCGGACATCAGCGCGTGCGCAACCTGTTCGGCCTGCGCATTGGTTGTCGCCGAAGCAGGTGCGCCCAGTCCTTTGGCCGCAGCAATGTATGCCGCCACATCAGCAAGAGCCTGGACCCAAGCGGCGGGCGCAGCAGTGATCGTCGCGGCCACGGGCATCGCCCAATCGTCATGCACGGCGTTCAGGCTCAACACTGAGCCGCCCTTGCGCACCGATTGCCGCAAACGCTGCGCCATCAGCGGATGGTCTTTGCGCAGGAAGGAGCCAATGACAAACGCGCGATCCAGATTGGATAGCGAGGCAATCGAAGTGCCCAGCCAACGTGCCTTGCCCGCAGCCGCCGTATTGCTGAAGTCGGCGTGGCGGGTGCGGAAGTCAATGTTCTCGCAGCCCAGACCGCGCACCAGTTTGGCCAGCAGATGCAACTCTTCGACGGTTCGGTGGGCCGATGCCACCGCGCCGATACCTGATACGCCGTGCTCGGCCTTGATCCGCTTCAAACCATCAGCCACGTAAGCCAGCGCGGTATTCCAGTCCACCGACTGCCACTGGCCACCCTGCTTGATCATCGGCGTCTTCAGCCGCTGATCGCTGTTGAGCGCCTCGTAGCTGAAGCGGTCGCGATCGGCGATCCAGCACTCGTTGACAGCTTCATTTTCTTGCGGCACAACACGCAAAACCTTGTCGGACTTGATCTGGATGATCAGGTTCGCACCGGTGCTGTCGTGGGGGCTGATGCTCTTGCGGCGAGACAGCTCCCAGGTACGGGCAGCGTAGCGGAAGGGCTTGCTGGTCAGCGCGCCGACCGGGCAGATGTCGATCATGTTGCCCGACAACTCGCTGTCGATGGTCTGGCCGACGAAGGTGGTGATCTCGCTGTGCTCGCCACGGTGCTGCATGCCCAGCTCCATCACGCCCGCAACCTCTTGGCCAAATCGCACGCAGCGGGTGCAGTGAATGCAGCGGCTCATCTCCTGCATGGAAATCAGCGGACCAACGTTCTTGTGGAAGACGACGCGTTTTTCTTCGCTAAAACGCGAAGCGCCAGCACCATAGCCCACCGCCAGGTCCTGCAGCTGGCACTCGCCGCCCTGGTCGCAGATGGGACAGTCCAGCGGATGGTTGATCAGCAAGAACTCCATCACCGACTTCTGCGCCTTGAGCGCCTTGTCGGATTTGGTGCGCACGACCATGCCCTGTGTGGCTGGGGTGGCACAAGCAGGCATCGGCTTGGGCGCTTTTTCGATGTCCACCAGGCACATGCGGCAGTTGGCCGCGATGCTGAGCTTTTTGTGGTAGCAAAAATGTGGGATGGTGGCGCCGGCTGCATCTGCGGCATGCATCACCATGCTGCCTTCGGCAACACTGACTTTTTTGCCGTCGAGTTCTAGTTCGATCATGTTCTTGCCAGGTTTCAGACGTACGCCGGGACCATGCAGGTCTTGTGTTCGACGTGATGCACAAACTCATCTCGGAAGTGCTTGAGCATGCCGCGTACCGGCATTGCCGCCGCGTCGCCCAGCGCGCAGATGGTGCGGCCCATGATGTTTTCAGCCACCGAGTCGAGCAAGTCCAGATCTTCGGCCTTGCCATGGCCGTGCTCCAACCGGTTGACCAGGCGCCACAGCCAACCGGTGCCTTCGCGGCAAGGTGTGCATTGGCCACAGGACTCGTGGCTGTAAAAGTAGGACAGCCGCAGCAGGCTCTTGACCATGCAACGGGTGTCGTCCATCACGATCACAGCGCCTGAGCCCAGCATCGATCCCGCCTTGGCGATCGAGTCGTAGTCCATCGTGCAATCCATCTTGATGGACGCTGGCTACACCGGCGCGGACGACCCGCCAGGGATCACCGCCTTGAGCCGCCTGCCACCTTTGACGCCCCCGGCCAGTTCAAGAATCTTGGCGAACGGCGTGCCCATCGGGATCTCGTAGTTGCCGGGCCGCTCGACGTCACCCACCATCGAGAAGATCTTGGTGCCGCCGTTGTTGGGCTTACCACACGCCAGGTAGGCAGGGCCACCATTGCGGATGATCCAGGGCACAGCTGCAAACGTCTCGGTGTTGTTGATCGTGGTCGGCTTGCCGTACAGACCGTAGCTCGCAGGAAACGGCGGTTTGAACCGCGGCTGGCCCTTCTTGCCTTCCAGCGACTCGAGCAGCGCTGTTTCCTCGCCGCAGATGTAAGCGCCAAAACCGTGGAACGCATGCAGCTGGAAGCTGTGCCTGCTGCCCAGGATGGCATCGCCCAGATAACCGGCGGCACGGGCTTCTTCGAGCGCTTCTTCAAAGCGGTCGTAGACGCTGAAGATCTCGCCGTGGATGTAGTTGTAGCCCACCGAGATGCCCATCGCGTAAGCGGCGATGATCATGCCCTCGATGACAATGTGGGGGTTGTAAGCCAGGATGTCCCGGTCCTTGCAGGTACCGGGCTCGCCCTCGTCGCTGTTGCACACCAGGTACTTCTGCACCGGCAGCGCACGCGGCATGAAGCTCCACTTCAAGCCGGTCGGAAACCCCGCGCCTCCGCGGCCACGCAGACCCGACCCCTTGACCTCGGCCACCACTTGATCCGGTGTCATGCCGCCATCAGCGGCCAGGATCTTGCGCAGGGCTTGGTAACCACCGCGCGACTCGTAGTCTTTCAAGCGCCAGTTGCTGCCGTCCAGGCCAGCGACGATCTGGGGCGTGATGTGACGGTCGTGAAAACAGGTTTCGACACCCTGGGCCTGAAACCTGGACAAGTCCAGCAAACGATGGCTCATGACCGCGCTCATTGGGCCTGCGCCTTCAAGGTTTCGACCAGTTCATCGAGCCGGTCATTGCTCATGAAACTGAGCATCTGCCGGTCATTGACCAACATCACCGGCGCATCGGCGCAGGCGCCCAGACACTCACAGGGCTGCACTGTGAACAGGCCATCGGCGGTGGTGCCGCCAGGCTCGATGCCGAACTTGCGGCACAGGTGCTTCAGCGCCTGCTGGCCGCTACGCAACTGACACGGCAAGTTGGTGCAAACGTTCAGCTTGAACTGTCCCACCGGCTGCTGGTTGTACATGTTGTAGAAAGTGGTCACCTCGTGCACCGCTATCGGTGCCATGTCCAGACAGGCCGCATTTTGGGCCTCGGAGTGGGTTGACACCCATCCCTTCTCCTGCTGCACGATGGACAGTCAGGCCATCACGGCCGACTGCTTCTGGTCAGCCGGGAACTTGACCACCTCACGCGCAAAACGCGCAAGGGTCGTTCCCGACAAGGGCGCGGCTTGCGCCGGGCTCATCTGAATGCTGCTCATCGATCGATCTCGCCAAACACGATGTCCATGGTGCCAATAATTGCGACCGCGTCGGCAATCATGTGGCCGCGTGCCATTTCGTCCAATGCAGCCAGGTGAGGGAATCCTGGCGGCCGAATCTTCAGGCGGTAAGGCTTGTTGGCGCCATCACTGACCAGGTAAATGCCAAACTCGCCCTTGGGGTGTTCGACAGCGGCATAG